>CAYONM010000036.1:0-21942 GCA_964405325.1 uncultured candidatus Brocadiaceae bacterium | reverse complement strand
ATCGACAAAATCTCTGCGCGATCTGTAACGTTTATTTCTTTCCGCACCCTTACCGACCTGCAAGTGCTGGCTCGCCACCAGGGCGGCGTAGCGACCGCCGGCCGCCAGCAGCTGCGCATGGCTGCCTTGCTCGACGAGGCGGCCATCCTCCAAATAGCAGATCCGGTCCGAGGCCACCACGGTACTGAGGCGATGCGCAATGGTGATCGAGGTCCGCCCGGCCAAAAGGCGGTCCAGGGCGGTACGGATGCGGCCCTCGGTGACCGAGTCCAAGGAACTGGTGGCCTCATCCAGGATGATGATCGGCGGATCCTTCAACAGTACCCGAGCGATGGCCAGGCGTTGCCGCTGGCCACCGGATAGCTTCAGCCCCTTGACCCCAACGGCAGTGTCCAGCCCTTCCGGCAGACTGCGGATGAAATCACCGATCTCCGCCTGTTCCAAGGCCTGCCAGAGCTGCGCATCGTCATAGCTCCGCCCCAGCCGCAGGTTGTCGCGCACCGTGCCATCGAACATGGGATTGTCCTGGAACACGCAGCCCATCAGCGCCCGACGGGCGGCCGGGGTCAAGCTGTCGGCATCCTGACCATCGAAGCTGATCCGTCCCGATACCGGCGCGAAAAAACCCAACAAGAGATTGACCAGGGTGGTCTTGCCACCACCAGAAGCACCAACGATGGCCAAGCGCTCCCCAGGCGTGACGTCCAGATCGATCCCACGCAGGATCGGCAGTTCCGGCTGATAGGCGAAATGCACGTCCTGAAGCGACACCCCCCCATCACCATCCGGTGGCATCGCCTCGACCTCGCCTTCGCCGGGCAGTTCGCAGACCTCGCGCACCCGCCGCACGCTGACCGCCATGGCCTTGGTCTGGGTGCAGTACCAAGAAAATTGCCCCAACGGCGAACGCAACAATTGCTCGAAGGCAGAGAAGGCCATCAGATCACCCAGGCTGATGACATCCTGCCCCACCAGGGTACCGCCAACCACAATCACCCCCAACCAGGGGGTGAGCAGGACGATATCGATCGCCGCCCGCAACAATTGCCGTTTGACCGTCAGTTGCACCGAGGCATCGGTGAAGTGATCAATGCCCTGTTGGATCCGGTCCTGGTAGCGTGCCTCACGACCAAAGCATCGGATGGCACGTATGTTGTCGAAACAGTCAGCGACGCGATGCTGCAATTCCTGCCGTTGCGCCAATACCTGCTCTTCCAAGCGGTCGCAATTGTTGTCGATCCGGATGTACAGCAGCATGCACGCCGGTGCCAGGGTGAACAGCACCACGGTCAGATGCCAGTCGATCGCCAGCATCACCACCAGCATCACCAGAAGCATGCACAGCGGCCGGATGAGGAAACTGATGGAATCGAAGATCATGCGTTCGGTCTGGATCACATCGGTCGTTACGCGTCCGACCCGGCTCGCCATTTCGCCCGAGACAAAATCACCATAGGGGCCGTACAGCATGGCTCGCACCATGCGCCGACGCAGGTTGTGCGCCAAGCCGGCCATCACCCGCCGGACCACGTAGTTCTGAAAGATCTGGAAACCGGAAGCAGCGGCCCGCACCGCGAAGGCGAAAACCGCCAGTGCCAGCAGATTCCAGCCCTGACCGGAGGGAATCAAGATATCGATACCGATCTTGTTCAGCATCGGCAGTGGCAGATTGACGATTGCCATCAGCAGGATCATGGTCGCCGCCTGCCACAAAAAGCCATGCAGACCCTGGAAATGTCGCGCCAGAAAGCGCAGATTGTCCAAGCGTTCACGCCAATCCGGCACCGTCTCACCATCGGGGATACGCAGATTCCAATGCCCTGGCATCAGTCACCATCCTCCCAGCTGACGAAACCGGCCACCTGAGCCGCAACCATGCGTGCATAATGCCCACCGGCTGCCAGCAACTCGGCGTGAGTTCCCTGCTCCAGGACACGCCCTTGCTCCAGCACCACGATGCGGTCGGCATCGGCAACGGTGCTCAAGCGATGGGCAATCACCAAGGAAGTCCGACCCACGAACAGCCTCCGCAGAGCGGTTTGGATATACTGCTCGGAAATGGAATCCAAGGCACTGGTCGCTTCGTCCAGCAGTAGCAAGGGCGGATTGCGCAGAATGACCCGGGCGATCGCCAAACGCTGCCGCTGGCCGCCGGAGAGGCGGATGCCGCCCATACCGATGCGAGTCTCCAGGCCATCGGGCTGTTCACGGACGAATTCCTCAGCGTGCGCCAGGGCCAGCGCCTGCCACAGCTGCTGATCGCTGCAGGCGTCGGGCTCATCCACCGCCAATAGCAGATTGTCGCGAATCGAAGCGTTGAACAACACATGCTCCTGAAACACCACGCCCACCCGGCGACGGACCACGTTCCGATCCAAACGATGCAGATCAAACCCATCCAGCTCGATATGGCCTTGGTAATCCTCGAACAAACCAAGCAACAGCTGGAACAGCGTGGTCTTGCCGGAACCCGACGGTCCGACAATGGCAATGGTCTCACCCGGTTGCACCTGCAGGTCGATATCCTGCAGGACTGGTACATCTTCCCGATACTGAAAAGTCAGTTGTCGTATCGCCAGGCCACTGCCGCCCTGCACCGCCGGCAGCTCGCGGATATCGTGCGGATGCGCGCTGCCCTCACGTCGACGCGCCAGGGTCTCCCGCACCCGGTGCAAACCGGCATGCCCCTGGTTGAGCTGATTGATGTACTGCAACAGGCCATTGAGCGGACCAATCAGACCGTTCACCAACACCAACTGCCCGAGAAACGAGCTCAGACTCAGGCCCGAAGTGATCACCATCGCACCACCGACCACAAAGAACCCGTATTGGCTGAAAATCAGGACGATCGAAGCCGAGGACCGCAACGCACTCTGAGTGGTTTCCAGACGAACATCGTTGCGTGCGTAATGGTGGCTGAGTCCATCCAGACTGTTGGTCAACACCGGTTCCATGGCGAAGCTCTTCACCACGGGCACATTCTGCACCGCTTCCGCCAGGATGCTGGTGAAACGCTCGCGCAGATCGGTTTTCTGTCGTGAACGTCGCCGCACGGTATTGCGCAACCAGCGTTGCGCGCCAAGGGTCAGGGGCAGCACCACCAGAGTAACCGCAGCAAAAGCCGGATTCCAGATCGCCAGGGCCGTGCCACCGATCACGATCGTGGCGCTGGACTTGAGCCCCGTCTCCACCAGGCCGGCAACAGCGGCATCGACATCATCGATATCGTTCAGGTAGCTGTTGGCCTGACCACCCGCTTGGTGCTGCAGGAAGAAGGCATAGGGCAAATGCAGGACATGCTCGAAAAACCGGGAGCGCAGACGATTGGCAGCGGTCAACGACAGCACACGCCCCAGCCGGACCCGCAACAGCGAGACCGCCGCATAGACCAGATTCAAGCCCACCACCACACCGCCGAAGATCAAGGCATCCCGCAAGGCCTGACCGGCATCCAACTGACCAAGAAACCAGGCGAGCAGAAAAGGAACCGGTAGGAGGACACCTTCACCCAGTACCGTCAGCAGCAACAATAGCAGCACCCGTGGCCAACCGGGATTGGCCAGCTGCAGCAGGTCACGCAGAAAGCTCAACAGCTTCACCGGATCAGCTCCTGTGCCAGATAGCGCCACAAGGGCAGCTCCGCCCCGTCCTGCTCCGGATCCGGCAAGTGGATCAGCTCCAGTCCGAGCAGGATCAGCAACACATACGGCAGCAACAACAGCAGGAAAACCCAGCCGCTGCGCCGTGCGCTCCACATCTGCTCGTCCGCATCCATGGCTGGCATGGTAGTGCCGCTGTCACCAGGACCATGGTCAATGGCGGCGCCTTCTTGATCGGGGCGCTGCCCCCTCACGACATCCGTCGCACTGCCGCACGCTCCGCCGTCTCGACTTGCCCACTGCGCCGCATTTTTCGGCGCGCTTCGCGCCATTTTCGCCAAAAAACCGTCGCTCGGTCGGACGGGCTCGCACTTGGGCGCATAGAGCGGACCATGCCGCATCTCCACCTAGATCACACAAGCTGGCTTCTCCTCGATTATCTGGCGAAATGACCCAGATGGAAATGACGCAAGGAATGCCGAGCTGGGGTTCAGCGCTCCCAGGAGCGCGCTTTGCGCAACCTGACCGCGCACCGCCCCCTGCGATTGTCACTGGAGCAGATCCCGTCATGCTCGTCAGAATCGCGGGTTTGCCGCCATCACCTTCGAGACACCCATGCCGACCATCAAAGACGTTGCCGCCCATTGCGCCCTGAGCATCTGCACGGTCAGCAAAGTGCTCGCCGGTGGTGACAAACGAAAACCCTACAGCGAAGCCACCATCAAACGAGTGCTGGCCTCGGCCAAGGCTTTGGACTATCGCCCCAACCACAACGCCCGCAGCCTGCGCACCCGCCGCAGCGAGACGCTGGGCGTGCTGATGAATCTGACCAACCACCTCCAGGTCTACGGCAGCACCATGATCGCCGGGATCAATTCCGCGGTGCAGGAAGCCGGTTATCACTGCCTACCGATGACCGGACGCGAACACGACGCGATCCTCCGGCAGGCCTTCCGTTTCCTGGAAGAACGCCGGGTCGATGGCCTCTTGATCAGCGGGTATTTCTACGAGCGCATGCAGAACCGGATGAAGGATCTGGTCAAACAGAAGGCACCAGTGGTGCTGTTCAATCTGCCGAGTCCGGCTAAACTGCCGACCGTGGTGTTCGACGACGATGCCGGCATCCGCGCTGCCATTGAACATCTGGCCGAACAGGGCCATCGCCATATCGGCTGGCTCGGTCCCGACCGCAATCCCTTCGCCATCCGTCGGCAACTGGCGGCGGCGGCTTGCTGTCAGGCCGTAAACCTGCGCTTTTCCGAATGTTTTTTTGAGGAACCACCACACCAGGAGAACTGGGTCGCCCTACAGGAGAACACGGGCCTGGCCGAGGGGGTCGCGCAGCTGCAGCAGGTGTTGCCCAAAGGCAAACGCGGTCAGCCCACTGCCTGGGTCTGTTACAACGATATCGTCGCCATGTCGGCGATGCTGGCCTGGCAGCAACGCGGCCTGCACATCCCCGAGGACCTGTCGGTGATCGGCTTCGACGACCTCTACGCCAGGCTGGCCACTCCGCGACTGACCAGCATCAGCCACGCCTTTTTGGAATTGGGCCAAGCCGCCACCAAACTGGTGATCGAACTGCTCGACACGGAGAAACCGACCCGCAAGGCCATGCACCGGGTGGTGACCCCTTTCCTGGTCCACCGGCAGACGGTGACACCACCGCGGTAGCCAAACGTCGGCAAGCGCTCTTGCGTCCTCGGTCGATGACAGCAGCCCATCGCCAAAACCGAAAAGCTTCGATGACAGGACCAGATCGCCCGACATAAAAACCGACCCCCTTCAGGGCCGGTTTTTGCTTGATGATCAGGTGGGCTCAAAACCGAGCGCCAACCGATACCATGGACCCGCACGGCTTCCGGGTAGCGCCCGGCTTGTCGCACTCAGGGAGCGTGTCCGGTACTGCCACCCAGCTTGAGACGGGCCGGAGCCCAATAATTGCGCAGGTCTTCTCCCAGACTGCGAGCGACCGCCTGAGTGGCGGCCAGCCGGCCGAGGCCGACAAAATCCTGATCGATGGTGGTCAAGGTGGGCGTGGTGAATCCGGCAACAAGGTTGTCGCAGCCGACCACCGAAAGATCGTCCGGAATGCGTTTGCCTAATTCCGCAGCCGCGGCAAACACACTACAGGCCAACAGGTCGTTGTAGCAGACCACAGCGGTGCAGGCGTCGTGCTGGTTCAACAAGGGCACCATCTGCTTGCCCAGAGCGATAGCAGCATCGCCAACCTGGTTGCCAGCCTGATAGGGATGGGCATCCACGGTGGCTTCGGTCACCTTCATACCGGCCGCACTCAGCCCCTTGGCAAAGAGCGCACAACGCTCCTTGCTGTCGGACTGTGGCTGGCTGCCCACGACCAGCACCTGCTTGTGGCCCTTGTCCACCAGATGCTTGCCAAGTGCATCCACCGCCGGCGCGCAATCGACTCGTGCCCCCAGGGCATCGGACCCTTCCGGGGGCAGCATCAACACCACCGGGTGCTCCTGCCAATTGCGGATCGCGTGCAGCTGCGGCTCCAGAAAACCGGGCAGAATCACCGCATCCAGGCGTTTCTCCTGTATGTAATGCACGGCGCGCTCCACCAGTTCCGGACCCCAGGTATCAGCAACCATGAGGATATCACGCTCCAGGCGGCGGCACTCGGTTGTGGCACCGCGCAACAAGGCAGTCCACAACAACTGCTCGGCCTCGTTTTCGAGACTGCAGTTGATGACGAAACCGATCGTATCCGATCGGCCTCGGATACTGGAGCGACCATGATAACTCGGGCGATAGCCCAGCTGTTTGACGGCTTCCTGAACCCGCACCACGGTGGCATCAGCAATGCCGATTTCTTTGGCTCGACCGTTGATGACCAGTGAGACGGTGGTGGTACTGACACCTGCAACCTTGGCAACGTCACGCAGACTTGGCATGTTTGACTCCTAAATCCATTTCAGGAGAGGGATTGAACGTGGCAAGCGCCGACTACCAAGCAAACGCGGTAAGCGTGCGGTATACCCAGCCCAAGCCAGTTGAAAAGAATAGCGCACAACTCTATGGCGCATTACTGCCTTGGGAAGCGCACAATCGTGTGCACAGGCAAGGCGTATCAGAAAACGGGCCGATATGCTCCGAAAGCGTTGTCATATCGCACCTCTGAGCCAATATGCGCCACGTCTACCTGAGGCGATTACCAGAAAAAGGCCGGAACCCGTCATGGGCTCCGGCCTTTTTCTGGCAACTTCTGAACGCTGGTTCAGGCCGGCATCGGCACCTCACCGTCGTCGAGAGCCGTCTCTTCCGGCAACGGCGACAACGGCTTGTCCTTGAACAACAACAGGGTCGGCGCCGCGATGAACACCGAGGAATAGGTACCCAAAACCAAGCCGATCAGCATGGTGGCGGAGAAGGCGTTGATGCCATCGCCACCAAAGAGATACAGCACCAACACCGCAAACAGGGTCGTGCCGCTGGTCAGGATGGTCCGACTCATGGTCTGCCGCACGGCGTCGTTGAGGGTATCCATCACGGTGTTGCCGGTCTTGCGCATCACCTCCCGGATGCGGTCGAAGACAACAATGGTGTCATTGAGCGAATAACCAATGATGGTCAGCAGGGCTGCAACCACCGTCAGATCGATTCGTACACCAAAGACCGATAGCAGGCCCACTGTGGCGAGCACATCGTGCACCAGGGCGACAATCGCACCAACACCGAAGCGGAGCTCGAAACGCATGGCGATGTAGATCAGAATGGCCAGGATACTGGCACCCATGGCGCCCAAAGCACGCCATTGCATCTGCGAAGCAACCTGGGGTGAGAAGTAGTCACTGGCCGGGAACACCGTAGCCAACTGCACGCCGCCAGTGGCGAGGCCATCGTTCAAACGCTCTTCCAAGCCCTTGGCGCGAATCGCCAGGACGTGCACCTGATCGGAGGCCACATCCTGCTCCTGCAATAAAGCCTGGGCCCGGTCGGACACCGCGCTCTCGATCACCACATCGGGCATCAACAGCGCATCAGGATGCAACCGAGCCTGGACCCGAACGCCCCGAGGCGTCTCGGTCGCCTCGGCCTGAACCGATTCGTACAGCGATAGCTCGCTCAGGTCTCGCTCCAACTGCTGCAGCACTGCTGCAGCAGGCAGGGTCAGAGTTTCCAGATGCAACATCAGCTCGCGCTCATCACTCTGGTACCCGGCAGCCAGGACCACATCACCCTCCTTGCCGATCTGACCAGCAAAGGCGCTCTGCAGCTGCACCTGGAAATCCTCAACCCGGTTTTTGAGCTGCTCCGCCAGGGGATCGATACGGCTTTGCAGCTCGGCGATCTTGACTTCCAACGCGTCCAAGCGATCGCGATCCACCAGCTCGTCGTCCTCCATCTGCTGAATCTCTTGCTTGAAGACCACCTGCTCCTGTTCCAACGCCTGCTTCTTCCGCTCAATCCCTGTCGCCTGATCATCACGCACCTTGAACATGAACTGCCGCGTGGCATCGCCGGTTTCGGCGAAGCTGGCGTAATAAGGCTGGATCTGCATGTTGTCCGGATTGATCAGGTCGAAGCGTTCCGGCTTGCTGGCGTAAGTGGCTGCCAGCTTGTCGCGTACCTGCTCCAGGGTCAGAGACTCCTGCAGGGTGACCTGCACCATGTTGCCGCCGGTGAAGTCGATGTCGAAATTACGCGCCACCTTGCCACCAAAGCCGAACCAGGCCAGACCACCGACAATAACCACCGTACTCAAAACCAAAGCACCGAAGCGCATTCGGACATAATCGATCAAGGGAATGGGAACCCGGTTGGCAACCGTGATCTGGTTGCGCTTGCTGTACAGATAATCGGTCAAGGCACGCCCCACATACAGAGCACCAAACATCGAGGTGACAATACCAATCATCAACATCAGTCCGAACCCCTTCACCGGACCGGAACCGATCAGATACAGTACAAAGGCGGTCAGGAAGGTGGTGATATTGGCATCGAAAATGGTCAGGAAGGCGCGGCTGTAACCAGCGTGCACACAGGTGGCGACGTCGACGTCTTCACCGATTTCCTCGCGTATGCGTTCGAAGATCAGGATATTGGCGTCCACCGCCATACCCACGGTCAGCACCAGACCAGCCATACCGGGCAGGGTCAACGTCGCGCCAAAGGCCGACACCGCTGCCACGATCAACACGATACAGGTGGCCAAACTGGCCACGGCAACGGTTCCCAATTGCCACCAGTAGTAGACGACGATGAAGGCCATCACCACCAACAGCGCCGCCCCCATGGCGGTGGTACCGGCAACAATGGTGTCATGACCCAGGGTCGGACCGACCACCCGCTGCGAGGTGATTTCCGGCTTCACGGCCAAGGAGCCGGCCTTCAGCACCTGTCGCAGGTCGGCGACTTCCGATTCGGAGAAATTGCCCGTAATCTGACAGCTGCGGGTACTGGGGGTCTGGATGAAGGGCGCCGAAGCCACCTCGCCGTCGAGGCTGATGGCAATGCGACCGGTCCCGCGATTTTCACCATCGGGGCCGCGCGCCTTGACGCTGGTGGTGAACTGATTGTTCCGTGCACCACCGGCAACCGTGAAATTAATACCAACGGCGATACCGCCCTCCTGATCGACGGTACGGAAGGCATCGGCCACATCCTGGCCGGTCAACTGTACCGGACCCAAGTGATAGAACGCGCTGGGATTTTCGCCGCGCGGTGGTTTTTCCGGATAGATCACCTCGCGGCGATCAGTACGCTGCTTACCACTGCCAGCCTTGAACCGCCAACGACCATCGGGGGTCTGCTCGATATAGCGGCGTGCGTCCTCGCCGAATTCCTCGACCAGCTCACGGAATTCCAGCTTACCAGTGGTCTCCAACACCTTGCGAGTCCGAGCCGCATCGGCCTTGGAACCACCTGGAATCACCACCTGGCCGTCGCCATTGGCCAATCGATAGACCTGTGGCTCAGACAGACCGCGAGCATCCAGGCGTTGCCGCAGGATGTCGATGACATCGTCGTCGGCGGCAATACGGGTACCATCCTCGTCGCGCAGAGTGAAGTTGAATTCCACACCACCGCGCAGGTCGATGCCACGGTTGATATGGAACCAGGGCCGCGAGGGATTGGGCCGGGTAAAGGGCTGATGCACCAGATGCTGTCGCAGCTCGCGCTCAGAGACGTCGCGCTCGGCAGTGAAGCTGATGGTGTGATGATCGGTCAGGCCCAGCTCGCTGACAGGAATGGCAGGCTGATCCGGCCGCGCCTGGAGGCGTTGCTGGACCTGGGCCACCTCTTGCTTGGTCGCTGCCGTCACATTGCCGGCCGCGTCCTTGAAGATCAATTCCACCTGCCGAGCGCCGTCCTGCTGGATCTGCGCGAACAGTTCCTGACTACCGACGAAGATGTTGTTCTGCAGCCAGGCCAAGCCGGCAGCAAAGACAAACACCAAGCCAATGATGGTGAGTCGCGATCCCATGGTTCAGTCCTTCTTCTGCTCGTCCGATGACGGCTCATGCACCGCACCACGATTGATCACGATCACCGTGTCTTCAGCGATCTCGAGATCGAAGGTCTGTTCGCCAACACGTTGAATCACGCCGTGGATACCACCGATGGTCACGACCTTGGCGCCCACCTTCAGCTGGCTGATCATCCGCTCGCGCTTCTTCTTCTCCTGGCTCTGCGGCCGGATCAGCACGAACCACATCAAGGCCATGACGCCGACCATCAGGAGAATGTTGAAGGCAAAGGCTCCGGAAGCCGGCTCCTGCGCAGCCGGATCGCCCCCTGGTGGGGTCGGGCCCTGCTGGCCACCACCATCGGGACCGGCGGCAGCGAAGACGCTCAGCTGCACCAGCAGCAGCGTCACGATGTTGAACAGTCGATACATGGGAAACCTCGTGGAAATACGACGCGCAGCCGGCGGGCGCCGACAGCGTCAAGGGTGACTGGAAAGGGAATGAGATACGCCGTTCAGGCGCAGGGCGCGCGCGGCGCGCTACCGCCACGCAACAACAAGGGCTGTGGCCACCAGTGCGGCACCGGCATCGCCACGGCCTGCGGCCGACCATGCCGAATACGCACGACTCGCCGCAGCGGACGACGATCACCGCACGCAACGGCGACCACCTCCTCGCTGACCAGACGACGCTCATAGACCGTCCGCTGGTCCACCTCTTCGCGCACGCATCCCAACACCCGCGGCATCCCGGTGATGGTCGACAACACCAAGGCCACGAGGGCGGCGAGACATGGCGTATGGGCAGGCATGGCCGGGCGATGCTACGTCAAGGCTTGCTGACGCAAGGCAGGGGGACGCAAGGCGCCCCCTGCCGCTGGTTTCTCACCACACGATCAGCCGTCGGTCAGTACTGGGTCCTGAATATTCTGATGCCAGATGATGTTGGCACGACCACCGGGTGGATAGTGCTCGATCTCGGCCAATTGCTCGCGTCGTGCCGCCATCAGCGCAGCATAACGCGACGTCTGTCGGAAAGCATGCGGCTCGGTCGGAAAGCCACCGGGCAGGGTGTCGGTGATCTGCCACAAAGCCTGTTTCAGCTCGACTACCACCGCGGCCCGAGTCGGATCGTCGATGAGATTGTGGCTCTGATACGGATCCAGCTGCACATCATAGAGCTGATCGGCGTCGAAATAATGCGGCTGGAAGGGAGCATTCAGTTGCGCAAAGCCGCCCTGGACCCGGCCCGCCTGATCCACCGCTCGTGGACAATCGTCGGCTTGCATGCAGGCGATATCCTCGCTGGAATAACGGAAGCTGATCAGCTGATAGCGATCGCTGATCACCGAACGTGCCTGGCCCATTTCGGTAAAGGCATGGCGGCGCTCGAGCGATGTGTACTCACGCAGGCTGGCCAACACACTCATGCCATCACGATCCGGCATGCTGGTGCCAGCGGCCTCCAACAGCGTCGGCACCATATCGACATAGGACAGCAGCCCCTTGTGCACCTGGCCAGCAGGAATCTGCGCTGGCCAGCTGAGCACGAAGGGCATGTGCACGCCAATATGGTGGCAACTCCCCTTGCCGGGAACCCCATGGTCGGCGGTATAGATGACAATGGTATTGTCGAGCATGCCGCGCGCTTCGAGTCGCCTCAGCACCGCCCCGATCTGATCGTCCAACATGATCATGCCGGCATTGATCCCGGCCAATGGGCCATCGATCTGCAGCCCGGCAGCGCGCATGCGCTCGAACACGGTTTCATCATCGGGATGCGATCGTGGTGCCTGCTCCAATTGACCTCCCCAGCTGTAGCGGTGGTCCTGGCCGAGTGATTGATGGCAATCCGGCGAATGCGGCACCGAGTTGGCGATATGCAGGTAAAAGGGCTGATCGCGATCAGCCGCCTGATCGATGAAATCCACCGCACCATCGGTCATCCACGGCACGTTGTGCACACAAAGCCGGGAATCGATGCCCTTTGCGACAGCGCCAAGATTACCCCACTGCACCCGGTCGGCGACATCAAAGCCGCCACACACCCGCACCACCTCCTGAGCGTTGGCCTGGCGCAGCCGGATCTCAGCGTCGACCGCCGGATCATCGGCGTCACCAGCAATGTGTTTGGGCTCCTCGAAGCCGAAGTCCGCGGTGGCGAAACGGCTGTGCCATTTACCCACATGACCAGTGAAGTACCCCGCCTGTTGTAGGGCCTTGCCCAGGGTCGGCGTCTCAGGATCGAGCATGCCGTTCTGACCAACACAGTATGGCTCGCCAGCCGGTGTGTCGCCCGACACCCAGCGGCTGCGACCGGTATACAAGCCGGTAAACAGGGTCCAGCGGCTGGGATTGCACAACGAGGCACAGCAGTAAGCGCGATCGAAACGGGCGCCATTGGCGGCGATACCATCGATGTTCGGCGTCGGCGTCGGACCGCCGTAGCAGCCATGATAGGACGGCGTGGTATCGTCGGCGACCACCACCACGATATTGGGACGCTTGTCGGTCATGAGAACTCTCCTGAAAGGAATAGTTGATTCGATACGGCCCGTGCGGCAGGCCTGACGAGCACATCAAAGCGTGAGAACCGTGCGGCGGCAGCTGCGACCGGGTAACGGTTTTTCGGTAAAATAGCGCGAAGCCCGCCGAAAAGCCGGCCAGCGAGCAGGTCGCGACGGAGCAGCCTGGGGTATACGACGGACCTCGCGAGAAAACGAAGCCGCCTGAAGAAGCGGCTTCCTTCGCCGTATGACGCTAGGAAGCAAGCGCATCACGGGTGGCGAAAAATCTGGTGGGCAGGGCCCGGAATAGTCAGATCTGGCGATGCGTCGGCAGCTGGTCTTACCGCCACTGACGTCAAGTCGTTAACTACTTGAGTGACCTTATTGTTTTGCGAATTACATCTTTTCCGCATGATGCGGCGATGGTTGTCGCACATCCCAACGATGAGGCCGTCGACTCGGCCCGAACCACCACCGAGCGTGTCTTTCATCAGATGCTGGAACGGATCCGATCCGGAACCTGGCCGGTAGGCAGCGTCTTGCCCGGCGAGCGCAAGCTGATCGATGAATTTGGCGTCAGCCGCATCCCCCTGCGCGAGGCTTTGTCCACGTTCCGCGCCCTGGGCCTGATCGAGACCGTCCATGGTCGCGGCTCCATGGTGAAACCCATCGATGCCGAGGTGCTGGCCTGCCTGTTTCCACTGCTGTTGAGCCTTGATGGCATGGGCACCTTCGAGCATGTACTGCAAGTCCGACTGGGCCTGGAAAGCCAGACCGCCAATCTGGCCGCCAGCCGCCGCAGCGAGGCCGACCTGCGCGAACTCGCCGACAACGAGCAGGCCATGGCCGTCGCCATGGCCGCCGACGACTCCCAGGCCTACACCGCCGCCGACATGCGCTTTCACCTGTGTATCGCCAAGGCCTCGGGCAATCCCTTGTTTACCGTGCTGCTGCAGAGCCTGTCTGGCTACTACACCTATTACATCCACCATGCCTGCGCCGCCCACCAGCCCAGCCGCGAGCGAGCCCTGGATTTCCACCAGCAGCTCCAAGCCGCCATCCGCAGTCAGGACAGCAGCGCCGCCGAGCGCATCATGGTGGAACACCTGCGCGACAGCTCGCGCCGAGCGATGGAAGAAGGCAAAGCCTGATTCTCCTTGGTCATTTGCATGCCGCGCTCGCTCGCGCTGCAGTCCAATGCAAACAAAATTCCGATCTTCGAGGGCGACGCTAGCCCCGGGGATCAGGGCCGGACTCCGAAGGCTGGAGCCCGAAAACGCTCAACTGAAGACGGCACGCCAAAGACAGCACGAGATAAGCGCCATCACTCCGGCAGGAGAATGAAGGTCTGTTCCGCCAACAGCCGGTCACCACTGCTGGTACGCAGAGTCCACGGCCCGCATTTCTCGACCACCGGTTCCCAGATAACAAACCGGGCGCCGCCCGGAACCCACGGGTTCCATCGTATCGGTCGGCGCCCGGTTTTCGGCTCTTAGGGCCCGTCAATAAATAAACATTACATTTCGCTTGATCTTTTGCCGCCCTTCTGCGTTGCTTATCGCTCACATATGCCCGATATGCTCACTCTTCGCGCCTTGAAGGATCGACAAAATCTCTGCGCGATCTGTAACGTTTATTTCTTTCCGCACCCTTACATCGAGGGACAAGCCCCTCGGACCCCGAAGCTGAGCCCGCAAAAACAACTTTTTCTCCTCGAAGTTTTTGCGGGCTCAGCTTCTATCGCCCAGATAGAAGTCGAAATCGTTTTGCTTGATCACGTACCTGCCAACACAGGGCGGCTCCACCTTGCCATCGGCCCGACGCCAAAGCGGATGCTCGATGCGATAATCCAGCACGGACCCCTTGCCGCCGCTCACATGCAGGACGTAGCCGAATTCGATCCCCGCTCGTGCCGGCACCTGGTCGGTAAATTCCTGGATCTGGGGATGTGCCGATGATCGCCATCCCAGCAGCTGTAGAGACCGAAGGAACGGACCCAAACCTTTAATCGCGATCGCATAGCTGGCGATGCTTGCCGCGGCTCCACCTTGTCGAGTCAGGACCCGGCCCAGGCTGCCGCCATGCAGACCTTCACCACCGGTAGCTGGCTCCGCTGGAGCCTGGGAGCGGCCCTACTGCTGAGCGCGGTCAGCGTCCTGGTCCTGGCGCGCAGCATCGACTGGGGCGTGGCCTGGACCCTCGTGGTGCCAGCGCTCTGCGCCTTTTTCCCAGCCCTCGGCCTCATGCAACACCGCCGCCTGACCTGGGACGGACACCACCTGCGTATCCACGAAGGCCGTCTATGGCGAAGGGAATGGCAATTGCGACTCCAAGGTGAGGTGGCAGTGGAACTGCTGCCGACCGCCGGACTCTATGCCGTGATCATCCACCTGGGTGAGCACGACTATCCAGTCGCGGTCTGGCTCGGCCGCCGCCAGGCCGAAGCCCTGGCCACCTGGTTGGATCAGAGCGCGCCATCCAACGCCTGGCCCCGACGACACCGGGCCAAACACCGCTGGGACCGCTAGCCCAGAACCCTAGCCCGGGCTAGGGCGCCGACCTGCGTTTCGGCAGATCGTAGCGCTGCGCTTCCAGCGTCATGAGATCGGTGGTCGTCTGCAGGCTCTGAACCAACCATCCGCGACCATTCCTGATAAAATCGACGGTCAGATACACGCCGCCACGCTCATACACCAGCGCCACCTGATGCTGTTCGATGCCCTTGGTTATCTCCACCTGGCAGATGGGCGCGAGCCGCCGTAGTGCACCAAAGCGCCGCGCGAGACCGACATGGCTGTCGATCAGATCAACCCGTTCGGCAGCGCTGATGCCGGCCGAACCTGCCAGCAGAAAGGAATAGGCATCAGCGCTCCGATCCTGCTCGAGGAGATCGACAAAATGGCCGAGCATCTTTTGCGGCGACCGGCCCTCGACCGCGACCAAGGTACTGGTGACCAGGACGAGCAAACAGAGACGAAGCATGGCAAGACTCCTCTGATAGGGGCGGCAAACGAGACGCTCCGCTGTGACGCACAACGCCGGCCTCGGGTACCCACTGCTTGGCCCACCAGACCTTGCGCTTTCAGTCGCAGCCCCACAAACGGGCACAACCCCATGACCATCCCCGCCGCCGGCTTTTTTCTCTATCGCCAGACCCCTGAAGGCCGCCGCTTCCTGCTGCTGCGCAATCGCAAATGGCAGGAATGGGGGTTTCCCAAAGGCCATGCGGACGCTGGCGAATCCCTGCCAGCCTGCGCCCTGCGGGAATGCGCTGAAGAATGCGGCATCGGCCTGCTGGCCCGCCGCGGCCCCTGGCTGCAACTCAGCTACCTGGTCAAAAAGGGACCGAAGACCGTATCCTACGCCCTGGCGGAAACCCGTCAGGAATCGGTCCGACTGAGCCACGAGCACGAGGAAGCCCGCTGGCTGCCGGCCGAAGCGGTCATCGACCTGCTTCCACACGATACCCTCACGACCCTGTTCCGGGATGCCACATGCTCAGCCTGCTCAGCTTCCAACCCGCCGACCGAGGCCTGACCGAGGCCACCGACCTCGCCGATATTTGGCAGCAGCACGGCGGCAGCATCGACGGCAGCACGGACGATCCTTATCGCGCCGGCCGCTGGCATTGCGACCGGACCGGCGCCCAGATTCTGATCGATCTCGGCAGTCTCCCCCTGGAACACGACCCGCTCGATGAAGAGAAGCAGTATCCCGGCTGGCAGCGGCTGCCGATGCACCTGCAAATCCCGCTCTGTGGGCCGCATTGGCTGGCGGTGGAAGCCCTGGCCTGCATCGAACAGGTCCTGGCCGACATCCCCGAGGTGGCCGTGCTCGACGCCGAGGACCCGCGCCCGGCCGATGAGGTGCAACCTGGCCAGCTCGACCGCCTGGCCTGCCTGGACAGCTGGGAACGCCAAATGTCCAGCCAACTCACGGGTCGCGACGATCTGCCGCGCATGGCGCGTCTACCGTCGGTCGCGCTGTGGCGTTATCGCAAGCAGCGCCCCGTCGGCGGTGCCAGTCCGGATGAAATCATCTGGCCCGAAGCCCTGGTCCTGAACGACCAGGGCCAAGCTCGCGCCGCCGCCTTCTGGAGCCACCCCGACCTGCCCCTGGCACTGCCGCCGGTGGAACTGCTGGTGATCCAGCGTGAACGCGACATCGGTGTGCTGCCGGCCGACGAGCTGATCATAGCCGCCAAGCACGTGGAAACCCATCCCGACAGCGGCGCGACCATCATTCCAGCGTCGGACCAGACCCACGCGCTCCATGCTGGTGCCAGACTCCTGCCCCTGGAACGCTTTCGCGCCTGCGGTGGCGAGGATTGGACCGACTGTCGCTAAGGGCCCGTCAATAAATAAAGGTAGCGTCTCACTTGATCTTTTGCCGCCCTTCTGCGTTGCTTATCGCTTACCTATATTCGATATGCTCGCTCTTCGCGCCTTGAAGGATCGACAAAATCTCTGCGCGATCTGCTACCTTTATTTCTTTCCGCACCCTAAACAAACCGGGCGCCGCCCGGAGCCCAAGGGCTCGATCGTATCGGGCTACGCCCGGTTTTGACTCTTACGGGCACCTCTATAAACTCAGGCACTTCGCCAGGGCCGGAAAGACCAAGAGGGGCGAAGCCTGCGAATGTTCAAACAGGCGCTAACCCGGATCCCTGCAGCCCCTCCAGCAACTCGCCGACATCATGCCCTGAGGGCTGCTGGAAAATGGCCAACCCGAATTCCGGCGCGATCGCGATCAGGTGATCGAAGATATCCGACTGGATCGCCTCATATTCGGTCCAGACCGTGGTCTTGGTAAACACGTAGACCTGCAAGGGCAGACCCTGCGCGGTCGGCTCCTGTTGCCGGACCATGCTGGTGAAACCATCGTCGTGAATCTGCGGATGCGCTTTCAGATAGGCCCTGATATAGGCCCGAAAGGTACCGATATTGGTCAACCGCCGGATATTGACCGGCATATGGGCGTCTTCGCCACGCGCGACCTTGTCGGCTTCCAATTCCTGCCGTTTGCCATCGATATAATCACGCAGCAAAGCCACCCCGTGCAGCCGCTCGATCTCGTCCTCGGCCAGAAAGCGCACGGTCTTCATATTGACATGCAGGTTGCGCTTGATGCGACGACCGCCGCTCTCTTGCATGCCGCGCCAATTGCAAACCGAACCCTCGACCAGCTTGTGGGTTGGCACCGTGACAATGGTTTTGTCGAAATTGCGAACCTTCACCGTATGCAACGCGATATCGATCACATCGCCATCGGCGCCGTAGGCAGACATCGTGATCCAATCGCCGACCCGCACCACATCGTTGCCGGCCAACTGCATGGACGCCACCAGGCCAAGAATGGTGTCCTTGAAGATCAACAGCAGAACGGCGGTCAAGGTACCCAAGCCGGCCAACAAGCCCCAGGGGCTCTGGCCAGCCAGATGCGCCACCACGATGATCGCACCGATCACGATCACGAAGATCTGCACCAGCTGAATATAACCCTTGATGGGCCGCCGCCTGGAACCCGGCATACTGTCATAGATGCTGTTGACCGCCAAGAGCAAGGCGATCATCGCACTGGTGCCGGCCACCAGCATACCTGTTTGCAAGAGACGCTCGAGCAACTGCATGGTCGACTCGAGCCAGTCCGGTGCCTCCTGCTCGAAGACCGGCAGCATCGGCAACAGGTCGACACCGATCAACAGTAGCCCCAAGGGCACCAGCCAACACAGACGATCGTACACTCGATGCTCGAACAAGCGATCGTCCCATTGCGTCTTGCTGCGCTGGACCATGGCCAAGATCACCCGACGCAACACCGTGGTGGTCAGCAGGTGCACCAGCCAGGAACACAGCAGCCAGACAACGATCAGAAGAACCGTCCAGAGCATATTGGTTGTCAACATGGGTATTCCTTGTCCAGGCACAGCACTACAAACCCTGCTTTTGCCACGCTCCCGGCGTCATGCCCAGATGCCGCTTGAATTGCTTACCAAAACTCTGCTCATCCGGATACCCCAAATGCGTCGACACCTGCTTGATCGGCAACTCCTGCAACAGCACGCAGGCCGCGTCCAAACGGCATCGGATCTGGAAAGTCCCCGGGCTCACCCCCAGATGCCGGACAAAGGCCTTGCGGAAACGATCCGCTCCCAGGCCGAAGCGGGCCGCCAAATCGTCCAAACTCAGACGCATGCCGGGATGCTCGCGGATCTCCTCCGCCGCCAACAACACCGGCTCCAACGATGCCGTGTCGCAGTCGCTTGGCCGGCGGTGAGTCCAAGCCAACACCTGCACCAGGGCAGCATACACCGCTGGCCAAGCGCTGGGCCCCTCCAAGGCCAGGGCCCGCTCCAGCTCCTGAAACGCGGCGACAATACGCGGATCATGGCCACCAGGCAGCACCGGCCGATCCGGCGGCAACAGCCCCAATACGCCCAGCTGTTCGATCAGGTCAAAATGAAAGAAACAATAATGCTCGCGATAGGGTGCCGCCTCAATCCGGGTGACATGATGCACGAAGGGCAGCCGCTGGAAGAAACAACCGGCTGAAATCCGCTGCCGCCGGCCCTGTTCGTCCTCGTACCAACCTTGACCGGTGACCACGTAGTTCAGGCAGTGCTTGACCACCTTGCCCTCAAAGGTCAGACGTCGGGCGTCCTCGGCCGCCACCTCGGTGGCAGCGCAGCCGATGCGCTGCCGCCCCACCGGCGTCTCAAGAATGCGGAAGATCCCACGTCGGGTACCGATACCGTAGTCCAAGAGCTGCTTGGTCATGGCCCTACTGTGTCCGAAAAGAAAAAAATGCCAGGTCCGCAGGCGCTTGCCCCATGTTGGCCCCCTGCTACAGCGCTAGGCTCTGTGACCCACCGCGTGCGACCTGGCAGCAATGCCGGCTCGAAACAAGCACGCTCAGCAGTATCCCGTCTGCCATTCAGCAAAGGAATTCCACATGACCAGTATCCGATGGGGCGTGCTCGGCACCGCCGCGATCGCCCGCAACAGCCTGATTCCCGCCATGAAGAAAGCCGATCAGGTGCTCCAGGCCGTGGGCAGTCGCAGCCAGGAAAAAGCTCAGGCCTTCGCGGATGAGCTGGGCTTCGCCACTGCCTACGGCAGCTACGATGCCGTCTTGGCCGATCCCGATGTCGACGCCGCCTACCTGCCGTTACCGGTCGGGCTGCACGCGCAGTGGGCGCGCAAATGTGCCGAAGCCGGCAAGCACTGCCTGTGCGAAAAGCCCCTCTGCTCCAGCGAGCAGGAAGCGCAGGAGCTGGCGGATCTGTTCCAGGCCAAAGACCTGCTGCTGGTAGAAGCCAGCATGTATCGCCACCACCCCCTGACCAAGCGGGTGAAAGAACTGGTCGATACCGGCCGCCTCGGCGACATCCATGCCGTGCGCAGTAATTTCTTCGTCGCCATCCCAGAGAGCGACATCCGGTGGCAGGCCGACCTTGCTGGCGGCGCCATGGGCGACCTGGGCTGCTACTGCGTTGGCATCAGCCGCCTGATCGCCGGCGCAGAACCGGAACGCATCGTCGCCCTGCGCCACGACCAGCAGGGTGTCGACGCCGAAATCGCCGGCGTGCTGCAATTCCCCGGTGGCATGCTGGCCTATTTCGGTTGCGGCATGCGTTCCCAATTCGACTGCAGCTACGAGATCTTCGGCAGCCAGGGTCGCCTGCGCGTGGATCGCGGTGGCATGGTGGTGTGGCCCGGCGAAGCTCACCGCATCCAACTATGGCTGGGTGACGAGGAGACCGAGGAGGTCACCCCCGAAGCCGACCACTATCAATTGATGGTTGCCGACATGGCCGAAGCGGTCGTGCAAAAACGACAACCAGATTACCCGGTCAAAGATGCCATCGCCAACATGCGTGTCATCCGCCAGGTTCTGGAAGCCGGCAAGGCGCAAGAGCCCGTCAATAAATAAACATTACATTTCGCTTGATCTTTTGCCGCCCTTCTGCGTTGCTTATCGCTCACATATGCCCGATATGCTCACTCTTCGCGCCTTGAAGGATCGACAAAATCTCTGCGCGATCTGTAACGTTTATTTCTTTCCGCACCCTAACAACCTGCAAAAATAAGAGTACAAACCGGGCACCGCCCGGAACCCAGCCGGGTTCGATCGTATCGGTCGGCGCCCGGTTCTCGGCTCTTACATCGATGGGCAAGCCCCTCGGACCCCAGAAGCTCACGCCGGAAACAACTTTGTTTTAAAGAAGCAGTTCCGGCGTGAGCTTATAAACGATCAAAGCGCCGGCTGCGCCAACAAGGCCTGCATCTTTTCGGCGGCGGTGCGCGCCACCAACTCGGCATCCTGTTGCCAGTAGCCGGGATGGAACAATTCCACCGACAAAAAACCGTCGTAGCCGATAGTGCGCAGCGCGCCGAGGATCACCGACCAATCAGCGATGCCGTCACCGGGATACACCCGGTCGGCATCGCTGATATGCGCACGCGACGGCTCGGCCGGATAGTCGTTGACGTGCACCATGCCGATGGTGCCAGGACCGGCGTGGCGAAGTCCGCTGTGCGGTGAACCGGACTTGTACATGTGGAACACATCCGCCAGCAGACAAGCATCAGCAATATCCGATTCGGCGACGATCGCCAAGGCCTCGCCCAGACGCCCCAGCGTTTTTGCGATCCCCCAGAATTCCAGACAGGCGGTCACGCCGTATTCTGCACCGATTGCGGCCACCGCCCGATAGCGCGCCACCAGATCCTCCAGGCGCATGCCGGTCACATCCTTGATCCCCATCGGTGGGGTTGCCAAGAGCGAACAGCCAAGTGCTGCGGCCATTTCAAAACAACGTCGCGCTTCTACCAGGGCAAGAGCGCGGGCCTCGGCATCATCCACACCCCAGGCGAAAAAACCGATCAGATCGGGAATCGCCAGACCGGCATCGGCACAACGAGCGCGAATCTCCGCCAAGTGACCGCCACCCGCTTGCCAGGCATCCAATTCCCGGACCCAGGGCTCAATCCCCTGGTATCCGGTGGCAGCGCAGACGTCGATGAGCTGCGGCAGATCCAAGGCCTGGCCGCGCAGGGTGCTGGTATTCAGGCAAAGCTTCATGCTGAGCAGCTTGCCGTCTGCCACCGCCCCACCAAGGGGAGAAACCGGGCGCCGCCCGGAGCCCACGGGCTCGATCGTATCGGTCGGCGCCCGGTTTTGACTCTTACACCGAGGGGCAGGCCCCTCGGACCCCAAAGCTGAGCCCGCAAAAACACCTTTTTTTACTCGAAGCTCTTGCGGGCTCAGCTTCTATTCATGGCACCAAGGTGTCGTGTCCGACCTTAAGGACGTCTCCATCAGAGGGGGCGCTGCCCCCTCGCGACGTCCGTCGCGACTTGCCCGCTTCGCGGGCATTTTTCGGCGCGCTTCGCGCATTATC
>CAYONM010000035.1:0-22509 GCA_964405325.1 uncultured candidatus Brocadiaceae bacterium | reverse complement strand
CACGGCGGCGTCCTGTGGGTTGGCCAGGAGATACCAGGCGGTTTCGGAGCCGCCGAGCACGGAGGGTGTGCTCAGGTAGACCGAGCGCACGACGCGGAATTTGCCGGCGTGCGGGTTGGTGGTGGGATAGGCTTTCGGGCCGGTGCCGCAGCGGACTTCCAGACTGGTCATCAGGGTGAACGCCTGCGCCGACAGGGCCGGCGGCACCAGGAGGATGGCCGGATCCAGGCCCAGGGGCGCGCCGTCGCTGTCGCGCTTTTCCAGGAAGGCGACCTCCGCCGTGGTCAGACCATCGATATTCAGGACACTGCCAGTTCCAGCAATCAGGTTGCCATTATCGAGCGTGAAGAAATCGCTCTGTTCCAGGAAGGTGGTCCAGAAGACCTCATTCAGTGCCAGGGCGGCACCACGACCCAGGAGCTTGGCTGGCGTGGTCAGGGCGCCGAGATCATCGTTGATCAGATCCTGGCGGGTGATGGACAGCATGCGCCCGTAGGTGTCGGCCTGATTGTGGTAGCGCTCCTCGCCCAGGCGGCCGTGCGTGAGCTCACCGCCATGGGCCACGCGCTGGTACTGGTTGGCACCGGTGAGCCGGTAGCTCTCCACGGGTTTGAAGTCGTTCACGCTGCGGATGGCGGCGATCTCGCGCCAGGCGGATTCGATGGCGGTGAAGCCGGCGAGCAGGAATTTATTCGCAACGCTGGAGAGAATATCGGACAAGCGGGTGCTGCTGAATGCGGCGTGCAGGGCGCCGCCGATATCCACGCGCAGATGGCGTTCGCGGTGGCCGTTGGCCTGGGCGGCGATCAGCAGCGTTTCCTGCAAGGCCAGACCCCGGTAACGACGGTCGGCCAGTTCCAGCAGCGCGGGTTCGAAGTGGGTCTCCACGTCGGGCAGACTGGCGCTGCGGCAGAGGGCGCAGGTCATCAATTCGGCCTCGAGATCGGGACCGGTGCTGTGACGGGACGGGCGGATGGTGCTGAGCATGGTGCTGTCTCCTGTCCTCTTCCCGAACATCGTGGGCTTTCGTGCCCGGTTTTTCCCACACTGGACGGGTGTACCAATATGGGTACGCTTGCGGGGATGGTGCCGCAGCCGTCCTTCACCGTCGTCTTCTATCGTTCCGATGCGGGTCGGGAGCCGGTGCGGGAATGGCTCCGGTCGCTGCCGGCGGATGTTCGTCAAGCTATTGGTGAGGATCTGATGGTGGTGCAATTCCGTTGGCCTCTGGGCATGCCGCTGGTGCGCAAGATGGAGCCAGACCTCTGGGAACTCCGGTCCAGCATCCCGACCGGCATCGCACGGGTCTTCTTCACCGTCTGGCAAATTCGCATCGTGGCCCTGCACGGCTTCATCAAGAAGAGTCAGGCAACGCCCGCACGGGACCTGGCCACCGCCAAGCGGCGCCTCGTCGCCTTTTCAAGGAGCACGCCATGAGCAAGCACGCGCATATCGGCAGCAGCCTGAACGATCTCCTGGAGGAGGATGGCAGCCGCGCGGTTGTGGAGGCGGCAGCGGTGAAGCGCGCCATCGCGTTGCAGATCGCCGACGAGATGGAGCGGCTCGGCATGACCAAGGCCGAACTCGCTCGGCGAATGCACACCAGCCGAGTCAGCGTCGACCGCCTGCTGGATGCCAGCAACGGCTCGGTCACCCTAGGCACCCTGCACAAGGTGGCTCTCGCGCTGGGGCGGCGCTTGAGCGTGCAGCTGACCTGAGCTGCCGGTTCGGACTGTCAGAAACCAACTCTGTCCACCCCCGTAGCCTCATCGGCGGCGGTTTTCGCCCGCTTTTCGCAGGGAGGACCCGCCGCGCGTGTGACACCGAACCGGTGCTGCAAAGTGAGCTATCCGGCGCGACGGCAAGGGGGGGGATAGCGGCGCAAGCAGCTGCGCAGTCTAATGCAGCTATGGCTGGTGGAGCTGCCATGGCAGGTGCATCTGCTCGCTTGGCACTCTTTAGTGGTGTTGCAATTGGTGTTGCTATTGCTATTGGCTTGGATATATATGCCACATACTATCTCGCTGATTTGGTCTATCGTTATAATATGATGAAAACACAGAGGGCTATTGAGGAGCAAGAGCGTCGTCGAGATCAAATAGCATAGAATAATATACTTGATGGAACGATTCTAGACAGCGCTGCATTAGAGCGATTAGTGCGAAGAGGAGTGTTGCGACGAGAGGAGGCCGAACTTCTCAGGGAAATGTGGATGTACCAGGTGAGGGTAAAATACAGCCCGACCTTAGTCGCCCCTTCGGGTGCTGCTTCTAATGAAGACTGTCCTAACGACTCGAAGTCATCTTCTAAAAAGCCATCTGATTGCCGAAAAACTTTCTTTGAGGCGTATCCAGAATTTAAAGGCAGAGTCATTGTCCATCATTCTATTGAGCAACAAATACTAACTAAATATCCTGGGTTGTTTACAAGGCAAGAGGTTGATGGCTTGTGGAATCTCAGAGTGGTGCCAAAATCAATAAACTCGGAACTATATCCTAGCCAAATTCGATTGATTTGGAATAAATTCTACGCGGCATACCCACAAGCAACCAGGTCAGAAGTGATTGAAATGGCACGATGGATCGACCAGCTGATTGGTGATTTATACATGCCTAGGGTTGATTACTTTAATCCAATAGATCTATTTCCAAAGGGTCTCAGAATTCCCAGTGTTCCTTAGGTGAGATTAGAAAGAAGACAAAATGAGCAATTTGCAGTTTGACGATAATGAATCCTGGCTACTGGAACAAGGCGATCGAGTTTTGCAAAGGAAGCAGGAGAGCGGGCTCAATGGCCTTTCGGATAAAGATAAAATTTTATATTGTCTTTGGGCCATAGATTACGCAGTGAGGAATGCGGCATGGTCTTTGATCGTGACGAAGCGATGAGAAACTTGAAAAAAACAAAAGAACATTGAGGGGGTCGCATCATAATGAGAGCCCGTCCCAAGGGGGGATTTAGCCGCCCGGACGTGTTGAAAACGTGCTCCAGGCCGCTCAGCCCATAGATATACGGGACGTTTTTGGCCTGTCCGGCAGAAATTGGACCCTTATACGAACAGCGGCGGTTTACCGTGTTTTTTTTGCCGGAGCCGCCAGTGTAGCCCTTGCTGACAATCAATGGCATGATAAATTCGTGCCACCACCCCGTACCCGCCGTGCCCGGTTTGTCTCCGCCATGCTGGGTTTCTGATACTGGTGATCGCGGGTAAAGCATGTTGTGATGGACGGCTGTTCATTGCGTCTATGTAAACCAGTAGAATACTGGTATTCGATTACGATCCACCCCGCTGGAGCAGGCTGTGCGACAGGTCTGCGCGAAAGAGGAATCTTCGATGCCCGATGTCAAGAAAATGACCATCCATGAACGCGTTCGCCTCTTGTCCGGACGCGATGGCAAGCAGACGCAGCCGATTTCGCGACTGGGCGTTCCCTCCATCACCCTGGTGGATGGTCCGCACTGTGCACGACGCCTGGCCGGCGCCCTGGATGTGGTTCCCGGTGAGAGCAGTACTTGTTTCCCCACTGGTACCGGCATGGGGGCGAGTTGGGATGTGGATCTGATCAAACGTATCGGACAGGCGCTCGGACGCGAGACTATCGGCGTTGGTGCGCAGGTGCTGTTGGGGCCGACCATCAATATTATCCGACATCCTCTGGCTGGTCGGAGTTTCGAATGCCTGAGCGAAGATCCACAGTTGACGGCGGCCTTGGCGACGGCCTATATTCATGGCGTCCAGGCCCAGGGGGTGGGCACCTGCGTCAAGCATTTCGCCTGTAATAACCAGGAAGCCGAGCGGTACCGGGTCGATGTCCGGATCGACCAGCGAACTCTGCGCGAGTTGTATTTGCCGGCTTTCGAAGCGGCAGTGTGCGAAGCCGGTGCTTGGTCGATCATGGCCGCCTATAATCGACTAAATGGACAGTATTGTTGTCAAAGCCAGGAGCTGCTTCGTCAGATTCTGATCGAGGAATGGGGCTTCGATGGCGTGGTGGTCACTGATTGGGGGGCGCTGCATGCCTGCGAGCAGGCCCTGGCCGCCGGTTGTCATCTGGAAATGCCTGGGCCGGGTGTGTTCTATGGTCGCAACTTGGCGGATGCGGTGGAGCACCGACAGGTGCCGGTGGAGCATGTGGACGATGCCGCCGGGCGGGTGTTGCATTTGGTGGAGCGTTGCACGGGGCAGCGTGCCGCTGGTGAGGTGGACAGTGCACGGCATCGTGCGTTGGCTCTGGAGGCGGCTGAAAACAGCATGGTGCTGCTGAAGAACACCGCCGCGGCATTACCATTGCGCGATGTCAGTTCCATTGCGGTGCTCGGTCCCAATGCCGCTGAGACCCAGTATGGGGGTGGTGGGTCCTCGTGTGGACAGCCGCCCTATCTGATATCGGTGCTCGACGGTTTGCGCGAATGCTGCGGCGATCGGGTGGTGATCCGACATGAGCCTGGTTGTGACAACTATGATCATTTTCTGCCGCCGGTTCCTGCGGATTGGTTTCCGGATGGCCTACAGCGGTCGCAGTGGTCCAGTGCTTGGGAACAGGATGCGACTTTGTGCCAACAGGATTCGACTGGTTGGATCAATGACTGGTACATGCCCGCACGAGACGCGGCGGATTTTATGGTGCGTTGGACCGGAGATCTCGTCGTTCCTGCAAACGGTTGTTACCGTTTTGTCCTCGATCATTGTGGTGTGGTGCAGTTGCGTATCGATGAGACCATTTTGATCGATGATTGCCTGACTGGTCCGCCCATCGCCAGCGAGCGTTCCTTACCAGATGCGACCATCGAATTGTCGGCAGGGCGGCGTTATCGTCTGGGTCTGGTCTATCGCAATACCCACGCCCAGATGTTCACCCACTGCAAGTTGATGGCGACCCGGTTGTTGTCGGCCAATGAACGGCAGGCCTGTATCCAACAGGCGGTGGCTGTTGTGCGCGATGTTGATGCTGCGGTGGTCGTTGTCGGTGGTATCGACAACGTCGGTGAAACCGAAGGCATCGATCGGCGCGGCCTGGGGCTTCCTGGTGATCAGGACGAATTGATCCGTGCCGTGGCCGCGGCCAATCCTCGAACCGTGGTGCTGCTCAATCGTGGCGGTCCGAGCCTGATGCCGTGGCTGAATGCGGTGCCGGCGGTCATGCAGACCTGGTTTGCCGGTCAGGAGGTGGGCCGGGCCGCGGCGCGTATCCTGATGGGTGATACTGAGCCCGGTGGTCGCTTGCCGATGCGTTTTCCGGCCAGTGAAGCGTCTGTCGGCGCCGAATATCCAGGCGATCAGCAGTTGGCATATACCGAGGGCTGCTTGGTCGGCTATCGGTATGATGACCATGCTGGCATCGAGCCGCTATTTCCTTTCGGGCATGGCCTGGGTTATACCGAATTCGAGCTGACCGCCTTGGCTTGGCCGGAGACGGCAGTGGTGGGGGAGGATCTCCGGCTTGGCGTACGTGTTCGGAATCTCGGCAATCGGGGTCGTGTGGTTTTGCAGTGTTACGCCAGCTGGCCGGATGCTGATGCTGATGATCCGGTCCGCGAGCTGGTCGGCTTCGGCAAGTGGTGGATCGAGGAAAATGGCAGACAGGATGTTGAAATAGTCATTACGGCCAGAGCCCTGCGCCGCTGGCGTACGGCGGGCTGGTTGACACCGGTTGGGGAGTATCGTTTCGCGATCGGCTGTTCGTCGCGGGATCTGCGCCTGATAGGAACCGTTGCCGTGATCCGTTGATCCCGGCACCGATGAACTGTGCCGTATCGTTCGTCGGCTGTGCCGGATCAGGCAACGGTAGCCGCAGGCATTCACCCCGCTATTCTTCCGGTTCAGGAGATTTCTCAGATGACGGCAATCGATATTCGAACGCATGGTGCCCAGGGGCAGGGTGCCGACGACACCGCGGCGATCCAGGCAGCGATCGAGGACGCGCACGCGGCCGGCGGCGGACTGGTCCAGCTGCCACCTGGTGAGTGGTTCAGTGGTACGGTGTTTCTCAAGAGCCATGTCACCATCGAGGTCTGTGCCGGAGCCACTTGGCGCGGCGTGACGGAACTCGATGCCTATCCCATGATCGAACCGCATCTGCATTCGCGTATGGACATCACGCCCTGGCGTGCCTTCATCTATGCTGCCGGGCAGGAAGATATCGGCCTGTGCGGTAACGGCCATATCCGTCCTGGTGGCGAGAATGCGGTCTGGGCTGATTACCCTGGCAACAGTCCGGAGCGGCCCTACGGAATCCATTTCATCGGCTGCTGTGATGTGGTGGTGCGCGATGTGCATCTATCGAATTCCGCTTTTTGGATGCAACGGTATCTGGCCTGCGACGGTTTGCGCTTGGACGGTGTCCGTGTTTGGAACCACTGCCATAAGAACAATGACGGCGTCGATATCGACAGTTGCCGTAATGTGGTGGTGAGCGACTGCCAGGTGGATTCCTCCGATGACGGCATCTGCCTCAAGTCCGAAGGGGCCGATCCCTGCGAGAATGTGGTGATCAGCAATTGTGTGGTGGCCTCCGAGGCCTCGGCGATCAAATTCGGTACCGGTTCTATTGGTGGCTTCAAAAAGGTTTGTGTCAGCAATTGCGTGGTGCGGCCCAGTGCCAGCCCGGTGGTGACGCATGCGCTGAAGGCCGAAGCAGGGCTAATGGGGATTGACATTGGCATCGTTGATGGTGGCGCTCTGCAGGATGTGTTGATCAGCAATATCGTTATCGAGGGGGTGGAGACACCGATTTTCGTCAAACTGGGCGATCGCCAGAGTCGTCTCGATGGCGGTGCCCAGAGGTGGTTCGAGCGGCAAGGCAGGCAGCAGCCCGATGCTGAGGTCTTGTGGCCAGGTGCACCAGCGGTGCGACCGGGCAGCATTGTCGGTTTGCGAATTGACAATATTATTGCCAGGAACGTGGGACCGATCGCTTGTGCCCTGGTGGGTTATCCCGGTAATCCGTTGCACAACCTGCGCTTGGATCGAATCGAAATCCACTGCAGCAAGGGAGTGGATGAGCAACCCAGCTATGAGGTCGATACCCAGGCCAAGCTCTATCCGATGAATCGTATCTTCAATTCGCCCCTACCGGCGTACGGTTTGTACCTGCGCGATGTCGATGGTCTGGAACTGGGCGATGTCCGTCTGTTCGCTGCCGATGGTGATCCGCGGCCGGGCGTGGTGGTGGAGGATTCCCGTGACGTGGTGCTGCGGGATATCCGTTGTACCGGTGCTGGCGCAAGCGATCCGGTGTTGCGCGGTTGTGAGGGGATCGGTCAGGGCTGAGAGCGTTGGCTGGGGCATGTCACCTGCTAATCTGGTGGCATGCCGATTCTCGACGTCGTCGACGTGCCGGTGCCGGCGATGCAGGGTGTTCTGCGGTTCTTGCAGGAACGGCCCGGTTGGCGTATGCAGGCGCGTTGGTTTTCACGCGAGCATATCTGTCGGGATATTGCCGAGAGTGCCTCGGTCGGGGTCATTGTAGCCTGGCATTGGCCGCATAGTGAGCAGCAACGGCAATTGCAGCATTTGGCCAAGCCGTTGGTCGGCTTGCTCGATAGCGATGGCGTGCTTGGCGCTGCGGTGGTCGATGTTGACGATGTCGCCGTTGGTCGGATGGCTGCTGCCTACCTGCTGGCGCGAGGTCGGGCCGAGCTGGCCTTTTGCGGCGTCAGAGGTTTGGTGGTTAGCGAGCGACGTTGGCAGGGGTTTCAGGAGGTCACACGGTCGGCCGGCCGGCCGGCACGTTTTCTTGCGGTCTCGGCCGAGGGGCAGGATCGGGAGTTGCAGCGGCAACTGGCCGAGTTGCCGCGGCCGGTAGCGGTGTTGGCTTTCGCCGACGGCTTGGCCAGTCGAATCATCGAATGGTTTGCGGCCGAGGTGCCTGAGCGAATGGCAGTGCTGGGGGTCGACAATGCTCCGATGTTTTGTGACTTCACCCTGGTGCCCTTGAGCAGCGTTGCGCCGGATCTGGAGGGCATGGGTTATCGAGCGGCACGATTATTGGTAGACGCGGTGGAGCGGGATTCGGTTCCAGTGGGACGATATCTGGTGCCGCCACGAGCCGTGGTGCCGCGACTCTCGACGCAATTATACGCCTATGATTCCGATCTGGTGCAGCGGGCGATGCGGCTGATCGCCGAGGGGCATCCGGGGGAACGTGATGTCGAAGGACTGGCAGCGTGCTTGCAGTGTTCGCGCAGCACGCTGCAGCGGCAGTTTCAGCAGGCCATGCGGCTGACGCCCGGGGAGGTGATTCGACAACATGCCTTACAAGAAGCACGACGCTTGCTGATCGACAGCAATGAGCCGGTGGCGGCGGTGGCTAAGCAGTGCGGATTTGGCAATGCCTCGGCTTTCACTCGCGCTTTCCGTCGTTTTTTTGGCGACAGTCCGCGGGATATCCGTAGTACCTTGTGAATAAATCGGGCGTCGCCCGGAACCCACGGGTTCGATCGTATCGGTCGGCGCCCGGTTTTCGGCTCTTACATCGAGGGGCAAGCCCCTCGGACCCCGAAACTGAGCCCGCAAAAACAACTTTTTCTTCTCCAAGTTTTTGCGGGCTCAGCTTCTAATCGAACAGATTCTGTTGCTTTGGGTCACTGCCGTCATCTTCTGATGGCTTTGGATTCGGATTTGAGCTGTCGTCATCGTCGATGTCGTCATCGAAGCTGTCGGCGCGGGCCCAGGCCGGCAGTTCGGTGGCTGCTGCTTTGGGTTTATCGCTTGGAGCCGCTTGGATGTCGTCGTCCTCGCCGAGCCCGTCCAGGGCTTTGGCGAGATCCTCGACTGGAATCTCTTCGGTCGATTCTTTCGAGTGGTCTGGCGCTGGTACCGCATCATGATCATCGCGTCCATCCGGAGCCTGCTCCGCTTCGGCTTCGGCTTCGGATGCATCCGATGGCGGGGCTTGACCCGGTTCGTCATCGCCGAGGGCGTCATCCAGGCGATCGAGGATGTTGTCCAGGTCTTCGGTAACCAGGCGTTGCTGATCGGCTTCCTGTGGTGCTGACGCTTTGTCGGTGGTGGTGCCACTCGACTCGGCCAGGCCCAAGTCCAATAGGCGACGACGCTGTTCCGGCGGCAGGTCCTTGAGCAGATTCAGGTCCACCACCTTGCCGGGCGGGGCCTGGAGGGACTTGGGGTCGATCTTGTCGAGATCGATGCCGATATGCAGTCGCAACTCTTCCATGCGATTGGCGTTGCGCACGCCCAGGGCCTGGCGTTCGTCTTCGCTCAGCCGCCGTCGCTGTTTGCCGACCTCATCGGGTTCGACTGCGGCTGGGGGCTGATCCATCGCCGCTGGTGCATCATCTGGCAGCAGATGGTCGGTGGTTTCGAGCATATCCCGGGTGATCTGCTCATGAGCAGGAGGGGTGTCGCCAACCGCCGGACGTCTGCTGGAGGTGGCGTCACGGATTTCGGAATCGACGGCTGGACGTTCGGTATCGGATGCGATGGCGCGCGTGGTCCGCCATTTGTCGGTGGTCGAGAAATCGCCCTCGATCTTGCTGCCGGAGCTCGGCTGCTTCTCGGTATCGACGTCATCCTCGTCCAACAGAGCGTCCAGGCGGTCGAGTACATCTTGGCTTGGTTGCGCGATGCCGCCGGGGATCTGAATACCACCTGGGGCTTGTCGGGTGATGATGTTGGTGGAGGCGACCGCTTTGGCCTGATGCTGGGGGTCACCGGTCTTGGTGTCCGGGATGGTGCTGCGCAGGTCCTCCTGCTCACCAGTGATACTGGTGGTACGTGGCAGGGGGGGGTGCTTGTCCACGCCACCGGCGAGTGGTTTGGTGCTTGGTTTGGTGCTGGCAGGTGCTGCTGCCTGGCTGTGCAGCCATTGCCACCAGCGCTGATAGAGGAAGCCCGCGTAGATGATGCCACCCAGACAAGCCAGGAGGACCAACCATTTGTAGGCAAAAAGCAGTTCGTGCATGTGGGCCGTTCCCCTTGCGATGCATCAGGTGATGCGCTGCCGCGTGGGCATGTGGCGACTGGTTTCAAGTGTGACTGGTCAGCTGATGGAATTGGTTCGCCTACAGACGATTAATGGATGCTCGGCTTCAGCGCAAGTGATGGCCAGTCCTGCGCCTGCAGCTGCGAGGGCCACCTCACCCAGGCTCCACAGACGGAAGATGCGATCGCTCGTGAGAACCTGCCAGTTGTTGGGCTCGACCGCCTCGCCTTGTCGCCAGACAAAACGGTTCTCACCGGGGAGGAAAAAGAGCTGTTCGCTGCCATCGTCACTGATGCCATCGGCAAAGAAGCCTTCGCGGACCTGATCCCACAACTGAGTGCAGCAGTTGTCTATCAGAAAGAGTCCGTCTGCTCGCAGTGCCTTGGCGACGCTGCGAAACAGGCCGGTGGCAAGGCGATGCGAGTGGAAGCAGACCAGGCTCCGGTTCAGCAGCAGAATGGCGCCATAGCGCTGATCGGCGAAGGGCTCGGCGGCGTCGGCCATCCGGTAACGCTCAGGCGGTGCCTGCGGATCGGCCAGGCGTGCGGCCTCGATCATGCGTGGATCCAGATCCAGTCCTTGGGTGTGGTAGCCGGCGTGACAGAGAGCTCGCACGTGGCGACCAGTGCCGCAGCCCAGATCGAGTATGGTGTCATTCTGGGGGAGCCAGGGCTGCAGGAGCTCCAGATCACGGGCTGTGCCATCCGGCGGGATGGCGCAGGCATCGTGAGCGGCAGGGCTGGATTCGAGACTGGGGCGGTCGAAGTCGAAGGGCACGTCAGCAGGTCTTTGTGGGGGCGTCGCGGTATTGCTGGATAAGCGTCACCTTATCCTCAAAGCCGCTGCGGCCCATCAAGCCATACAAGACCTGCTTGCCCTGATCGATGCCCGGCTGGTTGAAGGGATCGATGCCATACAGCTCTGCGCTCATCACCGTTGACAGCTGCATCATGTAGCAGAAGCAGCCGATGCTCTCGGGCGAGATGTCATCCAGGATGACCGTCATATTGGGGCGGCCGCTGGCGGTGATGTCCTGCGCCGCCGTGTCGTAGCTGTGTTCGATCAGGCTCGCCAGGGTATGGCCACCACAGAAGTCCACCGCTTCATCCAGGCCATGGACGGCGGGAACACAGATCTCGGGACCATGATCGCGGACGCGCACAAAAGTGGTGACCTTGTCGAAGGGGCCCTCGGCATACAGCTGCATTTCGCCATGAAGCCCACTGGGACCAAGGCAGCTGGAGGGGGTGGGACCGACGTGCACCGCCTTGCCCTTGCGGTTGAGCATTTTACCCAAGCTGACAGCGATCAGGTGATCACACCAATCCAGGGCGCCGTGGAGGCGGCGGCTGAAACCAACCATGGCATGGATGGTTTTGCGTCGTTTGCGGGTGAGCAGGTAGTGGATCAGGGCGTGCATGTAGGCCGGGTTGGTCCAGGCATCGCCCTGCCAACAGCGTTTTTCCATGCTCTGCGCGCCGGCGAGTAGTTTGTCGATGGCAATGCCGCTCAGGCCGAGTGGGAACAGGGTGGCATTGCCAAAGGCACCGAAGCGATCGCCGAGCTTTTCTGGCAGGTGCAGGGTCGCCACCTTCTCCTTGTGGGCCCAGGTGGCCAAGGGGCTGTGCTCGATATCGGTTGCCACCACGATCTGCTTGCTGACGGCCGTTTTGCCGGCCTTTTTCTTCAACCAGGCAGCCAGCCAGAGCAGTACGGCGGTCAGTTCGGCGGAACTGCCAGAGCGAGAGATGACATAGAACAGGGTTTTTTTGGGCTCGACCACCGCGAGGGTTTCGTTGATTTCCTGGGGATCGAGATTGTGGATGGTCAGGACCCGGGGGCCCGAGCGCTTGCTGGTGGGGAGCAGGTTGGCTTCCAGGGGGACCAGCGTTCGGAGAATGGCGTTGGGTGCGATGGTGGCACCGCCAATGCCCACCAGCACCACGTCCTGCCAGTGACCCTGATGCTGATCGATCAGCTGTCGGACGGTGGTGGTATCCTGGCCGGGCAGGTCGAACCAAGCGCTTTCGCCGCTGGTGCGGAGTCCGGCAACATTTTCGTGGTGTTTGGGGATCTTGGCGACCAGGGTTTCCAGTTCGGAATTGGTCAGCCCATGGGTGGCGCCGATCGCCGATGCGAGGCAGTTGGTGTAATCAAGGCTCAAGCTGCTCATGTAGTCTTTCCCTGGCGTTGCACCCCGACGAGATCAAACGACCTATGGATCGCGCGCCAGCCTATTTCGGAGTCAAGCGGTATTCAAGGCAGGACCCCTCTTGTCTCCGGTAAGTGTGCTGGGACACTGATTGGGTTTTGGTTCTTGGCGTGGAGGCGGTTTGTGGTGACCGGCCCAGTCGGTTCGGCACGGAATCGAATAGCCCTGCAGAACGGCTTCATGGGAAACACGTGGGCGCGCTTGCATTATCGGGCCATGGTCACTTGGTAGAACCAGGCGATGTGCGCGGCATGGCTCAAGCGGCCATGGGCGATGGCTTGGTGGATGGCCTCGTTGTCCAGCAGTTTGACGTGGAGTTGTTCGGTGTGCTCGTGGTCGGTTTCCTTGGGCACATCGACCACCTGGCACACGAAGCCGAAGCCACGGCTGCTGCTGCGGGCGGCGTTGGGATGAACGGTGGTCAGCTGCCGGAGTCGACCGCTGATCTGGTAGCCGGTTTCCTCGCTCAGCTCCCGCTGCGCGGCCAGCTCCGCGGACTCGCTCTGGTCGATATTGCCACCGGGGAATTCCAGCGTCCACGTTCCCAGCGGATGTCGGTAATGCTCGACCAGGACCCAGCGTCCATCGTGGTGTTGCGGCAGTATGGCGGCCCAGTCGCCTTCATGGCAGATGTGGTAGTCGATCTCGCGGCCATCGGGCAGCTGCACACGTTGCTGCTCGAGCCGCAGCCAGGGGCGGTCCAGCAGCAGGCATGAGGAGCGGATGCGCCAGGGGGAGGGTTGCATTCAGACGATTCCCGCACAAATCGGATACGAGTAAGGTTTCCGGTGGCCAGGCGCGAGGACCAGCGCTTCGCCACACTCCGACGGTATCGCGAGGTCCGAGCCGAAGACGGGGAACGCCCCCGCTGATGAAGGCGCGCGCGCCAGGCTGATCGAGGTCGTGGGACCGCAGCCCGGCTGGTGGGCGCGACGCGAGGGGGCGGTGCCCCCTCTGATGAAGCTCAGTCGTCGATGATTTCGACTTTGAATTCGTCGTTCTGCTGTATTGCCAGGACCACCTTCAGGTCGTCTTCGGAGCAGACCCGACCGAAGACGGTGTGTTTGCCGTCCAGGTGGGGGGTGGCGGCGTGGGTGACGAAAAACTGGCTGCCGCCAGTATCGCGTCCGGCGTGCGCCATGCTCAGGGAGCCCGGGCTGTGTTTTTCCGGATTGTCGTCCAGTTCACATTTGATGGTGTAGCCGGGGCCGCCGGTACCGGGCATGTCGCTGGCGCCATCGCGGCTGTGCGGACAGCCGCCTTGGATGACAAATCCCTTGATCACGCGATGGAAGCGGAGGCCGTCATAAAAACCGTCCTTGGCGAGCTTGATAAAGTTTGCCACGGTTTTTGCTGCGGCGTCGGGAAAGAGGTCGAGGCGGATGTCTCCGCGGTCGGTGTGGATGATGGCTTGCGGCATGGCGAAGTCCTTGCGAATATGGTACCCTCTCGATGCTTGGGCCCAGCTTTGCTTGGCAAGCCTGAGATAGCCAAATGGGAGCTCGCATGCAGGTCGATTATTACCTGGTATCAGCGGATCGCCGTGCCCGTCGTCTCAAGACTGGGCGCACCTACGGCATCGGTCGTGATCCGCAGGTCGATATCACCCTTCAGGATGCACTGATTTCGCGTCGACACGCGGAGTTGCGTTGGGGCGATGACGGTTGGTTGCTGGTGGATCTCAATAGTCGCAATGGGGTCTTGGTCAACGGTGCCCGGATCGTGGGTTCGCAGGTGCTTGCTGATGGTGATCAGATGCAGCTCGGTGGGCAGGTGTTGAATTATTATCTCGTCCCACCCAATGCTGACCTCGGTGCCATCAGCCAGCAGGCACCGGAAATCTCCAGTCAGGTCACCATGGCTCCCGGTATCAGTCCGAGCGATATCGCCAACAGTGGCTCCAGTTTTTCTGGTGCGATCGAAGGCGGTCTGTTGGATCTGATGCAGTTTTTCGTCATGACCCGCAAGAGCGGCCGTCTCGATTTGACCAGCCGTATCGGCTGCGCCATCTGGTTTGTCGATGGGACTCCGCGTGATGCCAGCGACAGCCGGGAACGTGGTTTTGATGCCCTGAACAATCTGGTTCGTTCACCGGGTGAGCGTTTCGCCTTTTTTGTCGGCGAAACGCCGCCGCAGGGCACCACTATCGATGGCGGTGCTGATGGCATTCTGATGGAGCTGGCACGAGTGATGGATGAGGACGCGCGTTGAGGATTGCAGGTCTGGTCGCTCAGGCCAAGGCTCTCGTTCGGCCGATGACCCTGTCCAGGCGGGATATGGATGCGGCGACCGTTGCGTGTGCCTTGCTGGTAGCCAATGGTCGGATCTATGACGGTGTCTGCATCCATCTGTCATACGGCCTCGGATTTTGCGCTGAAGCGGCGGCCATGGCCAACATGATCAAGGATGGTGAGACCAGGATCGTCGCCATCGCTGCTGTTTCTGCGGATGCGGTGCTCAGTCCCTGTGGTCGCTGCCGTGAGATGATGTTGCAGGTTTCGGCTGAGAATGCCGAGACCGAGGTCGTGGTTGATGAGGACAGCGCCATCAAGCTGAAACAGCTGCAGCCACGGCATTGGTTGGCTGGCTGAATCCAGACAGGCTTGCGTTGGCAGGATCGTCTTCGAGCATCCGCGACATGAATGAGACAGAAAACCTGGATCTGATTGGTATCGGCTCACCCCTGGTGGACTTGGTACTGGAAGTGGACGATGCGTTTCTTCGGCAACACGTCAGCGGTGCCAAGGGTGGCATGGAGCTGGTGGAGATGGACGCCATCGCCAGCGTGATCGCCGCCGCTGAAGCCGAACCGGTGCGTGCCGCCGGTGGTGCGGCCAGCAACACGACCGTCGGCATTGCGGGTCTGGGCTTGCAGACCGCTTTTATCGGTTGTTGTGGCACCGACGATGAAGCGGCTTTCTATCGCGAAGCCCTCCGCCAGCGCGGCTGTGATCCACGCTTGATCGATCATGAATTCCTGGCCACCGGCCGGGTGCTCAGTCTGGTCACCCCCGATGCCCAGCGGACCATGCGCACCAATCTCGGGGCGGCCGCCGCCTTGGATCCAGCTGCCGTGATGCCGGAGCTGTTCCAGGGGGCGCGGATGGTGATGCTGGAAGGCTACACCCTGTTCAATCCCGATCTCACTCGGGTTATTGCCGATGCCGCCAAGGCGGCCGGCTGTGCTTTGGCGCTGGACCTGGCCTCCTTCGAGGTGGTCCAGGCCAGCAAGTCGGTACTCGGCGAGCTGCTCGATGGCAAGGTGGATCTGGTCTTCGCTAATGAAGACGAGGCCGCCACCTGGCACGAGGGCGGTATCACAGCGGCCTTGGACGATCTTGTCCGACGGGCCACGGTTGCGGTGGTCAAGTTGGGCGCTGACGGTGCGCGCATCGCTTGTGGCGAAGAACGGATCGAGGTCGCCGCCGAGTCGGTCGAGCAGGTGGTCGACACCACCGGTGCTGGTGACAACTGGGCGGCCGGCTTCCTGGCTGGCTATTTGCGCGGCTTGCCACTGGAAATCTGTGGCCGGCTCGGCGCCCTGGCTGGTGCTGCCACGGTATCGGTGACTGGCGCCCAGTTGGCGCCGGAGCGTTGGCAGCACATTCGTGGCTTCATGGAAGCCCAGGTATAAAAGCTGAGCTCGCAAAAACTTCGAGCAGAAAAAAAGGTGTTTTTGCGGGCTCAGCTTCTGGGGTCCGAGGGGCTTGCCCCTCGATGTAAGGGCCCGTCAAAAAATAAACATTACATTTCGCTTGATCTTTTGCCGCCCTTCTGCGTTGCTTATCGCTCACATATGCCCGATATGCTCACTCTTCGCGCCTTGAAGGATCGACAAAATCTCTGCGCGATCTGTAACGTTTATTTCTTTCCGCACCCTAAGAGCGAAAACCGGGCGCCGACCGATACGATCGAGCCCATGGGTTCCGGGCGGCGCCCGGTTTGTGGGCCTGAGCCGAACCGTTTCTGACCATAGACTCGACTCATGGCAGGGAGGCGGCAGCCTCTGCCGCTATGAGCTCTCTTGCCGCGCTTGTCTTCGACCACGACGGCACCGTCATCGATTCCTTGCCCTTGGTCGTGGCCGCGACCAATCGCATTCTGTCGGTTTTCGGCTTTGATCAGCGTACACCAGACGAGGTGGTCGCCGGCATGCGCTTGCCAACCGCACCGCGCATGTGCCTGGCTGCTGGACTGGACTGGGATGATCCGCGTGGCGTGGACCTGGCGCAGGCCTTTTATGGGGAAGCCAGACGTCTGGCGCCGGTACCGACGCGGGTGTATCCGGGCATGCGGGAATTGCTCCAGCTGGCCCACACCCGCGGTCTTCGTCTGGCCTTGCTCAGTAACAACGAGGGGGCCCTGGTGCGCGAGATCTGTGCCCATCACGGTTTGACGAGTCAGCTGTCGATCATTTTTGGTGAAGAGGACGTGCCGGCACCCAAGCCCGATCCGCAAGGACTGCAGCGCATTCTCGCCGCCTTTGATCTGGCGCCGGAGCAGGTTGCCTATATTGGCGATAGCGATGTCGATTATGGTGTTGCTCGTGCTGCCGGGTGTCTGGCGTGGGGCGTGACCTGGGGTGCGCACGATGCGGCCGAGTTGCGGACCTTTGCCTGGGATGTCTTGTTCGATGCAGCTGATGAGTTGATTCGCGCGTTGGATGGACAACTGTTATGTCACGATGCGTAAACGGGGTTGATGCCAGATCCCTCGCCACCACCGGCTATCGTCGTTCGGTGGTGTTGCCAACCTCGGTGGAGCAGGCATTGACCTGGCATCGTCGAGCAGGTGCCCTGCCGCGCTTGTTGCCGCCCTGGCAGCGTGTCGAGATCCTCCGCGAATCCGAGCCACTACCGGGTCAGGAAACCGTGCTGCAGCTGCGCTCCTGGTGGCGACGGCACGAGTGGGTGGCGCATTTCCACGGCTTGCTGGATGGGATCGGATTCGCCGACGAGCAGGCGCGTGGTCCCTTTGCTGTCTGGCGGCACGAGCATCGTTTCACCGATGCGCCGGGCGGTGCCTGTCAACTGGAAGACCGGATCCGATACCGCTTGCCCCTGGCGCCCGTGTCACGGGTGTTGGCCGATTGGTGGGTGCGGCGGCAGTTGGATCACCTGTTCGCGTTCCGACATCAGCGAACCATCAACGATCTGCGGCAGCACGCCCGCTTTCACGGGCAGCCGCATCAGACCATTGTGGTCACCGGGTCCAGCGGACTGATCGGTCAACAGCTGGTGGCCTATTTGCAGGGGGCTGGGCATCGGGTAAGGCGCCTGTTACGGCGTCGTGGCGACGCCGGCAAGGCCACCTTCGGTTGGGATCCGGAGGGCGGGCAGCTGGATGTGGAGGCGCTGCGTGGCTGCGATGCGGTGGTGCATCTGGCTGGGGCCAACATCGCCGGGGGCCGTTGGACGCCGGCGCGGCGGCGACAGATCCGGGAAAGTCGGGTGCGTGGCACCGCCCTGCTGGTGCAGGAGATGCGTCGGCATGCGCCCCAGGCTCGTCTGGTGGTGGCCACCGCCATCGGCTACTATGGCGAGACCGGGGAGGCTGTCGCACACGAGCGCTCACCGCTTGGCAGTGGCTTCCTGGCTGGCGTTTGCGATGACTGGGAAGCGGCTCTGCACGCGGCCAGCGAGGCCGGCTTGGCGGTGCGGATTCTGCGACTCGGCGTGGTGCTCAGTGCACGTGGTGGGGCTCTGGCGCGGATGCTGCCGGCCTTTCGTGCTGGTTTGGGAGGGCGTATCGGTGGCGGTCAGCAGTGGCTGAGCTGGATCGCCCTGGACGATGTGCTCGGCTTGATCGAACACGCCTTGTTCACGCCTTCCTGTCCGCGGGTGGTCAACGCTGTGGCGCCACAAGCGGTCCGTCAGGCCGAGTTGGCTCGTTGCCTGGGTCGCGTGCTGCGTCGTCCTGCTTTGCTGCCTTTGCCGGCTTTCGTCGTCCAGTTGTTATTCGGTCGCATGGGCCAGGCCCTGCTGTTGGCTTCGCAACGGGTCGAGAATCGCAGTCTGGATGCCTATCCCTGGTTGTTTCCGGACCTGGAGAGCTGCCTGCGTTTCGAATTGGGGCCCTAAGCCCGACTGGCATCGTCTTCCCTTGGTCAGGCGTGGCTGGCATTCCAGGCGACGCAGTCCTGGTAGCGTACACCGGTACCGCCAAACAGATCCAGGGCCGAGCCGAAGGTCAGATCGACTCGTCCCTGGCTTAGCTCCTGGACGCGCTGCAGATCGGCCAGCTGCCGACCGCCGCCAGCATAGGTGCACGGTCGAGGGGACCATTCGGCCAGGGCTTGTACCAGACCCTCGTCAATACCCTGGCACAGACCCTCGACGTCGGCGGCGTGCACCAGAAATTCGCAGCAGTGTGCCGCCAGCTCCTGCAGCAGCGCTGGCCCCAGGCGGACCTGGGTGATGTGCTGCCAGCGTTTGGTGGCGACGTACCAGCCGTCGTCCTGGCGGCGGCAGCTGAGGTCGATGACCAGTTCTTCTGGTTGCAGGAGGCGCTGCAGGATCGCCAGGCGTTGGCGATCCAGGTCGTCGTCGGGAAACAGCCAGGAGGTGACGATCACCGCTGCGGCGCCGGCGTCCAACCAGGTTCGGGCGTTATCGGCATTGATGCCACCGCCCACCTGGAGGCCACCGGGCCAGGCCGCCAGGGCGCCGCGCGCCGCGACCTCGTTGCCGGGCCCGAGCATGATCACATGTCCGCCACGCAGGCCGTCATCGCGATAGCGGGCGGCAAACCAGGCGGCGTCGTGTTCGGCGACGAAATTGGTCCGCAGGCCGTCGCCATTGTCGCGGAGACTGCCGCCGACGATCTGTTTCACGGCCCCCTGATGCAGGTCGATGCAGGCTCGAAACCGGGTCATGCAATCCTCCAGGGCTCAGCGGATGCATGCTTGTGTCGCTCCTGCCGACCGCAAGCCTGCCCCTTTTTCACCCCGAACTCGGGAGTTTGTATGCGTTTTCTCCTTACCACCACCCTGGCCGTGCTGGTTGCTGGCGGTCTGCGAGCGGCTGAGCCCACCACTGACGAAGAGCGTTTCAGCTATCTGTTCGCCTACGCCAATGTCGGTACTCAGATCAAGCAGATGGTTGACGACCTTGGTCTCGACCAGGAATTGCTGATGGCCGGCATTCGTGATGCCCTGGCAGACAAAGATCCCATCGTTCCCTTGGATGAGCAGCAGAAATTGTACGACGCCATGCGGCAGAAGCAGCAGGCGGCCGAAGCATCCAAGGGCGCCGACAATATGGCCAAGGGCAAGGCCTTTCTGGAAGAGATTGGCCAGAAGGAAGGCGTCGTAATCTTGCCCAGCGGCATGGCCTACGAGGTCATCACCGAAGGTTCTGGCGCCAAGCCGGCCGCCACCGACAAGGTCAAGGTGCATTATCGTGGTACTTTGATCGACGGCACTGAATTCGACAGTTCCTACAGCCGCGGGACGCCGGCAGAATTCCCACTCAACGGTGTCATCAAGGGCTGGACCGAAGGTCTGCAGCTGATGAAGACCGGCGGCAAGTGGAAGCTGTACATTCCGGCTGACATGGCCTACGGCGAAAGCGGTTCTGGCGCCAAGATCGGTCCGAATGAGACCCTGGTCTTCGAAGTCGAGCTGCTGGAGATCCTCGGCGAGGAGTAGTTCCCTTGCCAGAGCGCGGTTGCCGACCGGTGACCATTGCTGACGATAGGACGACGCCCGTTTGCGGGCGTCGTCTTTCTATCTCACGGGATTGGTTCTTGCCGCTGCCCTGTTTGTGCTATTGAGGAAGCGACTGAATGCCTTGGCGTTGGTTGTCCGCCTGGTTCCGACTGCTTCGCATCAGCGGGTCTGTGACCCTGTTGAGCAATGCCCTTGCGGCCTGGGCCATGGTGGTCTATCTGGACGGTGATGATCCGCTGCTGTTGGCGATCAAGCTCTATCGCAACGTGGATCTGGTGTTGTGGGTCTGCCTGAGCAGCGTGCTGCTGTATCTGACCGGCATGGTCTGGAATGACATCCTGGATGTTGAGCGCGACCGTGTCTTGCATCCCGATAAACCCTTGGTTAGCGGTCATATTGGCCCGGGCTCGGCCTTGGTGGTGGGGTGCGTGCTGGCAATCGGCTCGCTGCTGGCGGCGCTGCAGCTGGGCTTTCGCGGATTTTTCTGCGCGGGCGTGGTGTTGATGCTGATCTTCTGCTATAATACTGCAGCCAAACACTGGCCGTATATCGGTTCGTTGTGCATGGGTCTGGTGCGGGCGAGTCATGCGCTGTTTGTGCTGTTGGCCTTTGGTCCGGATCTGTTCGATCGCATGTTGTTGACCAGCCTGACTGGCGCTGTGGATGTAGAGCAGATGGGCCTGACTGGTCTGATGCCGACGTATCCGCTCTTGCTCTTGAGTTATATTACCGGCGTGACGCTGGTCTCGGAATTGGAGAGCCGGCCGGGGCGCCGTGTGGACCTGCTGATTGGTGGGTTGTTTTTGGTGGCTCCGGTGCCCTTTTTGGTGTTGCGGGCCATTGCCACACCCTGGCTGGTCGGTTTGCTGGAGTCCCAAGCCTTTCTGCTGGCCTTTCTCGGCATGCTCTGGGCCGTGTTGATGCTGTGCTTCTGGTTGCTGCGCATCGTGCCCCGCTGGTGGCGTCTGCTGCAGGGCCTGGAACAACGTCAGGTGCCGCACCTGACCAAACGCCTGCTGGGTGGCATGTTGTGGTTCGATGCCCTCTGTGCCACCTTGGCGCACCCGCTCTATGGCGTGCTGGTGTTATTGCTGGTGCCGGTGTTCTCACTGCTGCGGCTGCTCGGGAAGATGGAATGATCAGTGGCTCGCTGCTGATCGCCCGCCTGCACGAACAGTGGCCGGATGCCAGCTGTGAACTCTATGCCCGTGAGCCCTGGCAGCTGCTGGTGGCCGCCATCTTGTCGGCGCGGGTGTCCGACGTGCGGGTCAACCAGGTGATGGCGGTGCTGGACGAGCATGTGGGTGGGATTGAGCGTTATGCAGGCCTGCATCCCAGTCAACTGGAGCCGTATCTGCGGCGGCTGCCACTGCATGGTCAGAAGGCACGCGCCATTGTCGAATGCGCACGGGTCTTGTTGGCTTACCACGATGGCCTGGTGCCGCAGGATCGCGACCAGCTGCAGACCTTGCCGGGGGTGGGCCCCAAGGTGGCGGCGGTGGTCCAAGGTAACGCTTTCGGCATTCCCGCGGTTGCTGCTGACGGCCATGTACAGCGGATTCTGCGCCGTATCGGCTGGTGTGAGCAAGAGGAACCGCAGGGGGCGGAGCAAGCGATCATCCAACATGTCGAACCACAGCATTGGGTGCGGCTGTGTCACCAGTTGATTCAGCTCGGTCGCACGGTGTGTCGACCACGGCGGCCACGTTGTGCCGTTTGTCCGATTGGGTCGGAATGTCCCCGCTGTGGCGTGGAGTCTCTGGCTGGCTGAGCCTTGTTTGGGTCGAAGTGACTCGGGAAAATCTGGCATGCGATATGCATCAACATGTCTGGAGGATTGAGCCATGATTTTCAACCCGATCTATCTGATCATTCTCGGTGTTGGTCTGTTGTTGTCATTGGGGGCCTCGGCGCTGGTGAAATTGGCCTTTGCCAGCGCCCGGCAGGTGCCGATGCGCAATGGGATCACCGGTGCCGAAGTGGCGCGGGCGATTCTACGTCAGGAAGGCATTCACGATGTCGAAGTGGTGCAAACCGAGGGATTCCTTTCTGATCACTACAATCCCATGCGCAAGACCCTGGCCCTGAGTCCGGACGTCTATCACGGCCAGCATGCTGCCGCTGCCGGTGTTGCCGCGCACGAGGTGGGGCATGCCATCCAGCACGCACGCAATTACATGCCCATGTGGATGCGCAGTGTCCTGGTGCCGCCAGCGAACATCGGCTCGCAGTTGGGACCGTGGCTGGTGTTCGGCGGTATTGTCATGGGGGCTGCAGAGGGCGCTGGGTACGGTCTGGCGCTTGCCGGTGTAATCCTGTTTGGCGCCGCCACCCTGTTCACTCTGATCACTGTTCCAGTGGAATTCGACGCCTCGGCCCGGGCCAAGCGGATCCTGGCCACCACCGGCATCACCAGTGGCTATGACGAGGACCGTGCGGTGAGCAAGGTATTGACCGCTGCCGGTCTGACCTACGTCGCTGCGGCGGTGGTGTCCCTGATGCAATTGCTGTACTGGGCCTGGCAAGCAGGTTTGATCGGTGGGCGTCGGTAAACGTCGTTATCGCTCGGAGTGAAACAAACCGGTTGCTGCAGGCGCCGGTTTTTTTCACAGGCAGCCCCCTCTGCTGACAGGGCCAATCAAAAGTATCTGTAAGGGCTGTTCAGAAAAGACCATACCGGAAAA
>CAYONM010000034.1:0-22887 GCA_964405325.1 uncultured candidatus Brocadiaceae bacterium | reverse complement strand
CTAAACAGGAAGACTACGCCTTGCGACTGAGGATGGCCCCGCCAGAGGACTGACGGCTATCCTGGACGCCGCTGCGGCTGTAGTCCTGGCGCTGCTGTTCCTCGCCGGTAATGATGTTCATCACCTCGCGGACAAAGCCCAGGCTCTGCCGGATCAGGACCAGATTGCGTTCGTTCAGATCGCGCAGGCGCTGGAGCAGTTCGCGCAGATCGTGCGACAGACCGCCGAGTTCGCTGCGCAGGGGCTCGGGGGCGCGTTCGAGAATTTGCGCCATGCGCAAATTCGATACCGGACAATTCATTCCTTTGGCACAGGCTTCCAGCAGCTTGAGGCGGCGACGGCCCAACTCCTGGCCTTTTTTCAAGATGTCCTGCTCCTGCTCCAAAGCTTTGCTGAATGCGTCGATATTGCCGGCAACGATCTCGTCGCGCTTCTTCTCGGCCAGATTCAAGAGGTGCTGATGCAACACTCGCTCGGCTTTGAGATGCTCGCCTAAACGTTCCAAAAGACTGGCGCCGCTCATGTCGATCCCCCCCCGTCCGGTTGACGCACATCTCTGGCCAATTGCGCTTCCAAGGCTGCCGCTACACCCAGCGAACCAGCGGCATGTTCGGCCAATGCCTGATGATACAGCTCCTGAGCCTGACGCATACCCGCACTGCGCTCCAAGGCGAACTGACCCTGGGTATCGTCGCCAGGCAGAGCATGCTTGAGCAATTCCTGCAAAAAATGCTGCTCCAACGCTGCGGTCGCCCGACGAAGCTGCTCTGCTTTGTTGCCGTTCGAGCCATCCAGGCTGCCAAAGCTGGTCAAAGCGAGATCGGTCATGGGATTCCTCTCAGGACAAGCACCGGCCTGTTGCGGTCATCGCTCGAATACCCTCGTCCGCTGGCCAACTCCTACATGACCACCAGTTCAGCATGTAGCGCGCCAGCCCGGTGGATGGCCTGAAAAATCGCCACCATGTCGGTGGGGCGGGCGCCAATGGCGTTCAGAGCATTGGAGATCGCCTCCACGGTACTGCCATCCAACACGGTGACGCTCCCCGGGATGTCGTCGCGGTCGACACGGACGCCCTCGGGCGGCTGCATGGCGGCATCGGTCATCATCGGATGCTGCCAGGTGGTTTGCCGGATCGTCCGCTCCGGGTCTTCGGGGTCGGTCCGCTCCAGCGTTGCCGGCCGCACCTGCAGGCTCAGGCCAGCATGCGAGACGGCCACCGGGTCGATGCGGACATCACGACCCACCACCACGGTGCCGGTACGCTCGTTGATCACCACCCGCGCCTTGCTGTCGGGCTGGACCCGCAGCTCCTCGATGCGGGCGATGATCTGGATCAGGCCATCACCCGGCGGCATAATATCAAAACGCAAGGTCACGCTGGCTGCGTCGTTGGCGCTGACCCGCTCGTCACCAAACTCGGCAGCCAACACCCGCGCGACCCGATTGGCATTGGTGAAATCGGGCTGTTTCAGCGCCAAACGCAAGTGATCCTCGAAAACCATCTCCATCGGCACCTCGGCCTCGACAATGGCGCCACCCGCCACGGTACCGGTGGTCTCGACATTGGTATGCGGCAGACCGGTCGACACCTGCCCCGGCCCGGCATTGCCGTAACCGCCAATACTTACCGAGCCCTGGGCTGCCGCGTAGACATTGCCGTCGAAGCCAACCAACAGCGTCTGCAGCAACACCCCACCCTTCAGGCTCTTGGCATCGCCGATGGCAGAGACTTGGCAGTCGATACGCGAACCGGATTTGATGAATGGCGGCAATTTCGCCGTCACCACCACCAGCGCGATATTCTTACCCTTCACCCCACGATAGCTGCGGTCGATCTGAAGCCGGTTGCGCAGCAGATAACTGCGCATGGCCGTCAGAACCGCATCTTTATCGTCGCCACTGCCCGCCAAGCCCACCACCACACCCACCCCGTTCAGCTGGTTGTCGCGGACGCCCTCGATATCGCACAAGTCTTTGATGCGGACCCCGGCTTCGCTGGCAAAACCGGGGGCGATCAACAACAGCATCAATACCATACGCATGTTCTTTCACCAAGTCCTTACAAGGGCCACAAAATGTCCAGCAGGCGTCCCAACCAGCCGCGCTGTTGCGCACGGGTCAGCGGCCCCTGTCCTTCGATGCCCACCTGGAAATTATGGATCTTCTCCGACATGACCGAATTGTTCGGGCCAACGTCGTCACGACGAATAATACCAGACAAGACAATGGTCTTGGAATCCGAACCGAAACGGAGGGTCCGACGGGCCTCTATCACCATGTTGCCATTGGCCAACACGTCGATCACCCGGCCAGTGACCGTGGCCTTGATCTCTCCCGAATTGCTGTAATCGGCCTCGCCCTCGAAGCCGGTATCGGTCTGGAAGCTGATACCGGGGATGACCTTGCTGACCGATGTACCACCATCCTCGGATGGTTTCGACCAATTGCCGCTGAGACGACCAGAGTTGGTCCGCCCGGTCTCGGTTTCGCTGCTCTCTTTGATGGAGTTGGTCTCCTGGATCTGGATCGTCACCAGATCCCCCACCTGCCGCGCCACTTGATCGGCATACAGGGTGCCATCGGACAGACTGGTCGCCGTCACCAGGCTCTGCGCCGGTAAGCAAGCGAAACACAGCATCAACAGGCCCAGACGTCGCATGCGACCACATCCTCCGGATATCCGGATAGCAGACGCAAGCCCCGGGCCAAATGGTCAGCTATGGGCTCGCTCGACCATTGCGTGCCATGCCAGTCACGGCCCGTAAGCTGTGTGGATCACCCAGCAGCCCGGTTCTGAGCGCCTGATCATCGCTGCCGGTCGTCGCACGACCAACCACCTGCCCGGTCGGACGAGCTCGCGCTTGGAGGCGCTCACCAGCCTCCCTCGAAACCCATACCCGTTCGAGCTCTGATGGCCCCGTCAGGCCAGTAAGGCCGCGAGCTACTCCGCCACCATCCGCACCTGCAGGCGGCTTGAGAGCATGGCCAGGCTGGCGGAGAGCTGGACGGTTTCGACCACGACGTGAGCGGGCAGGCGCAGCCGCGGGTCGGCAAAATTCCAGATGCCGCGGATGCCGGCAACAACCAGGGCGTCGGCAGTGGCTTGGGCATGGGCGCGTGGCACCGTCAGTACCGCGATGCGGACCTGCATGCGGCCGGCCAGCTGGCCGATACGAGCCACGTCCTGGATCTGGTAGCCATGATGCTTGGCGCCGATCTTGCGCCGGTCGGAATCGAAGGCGGCGACGATGCGCAGGCCATGCTCGGCAAAGCCATTGTAGCCCAACAGCGCCAGCCCCAGATGCCCGGCGCCCACCAGGAAGGCCTCAGCGGCGTTGTCCCAGCCAAGAAAGGTACGGATCGCGACAATCAGCTCGTCCACCGCATAACCCACCCGTGGCCGACCGGTAATGCCGGTAATCGCCAGGTCCTTGCGGACCTGGATTGCCGTCTGACCCAAGGCCTCGGCAATGGTGGTGGTGCTGATGGCATCCTGACCGGCTGCCCGCGCCGCCTGGACCAGCTCCAGATAGCGGGGCAAACGGCGGATGGATGGGGCGGGGCCAAGCGGATCTGACGACACGAGCGCGGTCTCCGAAGGCGGCAGCCTAGTCGCCCGAACGGTCAGCGCCACGATCGGCCCCGTCCGTGGTCAGTCCCCGTCCAAAGCCACCAGCACTGCCCGGGTGGCCTGGGCCAACGGCTGCGCTTCCCCACGGCCGATCCGAGCCCGACCCGGCAGACTGCCGGCTTGCACCGCCAGCTCCACCGCCACCCGATCGCCTTCGGGATGCCGTTCCAGTTCCGTGTGCAAGCGCTGCAATTCGGTGTCCAGATCGGCCTGATCCGAAGCCACGTCCAAGCGCACACGTAGCGGGTCCGTGGCCAGGGTCTGACGCCAGTTCAGCGCCTGGGCAAACACCTCGCGCCGGTCCTGATAACGGGTATGCAACAACTCGTGCGCGGCGTGCCCGCCCACCGTGCCCAGGTGCTGCTGATAGCACTGACGGACCAGGTGGTTGTCCTGAGATTTGCGCAAGGGCATCTCGCCATCGGCGCGGTAGATGCCGGCGCTGCGACGAGCACGGATATCCCGGTCCTTGTTGATGGGCTGGCCAGCACCGGCCAAGCAGCCGCCAGGGCAGGACATCACCTCGATGAAGTGATACGACTCACCCTGGCGCACCCGCTCCAGCAACTGCCGTGCTTCGGCCAAGCCCTGAACCACCGCCACCCGCAGCGGGATCTCGCCCAGCTGGATGCTGGCCTCCTTGCAGCCCTTCAGGCCGCGCACCTGCTGGAATTCCAGATGCAACCCAGGCGCGTCAACAGTCTCGGCGGCATAGCGCAACGCCGCTTCGGTCACGCCACCGCTGGCACCGAAAATGACCCCGGCACCGGAAGCCAGGCCCAGGGGCAGATCAAAGGGCGTCGGATCCAACTGCGTGAAGCGGATGCCCAGAGAGTGGATCATGCGACCCAGCTCCTGGGTGGTAAGTACTTGATCCACATCCGGCACGCCATTACGGCGATGCTGCGGCAAACGGGCCTCGGCCTTTTTCGCAGTGCAGGGCATGATGCTGACCACGGCCAGTCGTTTGCCGTCGAGCTCCTCCTGCTCTGGCAACACCTGCTTGATCACCGAACCGAACATCTGCTGCGGGCTCTTGCAGCTGGAGAGATGCGGTAGCAAATCCGGCGCCTGGGTTTCGACAAAGCGGACCCAGGCCGGGCAGCAGCTGGTCATCAGGGGCAGGGGACCCTCGCCATCCAAGCGGCCCAGTAATTCGCCGACTTCCTCGAAAATGGTCATGTCGGCTGCGAAGCTGGTGTCGTAGACCCGATCAAAACCCAGCATCTTCAGGGCGCTGACCATCTGCCCGGTCACCACGCTGCCCGGCTCCATGCCGAAATATTCGCCCAAGCCAACCCGCACCGCAGGCGCCACCTGCGCGATCACCACCGTATCGGGATCGTGCAACAGGGCCCAGACATCCTCGCGTTCCTGCTTGGGCACGATGGCACCGGTGGGACAGACGGCGGCACACTGGCCACAGCCGACACACTCCGAGACCGCCAGTCCCTGCTCGAAGGCGGGTGCCACCCGCGCAGCAGCACCCCGACCGACAAAATCCAGGACCCGAATACCCTGAGTCTCGTCACAAACGCGGACACAGTCACCACAGAGCACGCATTTATTGGGATCGCGCACCAGGGCCGGGCTGCTATCCACCGGCAACATGTCCTCCGGCTGCCGCTGCTTGAAGCGTACCGTGTCCACGCCCAACTGCCGCGCCAGATTCTGCAGACTGCAGTGATTGGAGCGTTCGCAGCTCGGGCATTCGCGATCGTGGTTGGCCAGCAGCAATTCGATGGTCAGCCGACGGGATTCGCGCAAAGCCGAGGAATTGGTGCGGACCCGCATCCCTGGCGTGGGCTGGATGGAGCAACTGGCCTGGGTCCCCATGCCATCGATTTCCACGATGCACAGCCGGCAAGCGCCGTAGGCGCTGAGATCGGAGTGATAGCAGAAGGTGGGCAGATCGATACCCGAACGACGGATCAGCTCGAGCAGATTGCGATCGTCGGCCAATGCCACCGGCCTTCCGTCTATGTAAATGTAGTTGTCATTCATTGGATTGTTCTTCCTGGTGGAAAGATGAAACTGGAGTGGCGCAGGGGCGGCGGAAATTCACGCCAGCTCGGATGCCGTCCGCTGCATCCTTGCCCTGCCCGCCAATACCGTCGCCGCTGCGCCACTCCCTAGCTTCAATCTACTCGATGGTCAGAAGCCGATCACGGCATCGAAACGACAGATTTCGGCGCAGGCACCGCAGCGAATGCAGCGCTCCTGATCGATGACGTGCGGCTTTTTCCTTTCACCGCGAATCGCATCCACCGGACATTTTTTGACGCAGGCAGTACAGCCCTTGCAGGCTTCGGCATCGATCTCTGGTAACGCCAAGGCCTGACACTGCCCGGAGGGACAACGCCGATCGATGACATGCGCTTCGTATTCGGCCCGAAAATGCCGCAGGGTCGACAACACCGGGCTGGGCGCGGTCTTGCCCAGACCACACAGCGAGGACAGCTGCACCAAGCGCGCGGTCTTCTCCAACAGATCCAGGGTCGCCATCGTCGCCTCGCCGGCGATGACCTGGTCCAGCAGATGCAGCATCTGCTTGGTGCCCTCGCGGCAGGGCACGCATTTGCCGCAGCTCTCGTTCTGGGTGAATTGCATGAAGAAACGCGCCACCTGGACCATGCAGGTCTGCTGATTCATCACCACCAGACCGCCAGACCCGACCATCGCGCCAAGCGAGCGCAGCGAGTCGAAATCCAATGGCGTGTCCAGCATCTCCGGCGTCAGACAGCCGCCCGACGGGCCACCGATCTGCACCGCTTTGAAGCCGGTGGGACTGATGCTGCCGTCCTCAGCGGTGACACCACCGCCAATATCGGCAACAATCGTGCGCAAGGTGGTGCCGAAGGGCACCTCGATCAGACCGGTATTGGCCACATGCCCGGTCAGGGCAAAGGTTTTGGTGCCGGGTGAGGATGCCGTACCCAAGGCCCGGTACGCGGCGGCGCCGTCGCGCAGGATCATCGGCACGCTGGCCAGGGTTTCGACATTGTTGATCAGAGTCGGCTGCTGCCACAGGCCCTTTTGCGCCGGAAACGGCGGCTTGGCGCGTGGCATACCCCGCTGTCCTTCGATGCTGGCGATCAGGGCGGTCTCTTCGCCACAGACAAAAGCGCCGGCGCCCTCCATCACCGACAGCTGGAATGACAACCCGCTTGCGAAGAGGTCATCGCCCAGCAGACCGGCGGACTCGGCATCGGCCACCGCCCGGCGCATCCGTTGCACTGCCAAGGGATATTCCGCTCGCACGTACACGTAACCAGCGGTGGCCTTGATGGCACGAGCGGCGATCAGCATGCCCTCGATTACCGCATGCGGATTGCCCTCCATTACCGAACGGTCCATAAAGGCGCCCGGATCACCCTCGTCACCATTGCAGATCACATATTTTTCGTCACTGTCATTGGCCAGGGTCAGTTGCCATTTTTTCCCGGTGGGAAAACCACCGCCACCGCGACCGCGCAGGCCGGCGTCCAGCACCTCCTGGCACACCGCTTCCGGCTCCATATCCTGATATGCACGCTGCGCACCCTGATACCCGCCGCACGCCACATATTCGCCAATATCCTCGGGCTCGATCATGCAATCGCGCAGCACCCGCCTGGTCTGACCGGCATAGAAGGGGATCTCCTCCGGACCGCGGCAGACCTGCTCGGTGGCCGGGACCCGATACAGCAGACGTTCGATTGGTTGTTTTCCGATCAGGGTCGTCTGCACGATCTCTTCGGCGTCCTCCGGCTGTACCTTGACGTACAGCAAGCCGTCCGGCTCGATATGCAGCAGCGGGCCCATTTGACAAAAACCCTGGCAACCGCTTTTCGAAACGTAGACCGACGGCGCGGCTTCCTGGCGCAATTCCACCGCCGCATCGATACCGACTTTACGACAGGCATCGATCAGACCATCGCGCAGTCGCAGGGCACCACCGGCAACACAGCCGGTGCCGCCGCACAGGATCAGGCGGCGATCCAGGCCAGCCGCGCATTGCCGATGCGCATCGGCCAAGGTTCCCAGATCCAAACAGCTGCACATGCTCATGCTTCGGCCTCCTTTGCCGCCATATCCTTGATAAGGCCGACCGCCTGCTCCGGCGTCACTTGGCCGTGCACATCCTCATCGATCAGCATCACCGGCGCCAAACCACAGGCACCCAGGCAACTGACGGTTTCGATGGTGAATAATTGATCGTCGGTGGTGGGCTTATCCTCGCTCAGGCCCAGATGCGCACGCAGTGCGTCCAGAATGGGAATACTGCGTTTGACATGGCAGGCGGTACCGTCGCACAAGCGGACCACATGCTTGCCCTTGGGCGCTAGCGAGAAATGCGCATAAAAAGTGGCTACGCCAAAAACCTGGGCCGGCGGCAGGGCGAGGCTGCTGGCGATGTAAGCCATCACGTCGCGCGGCAGATAATGAAACACCTCCTGAGTCTCCTGCAGGATCGGCACCAGGCGTGCGGCCCGATGCTGATGCCGTTCGAGAATGGCATCAACCGTATGGTAGCGTTCCAACGCTGAGGGGGCGAGGGCGGTCGCCTGCGAACAAGTGCTGCACATGGCTCGTCTCCGTTGGCTGGTAGGCTAACCATATCGCGGCCCTATTCAATAAATTTTTATCGATAAAATAGTATTCATAGGACTCATGCATCAGCGTCATAACACCGCCGACCGTCCCATCCTGCGGTCGCATACGCCGCAGCACCGGCTTAGACTCCGCCAAGGAGCGCGCCATGGAGCCTATCGTCAGCACCACCGAGGCCGCTTGCCAGGACTGCTACAAATGCGTGCGCGAATGTCCGGCCAAGGCCATCCGGGTGCAGCAGGGTGCAGCCCAGGTGCTGGACGAGCTCTGCGTCAGTTGCGGCCACTGCGTCACCGCCTGCCCCGCCGGAGCCAAGCAGAGACGCGACGATCTGCCACGATTGCGTCAGCTCCTGGCAGCGGAGACACCGGTGTGGTGCAGCCTGGCCCCCAGTTGGCTGGGCGAATTCCCCGGATGCTCGGCTGCAGCCATCGCCACCGCGCTGCGACGACTCGGTTTCGCCGTGGTCTCGGAAACCGCCCTCGGTGCCGAGGAAGTGAGCGCCCACGTCGCTGCGTTGCCGCAGCGCGACGACGGCCTGCCCTGGCTCTCCTCCGCCTGCCCGGCGGCAGTGGCCTGGGCCGATCGCTATGCCGGCTGCGGCGAACTGATCACCCCCCTGCTCTCACCTGCCCTGAGCCACGCCGCCTGGCTCCGGCAGCAGGCAACCGTCCCCATCCGTGTGGCGTTCATCGGTCCCTGTATTGCCAAGAAGCGCGAAGCTCAGATCCGGCCAGACCTGATCGACGTGGTGATCGGCTTCGATGAACTGGAAATCCTGCTTCAGGAACAGAACATCGATCTGGACACCGAAGACGAAGGTTTTTTTGGTGGCACGGCCGCCGATGGCGCCCGTTATCCAGTGACCGGTGGCATGCTGGCTGGCATTCGCCGGCAGTGTGGTGTCTGTGAAGATGACCTGGACGCGATCGCCGGCCTGCCGGCCATTGCCGAGGCCCTGGCCGAGCCGGACCAGCTGATCGGCCTGCGCTTTGTGGAACTGTTGGCCTGCGACCACGGCTGCGTCGGCGGACCCTGCCGGCGCGAAGGCGGCCGCAGCGTCGCCAAACGTCGACGGGTCCTGGCGGCGGCACCACCCACCAGCGGACCACGCGCGCCACGCCAAACCATCACCATGCAGTGGAGCAGCGCCGCAGCGCCGCAGCGACCGCATACCGAAACCGCCATCCGCCAGGCTCTGGCCGAGGTCGGCAAGGTGCAGAAGCAGGACGAGCTGAACTGCGGCGGCTGTGGCTATGAAAGCTGCCGGCACTTTGCCGCAGCCCTGCTGGACGGTCACGCCGAGGTGGCGATGTGCGTCGGCTACATGCGTCGACTGGCGCAGAACCAGTCCAATGCGCTACTGCGTGCCATGCCCGCCGGTGCGGTGGTGGTGGATCAGTCGCTGCGGGTGGTCGAGGCCAACCGCGCTTTTGCACAGTTGGTGGAAAGCGGTGAGCAGACCTGGCAGGTACACGGCCATCTGCGCGAACAGCCGCTGGAACGGCTGCTGCCGGCGCTGGCTCCGGCGTTGCGACACGTCCTGAGCGGCGATAGCGCGCAAGTGGAACGTGATCTGAGCGATCATGGACGACACCTGGCGGCGATCGTGTTCGTGATCGAACCCAGCCGCCTGGCCGGCGCGATCCTGCGCGATATCACCGAACCAGCGGTGCAGCGTGACGAAATCGTCCGCCGGGCCGAACTGGTGATCGAAAAACAATTGGCCACGGTACAACAATTGGCCTGCCTTTTGGGCGAAAACGCAGCCGAAAGCGAGGTGCTGCTGTCCTCGATCATCGATGCCTTCGGACGCGATTCAGCAAAGATGCAGGCCTGATGATGGAACCACTGACCTGGGATGTGGCCGCACAACGACATCGCAAAGCAGGCGAACGTCTGCCTGGCGATATCTGCCTGGTGCACCGGGTGCCCGAGGACGAGCGCCTGGTGATGGTCCTGGCCGACGGCCTGGGCTCAGGCGTGAAAGCCAATGTCCTGGCCAACCTGACCGCGACCATGGCCGCACGCTATGCCGCCGCCCGGCACGACGTCGTCCGCTTCGCCGAGACCATCCGCCGCACCCTACCGGTCTGCCAGCAGCGCGGCATCAGCTACGCCACTTTCAGCATTGCCGATCTGACCGCCGACGGCCAGGCCCGGATCGCGGTGTATGGCAATCCACCACCAGCCATGCTGCAGGCCGCCGGCGCTCGACCGCTGTCCGGACAGTTGGTGGCCGATGCCGGCCCCGGTCGGCAGCTGACCGTGTACCACCAGCACCTGGCCGCCGGCGAGTCGCTGATCCTGGTCTCAGACGGCATCACCCAGGCCGGCATGGGCGGCCGCGAGCACCCCTTCGGCTGGCGCCTGGATGGCGCGCTACGCCACCTTGATGCGCACCAGGACAACCAACACCTGCCGGCCCGCCTGCTGGCCAAGCGCTTGGCCAACCGGGCCCACGCCCTGGACGCCTTCCAGGCCGGCGACGACATCACCTGTGGGGTCTGTCGGCGACGTCCACCTCGCCGACTGAATGTGATCACCGGTCCCCCTTATCTCAAACAGTTGGACGCCGATTTCGCCGCCAGCGCCGCCCGGGCCAGTGGCGCCAAGCTGGTGCTGGGCGGCACTACCGCCGAGATCCTGGCCCGGGAATGGCAGGAGGATCTGATCCCGGAGCACGCCCGGCCGGGTGATCCGCTACCGCCCTTCGCGCGGCTTGCCGGTGCCGACCTGGTGACCGAGGGAATCCTGACCCTGACCGCGATCCACCACGCCCTGGCCGCACCGGAGCCCTGGAACGGCGGCGATAACGGTCAGCTGGACCGGCTGTGCAGCTTGCTGGTGGATGCCGATGCCATCGACATCCAGCTGGGCGCCGGCATCAACACCGCCCACTTCGACCCCAATCTGTCCCCGGGGCCACCCACCCGCCGACAACGGGTGGAGGACCTGGCACGCCTGCTTCGAGACCGCTATGCCAAACAGGTCCAGCTCCGTCTGTGGTAGAAGTTGCAACAGGCCTTGCCTTGCACCGCGCTCCCCCGCAGCCGACCCTCCGCTTATGGACCAGCATGAAAACGAGTACCGCTGGGTCGCCGTTGGCACGGCGACCGACTGGGCAGACGGCAGCGGCCGTCTGGTCGAGCTCGGCAAACGACGCATTGGCGTCTACCGTCTGGGCGAGGCCTGGTACGCCTGCAAGGACTACTGCCCGCACGCCGGCGTCAGCCTGGTCTCTGGCAGTACCGCAGCCGGCAGCCTGGAGACAGCCACCGTCCGCTGCCCTGCGCATGGCTGGGAATTCGACCTGCGTACCGGCCAACATCTGGGCGACAGCCTGCTGGGCAAATGCCGCGTAACCACCTATCCGGTCCGGATCCGTGACCGCCAAGTCGAGGTCGGTCTGTGATCACGATTTACCGTGACACAACCCGCCCGAGACTGGTCATTTGACCACTGTGGAAGCCAACCATGACCACCGATGAACTGAGCGAGAGCCTGGAAGACTACCTGGAGACCCTGCTGGTTCTCAGTCAAGGTCAGGACCGGGTCGGCACCGGTGATGTCGCCAAGGCCATGGGTGTGACCGCTGCTTCCACCACCCGGGCAATGAAAGAATTGGCGGATCGCAACCTGATCCACCGCAAGCCCTATGGCGCCATCGAGATGACCGCCAGTGGTCGGGCCCACGCCGCCGAAGTGCTGCGCAAACACAAAGCCCTGACCCGCTTTTTCACCACCCTGCTGGGAGTGGAACGGAACCGTGTCGAAGAAATCGCCTGCCACCTCGAGCACATCATGCCCGAAGACATCCTGGTGCGCATGATCGCATTCACCGACTACATTGGCAGCTGCCCCCGTGGCCGAGTGCGCTGGACCGAACGCGGCGTCGAAGAAGACGCCGACGATTGTCATCGCTGTGGGCACACCGCCGATGACGAACAATACAGCTGCCCGGCCCTGCGGCTGCCACGGGTCACCCCACCGAGCCCAGCCGTCAGTCGTTTGCACGAGGTCGCACCCGGTACGACCACACACCTGAGTGCCTTCCGCGACCGCGGCGAGGTGCACACCCGTTTCGCGCAAGCCGGCTTCTCCCCGGGCGATGCGCTGCGGATCCTGGCAGTGACCGAAGGCATCATCACCCTGGTGGGCAACGATGGCCAACCCCTGGCGCTGAGCGCCGAGGAAGCGGAAATGGTGCTCTGCCAGTAGCGTGACTCGCCGGACCCCCTCTCGAAACCGTCACTTCAGCTTCCTCCATCAGAGCTCGTCTGGGCACAACCCGCGGGCGCCCCCGGTGAGCACGTCCAAGCGCGAGCGCGTCCGACCGAGCGACGGTTTTTCGGCGATCATACGCGAAGCGCGACGATGGAGCGAGGCGGCGATGCTCCCCGTTGCACTGCAAGCCATCACTCCAAACGTAAGCGGTAGATCTCACGCCACATGGCCGAAGCATACAAGATGCGCGCCTGCGGATCCCAACCGTAACCATTGGCCGGATGATCCGGAACATAGACCTCGCTCGGATCAGGGCTGATAAAGGCCCAGTCGACACCGCTGTTGTCGGTGAAATGAATTCCAGCCTTGGACACCACGAAGCAACGCTTGGACGAACCATCGAAATAGGGGCCCCAGACACAGCCCTCCAGCTCGCTGCCATAGCGGATCCAACTGGCGCCCTCGTCCTTGCTGACATACACACCATCCACCGCCGGCCAGTACAGCTGGTCCTGATACCGGGTCGGAAACGGCCCCAGCACCTGCACCAGACTGACGGTGTCCCAGCTCTGACCCTGATCGGTGCTGCGCTGGATCCCCTCGTCACTGCCCAACAGCAGCACACCGCCAGCGGCGAGACCAAGACGGCGACAGGTGGGCTTCAGCTTCTGCCACTGCTGACCAGCATCCTGGCTATACCACAGCACGCCGGGGGTATGATGTTGCTTGGCCAGGATCCGCGTTGGTTTGACCTGGCTCCAATCCACCATGCCCCAGGAAAAATCGTCGCCAGCAGGATTGGTGAAGGCCTGCCAGCTGGCGCCGCCATCCAGACTCATGCAGCCATTGGCCTTCCGTCCAACGCTGAACACCGCAAAACGATCCGTCTGCTGATGCAAGCTGATCCCACCATAGTAACGCCCCGTGGCACTACCGTCATCGCTGCGCTGCCAGGTCTCGCCGTGGTCATCGCTCTGGTACACCCCATGGAAATTCATCGCCGCATACACGCGGCCATTGCCTGGGGTCACAAAGACGAAACCGACCCCGCGGCCCTGCTTGCCGCGTTGATCCTCTTCAGGCATGACCTGCTTCAGTTGCTCGGTGATCTTTTCCCATTGCGCGGCATGCAGGGTCACGGCCGTCATCAGGGCCAGCAGAACGGATCGAACCAGGACCATCGATCACCTCCTGGCGCCTCCTATACCGGCTGTTGTCCATCGGTCCATGCGGGGAACGAGGGCGCAAAAAGGCGAAGGCCCGTATCACAACACCGAAGCGTCATCGCTCCCCCCGGATTCCCGACCACCTCCGACAAGGAATCTCCTGAATCCAGGCTATGGGTTGGCAGGGCAAAAAGAGCTCTAACATGCGCCAGCCCGGCAGCGCCAGCTGCCGGCGGAGCTACAGCCAGAACACGAAACTGCGGGTTTGGTAACTCACCCGCCTTGACGAGCCCAGTCGCCCTTACCGAGGGACGGCTGCCACCTGCCGAGAAAGGACCTGCACATGACGATCCGACCACAGGAATACCGCGCCATCACCCGTGCCAACGTCGATCAGATGCCGCAATGGCGACTGCTGGATCAGGATCTTCAAGAAGCCATTCAAACCGTCTCCGCTGTGCTCCCCTTCCGCACCAACCCCTACGTCATGGACCAGCTGATCGACTGGAATCGCGTTCCCGACGACCCCCTCTATCAACTCACCTTCGTCCACCAAGGCATGCTGGAACCCGCCGATTTCCGACATATGCGCCAACTGATCCGCACCCAGGCCAGGCCGCAGCAGATCAAGGCCTGCGCCACCGACATCCGGAACCGGCTCAACCCGCACCCAGCGGGACAGCAGAGCCACAACGTCCCGGAACTGGACGGTCGGCTGCTGGACGGCCTGCAGCACAAGTACCAACAAACGGTATTGGTGTTCCCTGCTGCTGGCCAGACCTGCCACGCCTATTGCTCGTTCTGTTTTCGTTGGGCGCAATTCATCGGCGACGCCGACCTCCGCTTTGCCACTCGCCAGGCCGACGACTTGGTCGCTTACCTGAAGCGGCACCCGGAAGTCACCGATATCCTGATTACCGGCGGCGACCCCCTGGTGATGCGCACCCGCATCCTGGCCCGCTACATCGAGCCCCTGCTGCATGACCCGGAACTGGAACACATCCGCAACATCCGCATCGGCACCAAGGCGCTCAGCTACTGGCCCTTCCGCGTCCTGACCGATCCCGACGCCGACGATCTGATGCGACTGTTTGAAACCGTCCACGCCAGCGGCAAGCAGCTGGCCCTGATGGCCCACTACAACCATCCACAGGAACTGCGCACCGACGTCGCCAGACAGGCCCTGCGCCGGGTGCGCGCCACCGGCACCACTATTCGCATGCAATCGCCGGTGCTGCGCCACATCAACGATGATGCCGCTGCCTGGGCCGAACTCTGGACCACGGGTGTCAACCTGGGTGCCATTCCCTACTATATGTTTGTCGAGCGCGACACCGGCGCGAAGCGCTACTTCGAGCTGCCACTGACCCGTGCCTGGGACATCTTCCGCGAAGCCTATCAGCAGATTTCTGGCCTGGCGCGCAGCGTCCGTGGCCCATCGATGAGTGCCTTCCCCGGCAAGGTGCTCATCGACGGCGTCGCCGAGATCAAAGGCGAAAAAGTCTTCTGTCTGCAATTCCTGCAGGCCCGCAATCCCGACTGGGTCCGCCAGCCCTTCTTTGCCAAATTCGATCCAGGCGCCACCTGGCTGCACGACTTGGTGCCGGCCTTCGACTCAGACCGGTTCTTTTACGAGGATGAGCTGCTGGCGCTTTTATCATAAGGGGCTTCCCCGCCAGTCCGGCTCGAATCTCGCAACGCCGTCACACCCGCCAGCCGAGCGCCGATCCCTCGACCTCAATCGTGACTCGCTCGTTGTGCGAGCGTTTTCCGGCGGCGCAACGCGCCAGTATCACCGAAAACACGTCACTCTGTCGGTCGGTCTCTCATCCAACAAAGCAAGGCCGGCCAACGCCTACACGGCGGCTTCGGCCAGCTCCACCAGTTGCTCCCAACCATGGCGCTTATCGCCAACATACACGACGCTGTCACCGGTCTGGGTCTGGAGCTTACCGAACAGGGTATGCGCCTTGCCGTCGCGCATTACCGCCAAGACATTGATACCAGCCGCCAAGAGGCCCTGAGAGACCGCAATATAATTGCGCCCCTTGGGATTGGTCACCGCAGCGGTGAACAGGGTGGTGCCCTGGTTGCTGGTGATCTCTTCCATGGTCGCCGAGATACCCGGATCACCCAACTCCTGGATCATCATGTTGCTGGCCACATGCAGCCCGCAGACGATGGTCACGTGCGACCCCTGATGATTGGCAAACAGATGCCGCCGTCGATCGTCCAGACACTCGGCGACCACCCGCAGCTTCGGTGCCACCGCATTAATCACCGACAGCGCACTGGCTGTCAGAGCATCGGATTCACTGCGATGATAATCCGCCGGCAACATCAGCGCCAAACTGGCCTCAGCGGCATTGGCCCGCTTGAAGGTATCGTGATCCAGCGGTGAGCCGTGGATGAAGGCGAGGCTGGCGTCCACCGGTGGTAACTCCTGGATTGTGTCAGTGATCAGCACGATATCGCGACCGGCGCACTTGTCGTCGGTCTGCAATTCATGCAGCAACTGCAACAGCCGTTGCTCGCCGGGATAATTGACGATGAGAATGTGACCGGTGGCGTGGATAATGCCCATGCCGCGTCTCCCTTTTTCCAGATAGGCCAGGCCGAGATCGGTGATCAGGCCCAGCATCATGGTGAACGCCAACAGGCCGATGAAGACGATGAACACCACCGTCCCCGTACGTGCGCCGAAGCTGCTGGCCGACAGATCGCCATAGCCGATGGTGGTGATGGAGATGATGCTATACCAGAAGGCATCGCCCCAGCTGATGGGGGACTGCGGCGTACTATCGAACAGACGAAAAGTGACCGCATTGCCCAGCATGGCCAACAGCACCAGCAGGACAATGGTACTGAAGCCGACCCCCGGCCGATTGCGGATCCGCTCCCAGAAGCGGATCGCGATCACGAGCATGCTCATACGCACCTCCAAGCCCTTCGTCGTCTCATGGCTGCTGCCTCCAACTGCGACGGAAATAATCGAGAATCACCGGCTTGAAGCGGGTGCTGATCTCGATGCCATCAGCCAGCAATTCATCTCGGCCGAAAATCGTACTGGCGCGCAGCAGTTCGGGGGTGACGTGGCGGGTGGTCGTCGGCAGTCGCTCCAGCGCCTGCAGACGACCAGCCAAACGCGGCTGCGTACCCGCGGGGCCGGCCAAATGCCAACCCCAGTGACCGAAGGATGGCACCGCGTGGTGGTACGGCAGCACCTCGTAACCAGCAGCGCGCAGGGTCGCGCCGATGCACAGGAACACCGAACGGGCCATGATCGGACTGCCGGACTGACACGACAACAGTGTGTCTGCATGCATCAGTCGGCGCAGCTGCCGGTAGAAATCCAGGGAATACAATTTACTGATTTCCAGCGAGTTCGGATCTGGAAAATCCACAATGATGACATCGTAGCTGTCATCCACCGACCGGATAAACTGGTCGGCGTCGACATTCAGCACCCGGACCGTCGCTTGCCGATAGGTGGTCTGATCCCACTGCCAACGCGCCAAGGTGCTCTGCCGCCGAACCACCAATTCGTCGCCAGGCTGAACCCCGTCGGCTTCGACCACTGTCGCGCGGGTATCGTGCAGACTGGCCTGGTTGGCGGCAACCAGGTCGGGCTGCTCAGTTGCCAAACAAGTGATCATGGGATCCAGGTCCACCAGATCGATCCGGCCAACATCGCCGTAGCGCAGCGCTTCGCGCAGGGCCAGGCCATCACCACCACCGAGAATCAACACCCGCTCGCGGCTGCGCGCCAAGGCCATGGGCATATGCACCAGCATCTCATGGTAGCGATACTCGTCGGTGGTATCGAACTGCAGCTGCCCATTGATGTACATGCGCAGGCGCTCGTTTTTTTTGGTCAACACTACGTGCTGATAGGGGCTGGTGGCCCGGAAGACGATCGGATCCTGGTAGGTGCGCTGTTCAAAACGCAGCATCAGATCACTGGAAGCAAAAAAACCAGCCACCAGGATCGCCACGGTCAGCCCCATAGCGGCAAACAAGCGTCGCGGTGCGTGCAACAGCGGCGCAAACAAGGCCGCACCGAGCATCGCCACCACGATATTGGTCAGCCCCAGCCAGATGGCGATCTGCTCCAAGGGCACCCGCGAGATGAACACGAAAGCGAACAGCAAGGCACCGATCAACGAGCCCACGTAATCCATGCAGAGAATATTACCCAGGTTGATACTGAGCTGCTTTTCGTAGGTCTTGTTGATGCGGATCAGCAATGGGATTTCCAGACCGATCAGAAAACCGATCAGGCCGGCGATGCCGTAAAGCAGGAGCTGATAACTGGTCAGATAGGCATAGGCACCGTAGATCAGCAGCACGCTGGTGCCGCCGACCAGCCCCAGCAGCACTTCCACCAACAAAAAACCATCGATCAGGTGCTTGGTGATGAAGCGCTGACTGGAAGCACCGATGCCCATAGCGAACATCATCAGCCCGATGATCACGTAGATCTGTTCGTGGCTGGTGCCGATGAGATTGTTACCCAGGGTGCCGAGGGCGTACTCGTACACGATGCCGCAGGCACCCATGATCAGCATGGAAGCGGCCAGGGCGGTCCGGGCGTAACGTTGGATCAGGGAAGGTTGATCAGCCACCGCTTCCATCCAAAGCTTACAACATCGCCACAATCAACAGGGTCATACCGACGGTGGTGACCGCCTCCACCCAGGCGACGCCGACATTCTGGTCTTCGGAAATCTCCAAAGCCACCGGCCGGTGCGGCAGCAGCACCCGGTCGATCACCAAGCGGATGAAGGTCAGCGCCACCAGGCCGGCCACCAACCAGACGCCATAGAAACTGAGCGCACCAGGCCAATCGAAGCCAACGCCATCCTGATGCAGGCCGGCACCGACACCGGCACCGCCAGCAGCGAGGATGATGCCAAAGCTGATCATCACGCCCGCCAGGCTGATACCGGCAGCCACGTTGTCTTTTTCCAGCTCGCCGTGCACGCTGTACGGAACCATTTTCTCGTAGCAGACCACCAATAGGCAGAGCGCCAGCTGCCCCAGAACGAAAAAGACCAGGGCCTCCAGCGGACCGCCAACCGTGCCGGTGATCGCGCCGCCGATGGTCAGCGCAGTGGCGACGAAGCTGCCAAATTCCACCGCGCCCATGCCGACATTACGGTCTTCGATGATCTCTTTGCGACTGCTGAAATGCGGCAGCGCGACCTTGTCCAAGATAAGACGGCCCAGATTCAGGGCCAGAATGCCGGCGATGGCATAGGCGACATCTTTGCCGATGAAACGGACCAGCTGCAGATAGTTCTCTGGCTCCTGGGCAAATTCACCGCGACAGGCGGCAACGAAGATCAGTACCGTCCCCAGCATATAGCCACCGAAACTCACAGACAGGGCCGGATTGTCGCGGGTGACCAGCTCGTTGTCGATTTTATACGGCGTCAGAATATCCTGGACCAGCTTGGCCAGGAGCACCAGGCACAGGCCGAGGACGATATAGGTCAGACTGATGGCGATAGTAATCATTTGCCACCTCCCGAACGGCTACCGCCCCAACTCGAACTCCGGTAGGAGGATCTGGACGTGGTTTTTGGACGACCGGTGTAGCGACCACCCGACCTGACGTACTGGGTATGCTTCAGACCACCGGTCCGCAAGTACTTGGACGAGCTATATTGTCGCGAGGAATACTTGCCCTGAGTGCCGTACAAGGATCGTCCCGCCGAGGTACCGTACCAGCTACGGCCACTGTTGTAGCTGCGGTAGTAGTCGTTGTAGGTACTGGTGTAGATGGGCCGGTAGTTGGACCCCCAGAACATGCTGCGCATGAAGGCATACTGCCCGTACCATGCCCAGTAGGTGCCGCCAGTGCGGTGCTCGCGCCATTCGCCGTAGCGGTTGCGTTGCTGTTCCACCGGCGCGATATAGGAGAAGCCCGGCGGCTGCGCCACGGTCTCCACCTCGTGATCATATTTACCGGCCGGCTTGGAGCGGATCGCCATGCCGATGTTCTTCTTGTTCTTCTCGAACACCTGCTTGCTGACCTGACGTAGCTTGACGTCCTCGTCATGCTGAACCGCCAATTCGGCGCCGGCGGTCGTTGGCACCTCGGTATCGATCTCGACCCGACGGATACTGTGGTAGAAACGTATCTGCTCGCCCTCCTGGATATCCATGTCCGCCAAGATCTCGTCCCAGCCGGTATACAATTGTTGGCACAGCTGTAGCAGTTCCTGTTCCGCCTGACCGGGATCGGCCGCCACCTCGCGAATGCTGTCAGCGGCGAAAGCGAAGGCGCGCACGTCCATCTCGTGCACCGGCCGTTCGGTTTCGGCTTCGACGATCTTCAGCTGCCGATGCACCATCTCGTCCCGCTCCTTCAAGTGCTGCAGGCGAGTATCCAAATCCTGCTGCTTGCTCGGCCAGTCCAGAGCTGCCTGCTCCACTTTGGCGCGCAGCTGGTCCAGATTGCGATTATCCAAAGTGCCGACCATGCCGCGACACTCATCACGAATCCGCTCGCGATTGCGGATGCAGTCGGCCAGGTGGCTGATCTGCTGCGCGACATCGGTGGCCAGGCGCTGGTATTCCACGCGCTTGGCGCCGAGTTCGGTCACCAGCTTGCCGACCTGCTGCTCATCATTGGGCTGATCGGCTTCCAGCAGGGGCTGCAATGTCCCGACCAGCTGATCGCCGCCCTCCTGCAGTCCGGCGGCCTGCTCCAGGGCAAGCTCCCAATCGCCACGCATGCCGGCAAAAGCCTGGCTGTACAGCTCCAGCTTGCCCCAGGCCTCGGACACATGCCCGGTGGCCTCGGTCGAGGCCTCCCGCCATTTCTCGATTTCGGCGCGGGATTGGGTGACGAGCCGATCGGGCAGGGAGAACAGCTCCATGCCGATGAGCACCTGCAGAGCGATCAACGCCGCTATACAGGTGGCGAAGGCGAAAAATATCTTGGCCATGGTGCCATGCTCCTTACTTCAGTCGCCGCTTTCGACCTCGAGCGAATCAACCTGGACACTCTGCGAGGCGGTCGGTTGCTCGCCCGACCAGGCTTCGATGGTCAGGGTCTGGCTGCCATCCCGGTTACTGAGGTCCCAGTAGGTGAACAGCTCGCCGTCACCGTCCTCGTCCTCGTAGAACACGGCTTCGCTCATCTCGGTGCAGACAAAATGCTCGCCATGGAATTCACAGCGCAACTCGTCATCCGCCAAATCCTCCGGATCCAGATCCAGGGCGTGCAAGGGGATGCCGTCGGCGATACAGATCATGGGAAGCGAGCGCTCGCCCTGCTCTACAAACAAACGACGCCCACGATGAACGCCGCTGAATTCCTGCCATTGGTCCGAGCCCTGGACGTAGCCGTCGATGCGGTCGATCTCCAGGTGTATCGACGATTCCGGCAAGGCCCGGGATTCGATCCGCAGGAGATCGCCACGCTGCGCTTGCGCCAGGCTCCGACCGCCGGAAGAGCCGGAGCGACCACCGGCGAAGTCAGAATCATGCAACTGCGATGACGCCGAACCCGACTTGCGAAAAATAAAGCCCAGGATCAGCATCACAAAGAAGGCTACCGCCAAAGCGGCGATAATCGCGGTCTGGTCCATGCCTGATGACTCCCCTTCCATTGCCCGCTACCAAGCCGGCATGGCACGGCAGATGGTGCCAGTTTCGCATGCCCTGCAATCTTGGATATCGCATGCCTTGGGGCTCCTGTGCAACAGTCGTCCCCAGTCAGATGGCAGACCTGCGAATTCAACCCGCTATTGGCCAAACCGCATCGCCGGATAGACCCCCACAATGGCCAAACGGAAAACGAGCTCCTACGCCTGTTCCAACTGCGGCGCCGCGGTTGACCGCTGGCAAGGCCGCTGCCCACACTGCGGTGAGATGGGCACGGTGGTAGAATTGCGCGGCGAGGAAGCCCGCCTGCATCAGCATGTTGCCGCCAGCGGTGGGGGTATGGCACTGAATCCGCAGGGCCTGCTGGATATTGGCAGCAACAACGAACTGCCCCGCCTGGGAACCGGCTCCGGCGAGCTGGACCGACTGCTGGGCGGTGGCTTGGTCCAGGGTTCAGCCCTGGTCCTGGGTGGCGCTCCGGGCATTGGCAAAAGCACCCTGTTGGCCCAGGTCTGTGGCATCATCGGCCAGCAGCATCCCGTGCTGTACTGCACCGCCGAAGAGAGCGTCGAGCAGGTGCGCGACCGCTGTGCCCGCCTAGGCCTGGCCACCGCCGCAGCCCAGCTGCAGCTGGCCGCCAGCGCCGACTGCGACGCCCTGATCAGCGCCATCGCCGGCAGCGGCTATCGCCTGGTGGTGGTGGACTCCATCCAACTGCTGAACAAGACCGACATCGATGGCATTGCCGGCTCGCCTTCGCAAGTGCGCGGCTGCACCACCGCCTTGGTCGCCGCCGCCAAGGCCACCGGCACTACGCTGCTGATTATCGGGCACGTCACCAAGGACGGCCAGCTGGCCGGACCACGCCTGCTGGAACACCTGGTGGATACGGTGCTCGCCTTCGAAGGCGACCACGAGCGCGATCTGCGCTGCCTACGAGCCGTGAAACACCGCTTCGGTGCCACTGGGGATCTGGCGCTGTTCACCATGCATGCAGACGGCCTGCAGGATGTGGCCGATCCGGCCGGATTGTTCATCGAGCATCGCAACGCTCAGGTCTCGGGCAGCTGCATCGTGCCAGTGATCGAAGGCAACCGCTGCCTGCTGGTGGAAGTGCAGGCCCTGGTCAACCAAACCGATTATCCGCAACCGACCCGCCGGGTCTCTGGCCTGGACAACAACCGGGTTGCCATGATCGCCGCCGTACTCGGCCGCCGCGCCCGCTTACCACTGGGCAGCTGTGACGTGTTCGTCAATGCCACCGGCGGCGTCCAGATCCGCGAACCCGCCGCCGACCTGGGCATCGCCATGGCCATCGCCTCGGCCTGGCGCGACGAACCAGTGCCGCGTGACGCCGCTTTCATTGGCGAGGTCGGCCTAGGCGGCGAATTGCGCCCGGTCGCCCGCTACGACCTGCGCGCCGCTGCGGCTCGCCGCCTAGGCTTTAAACGCCTGATCGGCCCCGGCCCCGGCAAGGGGCGAGGCCGAATCGTTAGCAGCAGCCTGGCCGAGGTGATCGAAGCGGTCTTTGCGTCGGAGTGACCGACCACGCGTCATTCCGCCAGCGCATCATGGTGTCTCTCACAAAGGCGCGGAGAACACGGCGAAAGAGCCCAGAAAGCAGCCTTTTTCTCCGTGCCTCCGTGCCTC
>CAYONM010000033.1:0-23492 GCA_964405325.1 uncultured candidatus Brocadiaceae bacterium | reverse complement strand
TTATCGCTTACATATACTCGATATGCTCGCTCTTCGCGCCTTGAAGGATCGACAGAATCTCTGCGCGATCTGCTACCTTTATTTCTTTCCGCACCCTAAGCAGGCTATGCCGCTGGTTGTGGGCAGCATCGATGCCAGGAGCGAAACCCGGTAGCCGATGGTGTCGACCGGCTCCGATTCAGATTCCAGAACGGCTGGCCGGAATCGGACCTGATGACCGCCGTGTGAATGTCGACTGAAGACGACACGCCGAAGGCGGCCCTGAGCCTAATCGACCAACAAATTCCGGATATCGTCCATGGTCAGATTGCCAGCCAATTCGAGTTTTTTGAGCGTACGTGCTTCGACCCGATCCATAGGGCCGACCTTATGCCCCAACAAATGCACGAAGATCGCTTCCGTCACCGGGACCTCATCACCACCACCATTCTCGGTGGTCTCGGCGCGCAGCTCTGGCACCACCGAAGGTGATGGCGCCGTCAGCTTATCGGTGATCTGATCGACCAGCAGATCGGTCTCGCCAATATGCAGACGATCACCCTTCTGCACCGGCTCGGCACCTTCGATGTAGGTGCCATTCAGACGCACGCCGTTGGTGCTGCCGACATCGGAAACGCACCAGCGATCGTCCTGCTGCTTCAGACAGGCGTGCTGCCGGCTCATGCGCATGTCCAGGATGCGTACCTCGCTCTGGGAACCACGGCCGATGTAATAGGGCCGGCCCTGCTTCAGATAGTAGGTGTCGATCTCGCCGTCGGAGCGGGTGTGGACCAAATTAAGGAAACGCATGACTCTCCTCCGCTCCTCGGCACAAATGCTTCGGTAGCGCGACAGCTTAAACCCGTGCAGGGAACGGTCTAGCCAGCAAATGGCGGATCCCGACGAGCGATGATCACATCCCACTGGTGGAGAAGATCACGATTCCGCAGCATCCACAGCTGCTGCTGCGGCTCTTCCCACTCGAGAAAGGCCTCCAGCTCCGCGGCATCGCGCGGCTGGCGATCCACATCACCAACATTGATCCGCAGATAACGGGCAACCTCCGCCAAACTCAACTGGTCACTGGGATGGGCGCCAATGTCCAGCAGCTGCAAACGGATGAAGAAGGAACGCCGAGGCAGCGAGCCGTCCGCATCGATCAGGTGATCCAGTTCCCGCGCTTCGACAAAGCGGTAATACAGGGTGGGGCGCTCGGTATAGCTGAAAAAGGGCACCCCGCCATCACCAGCGAGCTGGTCGCCATCGGGGCTGTCGACGGTAGCGAGCCCATCGCCGTTATAGCTGCGCTCGCTCAAAGAATCCGGTTCGGTCCCAGCACGCAGACGCAGGGTGGTGATCAATTCCTCGGCGGCCATGGCGCTGGCCAACACCACATCGGCCTGCCGACGGTAACGGCTCCCAGCCAGGAACAGGCTGTACACCGAAACAAAGCCGATCACGAACACCGCCGTGGCGATCATCATCTCGAGCAGGGTGAAACCGCGTCGCATAACCAACAGACGTTGCCGGAGTGGTCCGGCTTGCCAAGCAGCAGGACGATCAGCGCGACAGCGACTGGTACAGCTGCTGCACCTCGTCCTGCCGCAGCAGGGCCAGGCGCGGCGCCCGGGCGACGGTGCTCGGTTCCTGCAGCATAGCGCGGAAACCATCGGGGTCTTCGACTTGGACCGTCCGGTAGATCATACGACCGATTTCGGTGCCGACCAAGGGCTTCAGCACTGGTTGCTGCTCAGCGACACGCCGTAGCCAACGCTCGCTGTCCTGCAGCAGCTGGTCCTGTTCGGTGGCTTGGGCCCGCTGGGCCAGGACACCGTAGACCGGCACAGGCATTGGCTCGTCCAAGGGATGCGGATAGTCGACGCCCGGTACTAGTGGCGGGCCGCTCTGCTCGGCCTGCTGCGGCGCTTTGGCGGTCAGCTCGGCCAGGTAGTCCTCGTCGAGTTGCCGATAATAGTCGGTGCCGGCGATGAATTGCTCACGCATGTAGTGGATAACCGCGTAGCGATCCACCGGCGGCAGATGCGCCTGGGCGGGCATGCCGACATTCCAGCCGTTCGTCAGAGTGTCATACATGCTCAGCAGATTGGCTCCGGCCCCATACTTGGTGTTCTGGAAGGGCTCCTGGCCCAATTTACGGGCACCCCCCACCCCCGCTTGACCGTCCTCGCCATGACAGACCACGCAGTTGGCCTGATAGACCGCCTGGCCCTGCTCCAACAGACTGTCGTCGAAGGACTGGATCAGAGTCATGTGGTCCGGAGCCTGGCTGACGGCATTGTCCACCGGCTCCAACTGCCGCTGGATGAATTCCTCCTCCATGGCAGCCCGGGTCTGGCTTTGGCCCAGCTGATAGGCGATGGCAGCCACGACCAGGACACTCACCAACCCGATGCCGGCTTTGGCCTGCACGCTCATGGCATGACCTCCTGATTCTGGGCTTGCTGATATTCCGGCACCGGATCGGGCAGGGGCTGGAAGGCCTCGCCGGCAGAAAGGGTACTGTCGCCCTGGCGCTCGGTGGCCGATTCCAGACTGCGCACATAGTGGATCACTGCCCAGCGCTCCTCGGGCAGCAGCTGTGCACCGTAAGGAGGCATACGCCCCCGACCCAAGGTGATCCAATGGTAGATGCGGCCATCGCTGTAGCTGGCCACGATAGTGGTATTCAAAGACGGGATGCCCTTGAACTGATCCTTCACGTAGCCGGCGGTGGCATCGCCGCTGCGACCGTGGCAGACGGCGCAGAACTGGTCGTATTTGTCACGACCCAGGCGTAGGGTCGTGGCGTCTGGCGGCAGTGGATTGGCACGGCGGTCGGCCGCTTCCAGCTGCTCGGCGCCAAGATCATAGGGCATGAAATCACGCGGAATGGTGCCAGTCGGCGGTGTCAGCATGGCGGGCACATGCCGGACCACCTCGTTGCCGTCAGCATCGGTCGCCACCACCACCCAGGCCTCTTGGCTCTTCAGGGCGGGCGAGACGTACATGTCGGGCATGTAGCGCAGGCCTCGATTTTCGGTCTTGTCGACGCCGCAGCCCACCAGGGCGAACACGGCAAGCACGAGCAGAGCGGATCGTTTCATCGGGCTTCCTGGCTCCTACTGATGGCAGGTGCTGCATTGGGTGGGTGAATTCTGCAGGAGTTCCTCGCCGTAGAAGGCACGGTGAGACTCGGGCAGATCGGCGACCCGCCAGCGGGGCAGATCGGGATATTTCTTGCGTAACGTGGCCAGCTCCTCGGCCTGGGCTTCGGTCCAGAAGCCGACATTCTCACCCAAGACCTGGTCCTGCTCCGCCTCGTAAGCACCGCGTAAAGCATTGGCGATCGCCGAATGTTCGTCGGCATGGCCGTGGTCATCGGCATGCGCCGCACCGTCACCAAGATTGGCGTGCGTCTCACGCTCATTGAAACTGACCACGTCATCGGGCCGGATTCGAGCGCGCAACACCTCGTAATTGGCGGTACCAACTCGGAAATCCTCGGCGTCACCATCGTAGCGCTCGTGCAGGCCATCCCGTTCGGTGGCCAAGGTGGTGTAGTTCTCTTGCCGATGGCAACGGATGCACCAACCCATACTGAGGTCGGCGAACTGCGCCACTTCCGCCATGGTCTCCACCGGACCATGACAGGTTTGGCAGCTGACGCCGGCTTTCACATGCCATTCATGCGAGAAGTAGACGTGATCCGGCAGCAGGTGCACCCGGTTCCAGTGCACCACCGCGCCCTCTTTGCGAACCCCGTCAGACTGCAGGTCCCAATCGCGATCGTCGTCGTAAGCGCCGCGCTGGGTATCGGCGAACTCCAGAAGCCGCTGAATGGACGGTTTGTGCCCCGCCACCGCACCCTTACCGGAATCGTGACAGCCGAGGCAGACCGATAACGTCGGAGCACCGGCATGTTTGCCGCGCTGGGCGTTGAAATGGCAGTATTGACAGGGAATCTGATACGTACCGGCATGCAGCTGATGCGAAAAGGGGATCGGCTGGCGTGGTTCGTAGAATTGGTCAGTAAAAGCGTAGAAACGCCACCAGTAGAAAAAGCCGCCCGCGGTCAGCACGCCAGCCAGCAGCAGGCCAGGCGCCAGGTAACGAAGCAGGGCGGCACGGGAGTCAACATCAGGCATCGCGGATGATCCGGCAGCAGTTGAGTGAGCTCTCGCACGGCCGTGCGAGTAAGCGGGCGACGGTATTCGCAGCCTGCGAGAGTCGAGGCGAAACAAGCTCAGCGATGAGGTTTGCAGAAGCTTGAAAACCGATATCCGCTACGTACAGGCAGTTCGGCATGACGACTCCGAAGGGATGGGGTTACCAGAGTCGCGACGGAGGAGCCTGGGACCGGAGCCCGGCTGACGGGCGCGACGGACGTCGCGAGGTCCGAGCCGGACTGGCGGGCAACGCCACCTCGGCCTTAGAATTCCCAGGCCAGCACCAGGGCGATCTGGCGACCGATGCTGCTGGACCACTGCCACTCATTATCCTCTACCAAGACCTCGGTGGGTACCTCGTAGGCCTCGTAATGCGCACTGTCGAAGACATCCAACACCGATAGGCGCACAAAACGCCGATACCCCTGGCGCGCCCAGCGATAGCCCAGGGCCAGATCCATGGCGAGGTAGGCCGGTCGCTCGCGCAGGGCCACCCCTTGGCTGCTCAACCAGTAGCTGGCCGAGTTGGCGAAAAACTTCTGCGCCGCAACATACCGACCGACGGCGCTGCCGAACCAGTCGCCACGATCCAGATTGACGCCCACGTTTACCTTCGCTGGCGGTGGCGCATCGCGATCGCCGATGGAATAATCGAACGCGAAGAGGGTCTGCCCGGAGAGCGGCTCGATGAAGCCGTCGCTCTGAAAGCGGAAGTCTTCGTCCCATTGCAGATCCTGTAGCGTACCGGTGGCCCATAGCTCAACACCATCTCGCAGCCGACTGCGCCATTCAGCCTCAAGGCCGATAACGGTAATACCGTTGTCGACATTGCGATACTCGAAGAACGGCCCCGGAGCCTGGGTGAAATCACCGGCCAGCAACCACTGGGTATACCCGGCTTCCATCTCGGCGGAAGCCACCGGCATGAAGGCCAGGGGATCGGTTACTCGGCTGTAGAAGGCCCCCAGCTTGAAACGGCTCTGCCATTCGGGCAGACGACATTCCCAACCCATGTCGAGGGACAGCACCTTTTCGACCTCGATCTGATCGCGATCAACGGTGTAGAACCACTCTTCCATGTACAATTCGAAGCTGTTGGGCAATCGATAGCCGCTGGACAGGCTAAAACGCACGAATTGCCGTGGATCAATGGCGTAATTGAGCGCCAGGCGCGGCGACAGATTGCCGCCCACCACACTATGATCGTCATAGCGCGCACCGAGGCTGAGCACCCACTGGTCATTCGGCTCCCACTGGTCCTCAGCGAACACCGCGACGTTGGAGTAGTCGGTCTCCGGTGGCCCCTCGGCTCGTTGCCAGAGGTTGGACTGCGACTGCCAATACCGGAACTCGGCACCACCGGCCAAGGTGTGCTGGCCAAAGCGGTGATTCAGGCTGAGACGAACGTCATCGGCCTCGCCATCGAAATACAGTCGCGTATACCCATAGAGATCACGGATATGCGCAGGATTGGTCGGATCAAACAGCGAACGCTGATTGCTGTAGTCCTGCTTATTGTCCGAATGCCGCCAACGCAGTTCGCCAAAGGGTAGGCTCAGCGCGAGTCCGGCGTGGATCTCGCGTTTATCAACGGTGTTGGAACCTGGCGAGAAGTCTTCGATGGAATCCCAGTCATCGATATCGATATAGCGCGCCTCAGCTCTGACCTCCCACCCCGGCTGGAATTCATAGCCGATCTGTGCCGCCGCCCGGCCGGCCACCAGATCGGTGTCTCCGGTATGATCGGCAAGGTTATGCGCCACCGACGGCACGCCGCGCGTGCCTGGAAAATCGTCTCGTTCGGTGTAGCCGGCGCTGATTTTGTACCACACCCGTCGATCCGAGCTCAAATGCAAGGGCCCCAGGGCGGTGGCATCCAGATCCAACAGGCCATCGGTGCCAGCATCGGCAAAGGTATGTACCTCATGCACGTCGGCGACACGACGCCCCTGCATACTGATCACACCACCAAAGGCGTTGGCACCGTAACTGACCGAACTCGGGCCCTTCACCACCTCCATACGCACCACATCCGAGGGATGCACGTGCGACAGCCACTGCACCTGGCCGAGTTCCTCCAGGGTGATGTCGATATCGTCGATCAGAACCAGGGTGCGTGACGTGCCGTGTCCGTTGAAACCGCGCACACCAACATCGAACTGGCCATGTCGCCGCTGGTAGACATCCACCCCCGCTTCGTAGCGAAGCCGGTCGGGAATGGTCCACGGCGGCAGGTGATATTCCTGGCCATAGTCGATGACACTGACCGCCTGCGGCGCCTTGGACAACGCCTGCCGACGACGCGACACCGCTTCCACCCATTCGAACTCGTCGAGAAACTGCACATCGACCGCATTGCCCTCGGCCTCCACCGCCTGCAAGCCGGTACCCAGTACCGTCGACGACAGCACGGCCAGCTTGATAATGCGGGTAGCACGGCTCATATCGGGACGAGTGTGGGCTTGACAATGCCTTGGCAACTCCTTGCCACTCCAGCGCTTAGCCTGACCCGGGCCAGGGACGGCTTCGCATAACCAACGGTGTTGACCGGTTTATCAGAGCGTCCGTTCAAGCCGCGCAACGGCGCGAAGATCCGAGCCGGACTGGCGCCGGGAGGTTCGGAGAAGGCGGAGCGAAATGCCCGGGATAATCGAGCGAAGCGAGCCCCCTGTCACCGCTACAACAGGTTCGCTGCCTGCTCGCGCAAGCGCTCCAGCACGTTTTTGGCCTCACACACCAGGCGCGTCAGCTCGGCGTCGTTGGCCTTGGCACCGGTGGTGTTGACCTCGCGTCCCAGCTCCTGCAGCAGGAACTCCACCCGCTTGCCAACCTCATCCTGCTCGCTGACGAACAGCCGATGCAACTGTTCCAAGTGCGACTGCAGCCGCACCAGCTCCTCGCCGACATCAATGCGATCGGCATAGATGGCCAGTTCGCGCACCAGATCACCGACCGCAATCTGGGTGTCGGCGGCCACCAGCTCCTGCAACCGCTCCTGCAGTTGCGTCTGATACCGCGCCACCCGTCCACTGGCGACCTGCTGCATCTCGCCGGCCAAGCACCGGAGGGCCTCGGCATCGGCCTGCATGGCCTCCGTCAGCGCCGCGCCTTCCTGCTGCCGCATCACCGCCACTTGCACCAGGGCCTGATCCAGAGCCTGGACCGCCAGCTCCTGGACAATCGCCAGGTCGACACTGACCGACCGTTGCTGCAAACGGGCCACTTCTTCCAAACGCGGCGGCGGCGCGCCCAAGTCTTTGGCCAGCTGGGCCAGCTCCTGCCAGCTTTGCCGTAGCGCCTGCAGATCCACCGGCAGCTGCTGCGCCGGCTCCCACAACACCTGCACATTGACGCTGCCACGCTTCAGCTGCTCACGCACGCGCGAGCGCAGGGCGTTCTCCAAACCGACATCGCGGACATCGCTGCGCAGGTGCACCTGCAAATGCCGGTGATTCACCACCGCCGCCTGCACCGTCACCTGCCCCGCCGCCTGGTAGGCACGGCCAGAACCATAGCCGGTCATCGAGATCATGTCCTGCTCCTCATTGTGCCGGGCATGCTCGCGAATGATGGCTGCTGGCAAGGCCGATCGGTGTGGCTTGTCGCCGCGCCAGCAAGCGGACACTACCATGATGCACGGTCTCAGCAGCTGCCTGAAAATTCTCGCCGACGAAACCCGTATCCGCGTTCTGCACCTGCTGGAGCAGGAGCCCCTGACGGTGGCTGAATTGCAAGAATTGCTCAAACTCCGACAAAGCTCGGTGTCGTCGCATCTGGCCAAACTCAAGGCGGCGCAGCTGATTTGCGCCCGCGCCGAGGGCGCCTCGCACCGCTATCGCCTGCGCGAGGACGCGCCGCCGGAGGTCACCGCCTGCTGGCAGGTGGTGCGGGGTATGAGCCAGGACGACCCGGACGTACGCGCCGATCGCGAGCAGCTAGTGCATCTGCGCTCCAGCCGTGGTGCCAGCTGGGTCGAATGCGTCGCCGGCAGCCTGCATCGCAGCTACGCCCCGGGCCGCACCTGGGAAACCCTGGGCCATGGCCTGTTACCCTTCGTCCAACTTGGCTGCTGCGTCGACGTTGGCGCCGGCGATGGCGCGATGATGGACGTGCTGGCCCCAGCGGCACAGGAGCTGATCTGCGTCGACCCCTCGGCAGCCATGTGTCAGGCGGCGGAAAAACATCGCGCCGAGCGGGGCTTTGATCAGGTCCGCATCCTGCAGACCACCGGCGAGGACCTCCCGCTGGCCGATGGCAGCGCCGACAGCGTGCTGTTCCTGCAAAGCCTGCAGTACGTCCAGCATCCCGACCGCGCCCTGAAAGAAGCGCTCCGATTGCTGGCCCCCGGCGGGCGGCTGCTGATCCTGACCCTGGTGGCGCACGATTACCTCGAAGCCGAACGCTACGGCCACCTGCACCGTGGTTTCACCGACGAACAGTTGCAAACCTGGTGCGCCGGGCTGCAAGCGCAGCACTGCTACCATCTACCGCCGGAAGACCAGTCACCCCGCTTCCAGTCCCTGGTGTTCACCGCGGTTCGGTAATTGCCGCCGAGCGGTTCACCCCCAGGCCGACCACGCCGCCTGCAAGCTTCGCGCCACCGCACCGGGATCCTGGTCGACATCGATGACCTGCAGGACATAGGCGAAACGAACCTGCCCCGGCTGGATCCGGTACACCGGCAGGGTGTCGGGGTAAATACTGCCATTGCCCAAGCCGCGATGTCGAGCATCCAGATGCAGATGCACTTGGCCGTCTCTGACAACTTCATTGCTATGAAAGGCCTGTTCCAAGGCCACGGTGCTGCACGGCAGGGCGTTGAAACCGAGCGGCTGCAGGGCCACCACCAGCAGCGCCTGCTGACCATCATCCAAGCAGAGCCAGCGGGTGTCCTCGTGATGCCCGGTCTCTTGCGGCATGGCATAGGGATGCAGCTGATCGTCCACACGCGACTGCCACACGCCCAGGGCCGCACTGCGTTTCCGATCCGGATAATTCTCGTGTGGCCCACGACCATACCAACGCAGGCGCTGAAAACGGCCCGGCAAGCGCATCATTACGCCCACTCGCGGCAGATCCGGCAGACCCGGTTCGCAGTCGATCTGCTCGCAGATCAAGCAGGAGCCATCATCAGCACGTCGGACCAGCTGCCGATGTCGGGCGATGGGGTGCTGATCCGTAGCCGCCTGCCACTCCCGCCAGCACTCGCCATGCACCGCGCCCTGGTCCGTCAACTCGCAGCGGAATCGATCCAGCCCAGCAGCGCGCCAACGGCCCATGGGCTTGCGCTCCTGCCCAGTCCACAGCTTGATCCCGTCATTGTCCACCGGCGCCCGATACAGACACAGCGACGACTCCGTCAGCAACAGGTCCGACAACGGACCAACCGCAGCCGGCAATAAACGGGGGGCAGCAGGCACCGGCACCGGCACTCGTGGCAGCAACAATTGCACACTGACCATTCGCTGCCCCGCCACAACCCAGGCAGCATCGGCCCTTTTGCTAAAATGACAATTTAGCTGCCATTCGCCCGGCGCATCGCGGACCAGCTCTGGCAAGAAGACCACACTGCGCTGCTGCGGCGGCACCAGCAAATCGGCAATCACACCAGACTGCCGCACCTGCCCGTCATGGCACAACTCCCATTCCAGCTGCAGATCGCTCAAATCGGTGAACCAGCGCTTATTGATCACCTGGATGCCGCCATCACACCACATCGCATCCACATCCCGAAAGACGTGCGCCACCTCGGCCAGGGTCGGCCGCGGCTGACGATCGGCATCCACCAGACCAATGATGCAAAAATTACCGTCATTCGGATCGGCGCCCTGAGAGGTGGCGCCCGGCGCTCTTTTCGCCGAAAAACCGGCCGTCGAATCGACCCGGTCGAAATCCCCGCCATAACGCCAGAATTCCCGCCCGGCATCGTCCACCGCGCGCAGGCCGTGCTCCACCCACTGCCAGATGAAACCACCCTGAAAGCCGCGCAATTCTTCGATGGCATCCCAGTATTCGCCCAGATTGCCCAAGCCGTTACCCATGGGACTGCCAAATTCACACAAAATAAAGGGCCGGCCGTCGCCGCCTTCGGCGGCAAACTGCCGCATCTGATACACCTCGGCATACATGGGACAGATCACGTCGGTGGCCAAGCGGGTTTCCGGATCCGTCCAGTTGCCATGACAAGCGCCCTCGTAGTGCAGCAGCCGACTGGGATCGCGCTGCCTAATCCACGCCGCCATGGCATCGTGTCCCGGACCAAAGCCGGACTCGTTGCCCAGGGACCAGAACACAATGCTGGGATGATTTTTATCCCGCTCCACCAGTCGCACCGCCCGATCGACAAAAGCCTGGGTCCAGACCGGCTCGCGACAGAAGCGATGATAATAGGCGTGATGCTCCAAATCGGCTTCGTCGATCACGTACAGACCGAGCTCATCGCAGATGTCCAACCAGGCTGGATGCGGCGGATAATGACTACAACGCACCGCGTTGATGTGATGCTGTTTCATCAACACCGCGTCGCGTCGCAGGGTCTGGACATCGATCGCCTTGCCGAAATCCGGGTGATGATCGTGCCGGTTCACCCCCCGCAGCAGAATCGCCTGACCATTGAGTCGCAATTCGCCATCGCGGATCTCCACCCGCCGAAAACCGATCCACTGCTGATAACAAGCCGATACCACGCCATCGCCATCCAGCACTTCCACCAGTATCCGATAGCGCTGCGGATCCTCCGCCGACCAGGGCCGCACCGAAGCGACCGTGGTTTCCCAGCCCCACACCGGATCGGCAACACCAGCGGTCGGCGCCCCTGGAATGGCCGCCGCCGACCCCGGCGCCGCCAGGCCTGGTTCCGACAACACGGCCTGGTCATCGGGATCCAACAGGTGCAAGCGTAACTGATGACCAACAGTCACCACACCGCCAAGACGACCACCTACGTGCAGGACACCGCGACCATCTGCATGGTCGTAGTCAGCCTGGATGAACAGGTCGGCCACAGCACAACTCGGCTCGCTGAACAAGGTCACATCGCGGAACAAACCACCAAAATGCCAATGATCCTGGTCCTCGATGTATGAATGATCGCACCAACGCAACACGATGACGACAATCAGATTGTCGCCTTCCGATACGAACGGGGTCAGGTCGAAATCCACCACGCAGCGTGAGCCCTTGCTGAGCCCCACAAACTGGTCGTTGCAGAACACCAGGGCACAGCTCTCGGCGCCGTCCAGGCGCAAACGGGTCCGACGCGCCGCCCACTCGGATGACAACGAAAAATTCCGCCGATAAACCCCGGTCGGATTCTTCGCTGGCGGCTGTGGCGGCACCGCCTGAAACGGCATGGTGATATTGGTGTAAATGGGACGCCCATGGCCCTGCAGCGGCCAGCAACCGGGTACCCGGATCTGCTCCCAGGTTTCGGCCACGTCACCGGTAGCCGAAGCCGGCACTTGTTCTGGCGCTGAAAACAAACGGAAATCCCAGTCGCCATTCAGACTGGCCTGCCAGGGACTGGGCTGCTGCTGGGCCGCCTCGAGCGAATCCCAGGCCGCACCGGCAGCGCTGATGGGCAGCCGATTCAGCCCCGTACAGCCGGGATCGGCCCACAAGCGACAGATCGTCTGCAGAACCGGATGCAAATGGGGACGTTTGTTTTCTGGTAGCATGCGAGCATAATAATTGCCACGAGTTGCGTTACCATGCGCACCATGGATCATCAGCATATGCATTCTGGTACATCCACCGTCCCACAACTGCCACCCGGCGAGGCCCGTTCCGCCTATCGCACCCTGGGCACTGCGGCCGCGGTCGAGCGCTTCGGCTGCGGCTTCATGGACAAAAGCGCGGTGCGCGAGGACCAGGTCCAGGTGATTCCCGACACCTACTCGGTGATCTACGTGATCACCGGTCGCGGCAATTACCTCGACGCCCAGGGCCGTCGTTATCCACTGCAGGCGGGCAGTTGTTTCCAGCGACAACCCGACGCCCCTCAGAGCACCATCCTCGATCCGGACAGCGGTTGGCAGGAGTGCTTCCTCGATATCGGCCCCACTCTGTACCACGCGCTGCGCGCCATGCAGGTGATCCGGCATGAATGCCCGGTGTGGGAACACGGCATCGATCCCACCTTGCCAGAACGATTCGCCAGCCTGATGCAACACATGCATGCCGCTGGCGAGGCGGAGCTACCGCGTCTGCTGGCCACCATTTTACACCTGCTCACCGAGTGCTGGCCTCGCCCCGGCTCGGACGAAGCGGTGGACCCGGCCATTGAAGCGGCCTGTCGCTACCTGGGCGAGGACTTCGCCAGTCAGCGCGACCTGCAAGGCTTCTGCCACCAACAACACTGGGGGTATGAAGCGCTGCGTAAGCGCTTCCGCCGCCGCATGGGCTTGAGCCCACACCAATACCGCATCCGCCGCCGTCTGGACCGCGCCTGCGAACTATTGACCGCCTCAAATCTGAGTATCAGCGCCATCGCCGACGAGCTGGGCTATAGCACGCCGTTTGAATTTTCGGCGCAATTCCGCCGCCACATCGGCATTCCACCTTCGCAATTTCGTCGGTAAAAAAAAGACCTGAGCTTGGCAATGGACAAGTCACGCTGACCAGGTTGCTGTGAACGGCTGATGCAAGCCGCTTCCGGATTGCCCGCGCCGCTGCGCGGCTTGAACGGTCGCTCTGATGGACCCGGAAAAGTGCGTTTCCTTATCTCATGTCACGGTCACACCCAGCAACACACAAGCCGCCAAACGAGAATCCGAACCGGGCGCCGCCCGGCTTGTTCCCTCAGGCCAGCATCCCATCCAACGCCGTCGCATCGGGCACCTTGCCAACCACCTTCACGTGGCCATCAACCAGCTCGCCAGATGAATAGACATCCAGCTCCCGGTGAAGTGAACAAACCGGGCGCCGTCCGGAGCCCAAGCAAGGGCTCGATCGTATCGGGCTACGCCTGGTTTTGACTCTTACATCGAGGGGCAAGCCCCTCGGACCCCGAAGCTGAGGCTGCGAGAACAACTTTTTCTTTAGGGCACCTCTATAAACTCAGGTCGAGCCAAGCGCAGACGTTTTTTGGTCCTGCCAAGGCGCTGGGGCCGAAGGAATAGCTGGGCTATTTCGAGGTTCCAGCAACGCAGGCAGGGCCGGAAAGTGCAAGTCTGGCGAAGTGCCTGAGTTTTTAGAGGTGCCCTTTACGAAGTTCTCGCAGCCTCAACCTCTGAGCGGTCGTTCGGGGGGACAAGCAGATGAAACGAAAACTATCGTCGTAGCCTGCTGTGCAAGTCGTGCTGTGCAGCCGCTTGGCCCAATCACGACCGCTTGCATGTCCGGTGTCTCTTGAAATCCCATCTGGTAATACCAGGCTGGAGCAACTTTCCATCTGGAGGATTCATCATGGCACATTTCGATCTGCAGCAGGTCATCACTTTTTTCAGCGGCATTCTGACTGGGCTCGGTTTGGCCGAGGATCGTGCCAGGTTGATTGCCACCAGGCAGGTGGAGATCCATGCCTTTGGCGTGACCACCCATGGCCTGTGGCCGCTTTTGGGGGCGATTGCTGCGTACAAGGGTGGGAAGGCCGTGGCTGGGCACATTGAAACCGTGCGCGATCACGGTGCGGTTTGCGTGCTGGATGGCAGTTCGCTTCCGGGTGTGGAGGCGCAGATTCATGCGGTTGAATGTCTGAGTGAAAAGGTGGATCAGCACGGCATGGCCTGGGTCAGCCTGATCGATACCAGTTGGGTGGGGGTGCTGGGTTACCATGCCGCCATTCTGGCCCGACGTGGCTGTTTTGTGCAGAGCTGGGCGCAGATGTCCAACGACCCGAAGGTCTGTCCGCATGGTGGCATGGAGCGACGCTTCAGCACCAACCCGCTCTGTTTCGTCATGCCGGCCGAGCCCGATCCGATTGTCGCTGATTTCTCCACCTCGATCATTGCCAGCGGCAAGGTGTTCGCCATGAACACCAAGGGCCAGCACGCCCCGGAGCCGATCTGTCGGACGGTGGATGGCGAGCCAAGTACCGATCCGGCGGCCTTTGTTGACGGTGGCACCATTCTGCCCTTGGGCGGCTTGAACTATGGTTTCCGCGGTATGGCGATGGCCATGTGGAACGAAATGCTCACCGCCGCGGCTGGCGGGCGCAGCTGCAATCCTGATCGGCGCAATAGACAGAGTCTCCACCTGTTTGCCATTCGCGGCGATCTGCTGGGTGACCGCGCTACCTATCTGGCCGAGGCCAAGCGCTTGGTGGCGCATGTGCTCAGCGCCAAACCGGTACCAGGCAACGCCCCACCCCGGCTGCCAGGCGCCTGGGAATGGCAGCAATTGGCCGAAGCCCGTGACAAAGGCTTGGAATTGGACGAGGGGAGCGTGGCCAAATTGCAAGAGGTGGCGAGCGAACACGGCTTGGTCTTTCCGCAGGCCTTGTGATCGGGTGTGGACGGGGCGGCGTGCCCGCGGGAATGCGCGGGAATGGGCATGGCGATAGACAGGCAAAAAAACCGGGCTTCCTACTGTGGGAAGCCCGGTTTTCTGGTTACCAGAAATTTGCGGTCTTGGCGCCTTGGCGAGAGAAAAAGAAAGCGAGATGAAAGACTTGTGGGTAATGGCTAGGGTGGACGACGGCATGACGAAGGCGGCCAGTGGTTTCAGATCAATCCGGCCAACTGCAGAACGTCGTCAATATGGCTGACAAAATGGATTGCTAAGCCCTGTTTCAGGAAATCCGGTAATTCCGCGATGTCGCGTTCGTTGGCTTGCGGAAAGATGAGGGTCTTCAGTCCGGCGCGGCGAGCAGCGACCAGTTTTTCACGGACGCCGCCAATGGGGTAGACCCGGCCGGTCAGGGTCAGCTCGCCGGTCATGCCGAGTTTGCGCTTCGGCGCTTTGCCCTTGGCCAGCGACAGCATGGCGGTGGCCATGGTGATACCGGCAGAGGGGCCGTCTTTGGGGGTGGCGCCAGCCGGCACGTGAACGTGGATCAGGCGCTGATCGAACCAGCTGGGCTCCAGGCCAAAGTGCGTGGCGCGGGATTGCAGATAGGTGCGCGCCAAACGCGCACTTTCCTGCATCACGTCGCCCAATTGTCCCGACAGCTGGAAGCCGCCCTTCTCGGCCGGTACCGCGACCGCTTCAATCTCGAGGGTCGCGCCGCCCATGGCGGTCCAGGCCAGGCCGGTGACCACGCCCGGGGTGGCATTCGCCATCAGTTCGTCGTCGCTCATGAAAGGCTTGCCAACATAGGAAACCAGATTGTCTTTTTTGATGCTGATCTTGCTGAAGGCCTGTTCGTCTTCGGCTTTCTGGGTTGCCACTTTGCGGCAGATCTTCCCGATCAGGCGCTCCAGTTGCCGGACACCGGCCTCACGGGCATAGCTGCGGGTCAGCTGCTGCAGGGCGCCTTTGGCAAAGCTGATGTCGCGGGTGCTCAGGCCGTGCACGCTGCGCTGTTTGGGGACCAGGTAGCTGGTGGCGATCTGTACTTTTTCCGCATCGATGTAGCCGGGTAGCCGGATCACCTCCATGCGGTCATGGAGTGGTTCGGGGATGCCAGAAATATCGTTGGCGGTGCAGACGAACAGGACCTTGGACAGGTCCAGACGGACATCCAGATAATGGTCCAGGAAGGTACCGTTCTGCTCGGGGTCCAACACCTCCAGCAGTGCCGAGGCCGGGTCGCCTTGGATGCCGTGGGACAGTTTGTCGATCTCATCCAGCAGGATCACCGGGTTCATGGTGCCGCAGCGACGGATCGCCTGCGCGATCTTGCCGGGCAGGGCGCCCACGTAGGTGCGGCGATGGCCCTTGATCTCTGCTTCATCACGCATGCCACCCAGGGAGAAACGGAAGAATTTCCGGCCCATCTGTTTGGCGATGGAGGCACCGATGGAGGTTTTGCCGGTTCCCGGTGGACCGGCCAAAGCGATGATGCCGCCGCCCTGATCGTTGTTCAGCTTGCGAACCGCGCAAAATTCGACGATGCGTTTTTTGACATCGTCCATGCCGTAATGATCCTGGTCCAGGCCTGTGCGAATGGTGTTCAGTTCCAACATGTCGTCGGAATAATCGCCCCAGGGTATATCCACCAGCCACTCCAGGCGATTACGAGATACGCCATATTCCGAGCTGCTGGGCTCCAGTAGGCTGAGTTTGCGCAGCTCCTCTTCCACCACTTCGCGGATCTCGTCGGTCATGCGCTGCTGTTTGGCTTCGAAACGTTCGCGCAGGCGGCCCAGCTCCAGACTCTTTTCGTCGGTCTCCAGGCCGAGTTCCTGCTTGATGGCTTTCAGCTGTTCGTTCAGAAAGAAGCGCCGTTGATGCTCGCTGACTTTCTCGTTGATCTGGTTGGTGATTTTGCTTTTCAGTTGGGTGATTTCCGACTCGCGCGCCAGGAGGGACAACACCTTTTCCATGCGTTCGCGCACATCGAAGGTTTCCAGGATATCTTGGATCTCCTCGCGCTTGGCGGTGGTCAGGCTGGCGGCCAGGTCGCTCAGGCGGCCGGGGCCGTCGATGTTGTTGTAGTTGGCCAGCACCAGCTTGATCTCGTCGGCGAACACCGGGTTGTGCTGCACCAGATCTTTCAGTGCGGTGACAATGGCCATGGCCAGGGCCCGCACCTCTGGATCGGCAGCATCCACCGCCGGCTTGATCAGGTCGCCCTGCACCACCACCAGCGGGCCATCGGCCACGGTATTCGTCCGCCGGAAGCGGGCCTGGACCTGGGCGAAGATCTGGACCGCGCCTTCATCATTGACCTGATGCTTGGTGATGCGGGCAATGGCGCCGATTTCGTAGAGATCCTCGGTTTTATAGTGATCGTGGTCGTCCAGCTGCTGCCGAGTGAGGAAGAACGCGACGTGGCCATGGTGATGCTTGATCGCCTGCTGCACGGTGTCGGCCAGGCGTCCGGCTGGGACCATCAGTGGCAGCATCATGGTTGGGAAGACCGGGCGCTGATTCATCGGCAGGGCGATCACCGTGCTGGGCAGGCTGTCATCCAGTTTGCTGACATCGGTGGTTGACGGATCGACCCGCTCGGCTTCCACGGTGGGGGCATCGTCCTGATGGTCCTGATCTGACATGGGTGCTCCTGCGGTGTGGCCTTATTGCAAATGCTGTGCCGACACTCCTAGAAGCTGAGGCTGCGAGAACTTCGTAAAAAAGGTAACTACTCAGGCACTAGGGATTCTCGGCGCCAGCCCACCCGGAGCGCGAGGCCCTGCTTCGCATGCAGTGCAGAGATCGGCGCTGATCACCGGATGTTCCCGATCTCTGGAACGAGCACCCTTGCCTGGCATGCGCCGCATGGCGACGCGCTCCGTGTGCGCGCTGCGCGCACTGATGGCGAGATCGACATGGTGTGGGGCGGTACGGGCCTGAGTAGTTACAAAAAAAGTTGTTCTCGCAGCCTCAGCTTCGGGGTCCGAGGGGCTTGCCCCTCGATGCAAGAGTCAAAACCGGGCGCCGACCGATACGATCGAGCCCGTGGGCTCCGGGCGGCGCCCGGTTTGTCTCCCTTGCTGGGCTTTGCTGCCCCCGACAGACCTTGCTGACCGTGTCACTTTGTCACAATCCGGCATGTCATCGGGTCCAGGAACCGCTGTTGTGAACGCCCTGCTGCCCGGCAGTGGCCTGGTTTTGCAGGGGCGCCTGCTTGCCGGCTTGCTGCTGTTGTTGCCGGCTGTGGCCCTGTTGGGCCTGATGGTCTTGGCCGCCGGCTTGGCGGATGAGGCCTATTGGCGACAGCTGCTGCTGCAGATGGGCGGTAGCTACGTGCTGCTTAGCGGCATTGCTGCCGGTCTGCTGTGGTGGAGCTGCCGGCGGCCGGCGGTGGATACCGAGCAGGCCCGGGCCCTGGTCGATGCCAGTGCCCATGCCTATCTGAACGATCGCCACAGCGAGGCCATTGCCCAGGCCCAGGCTCTGTGTCGGCAGGCGCCGCATCTGCCTGGTGCTTGGCAACTGTTGGCGCTGGTGGCGCAAGCGGCTGGGCAGCCAGCCCTGGTCAAACAGGCCGAACGTCGCCGCCAACGCTTGCTGGACCAGCTGTAGAATCACAGCGGTCCCTGTCTTGCTCCGGCTGGCGGTTTTGTAGCCTGCCCGAATCATTATGGGTAACGACGCACCAGTGCGTCGGCTTTTTCCACTCACGGGGCGCGGCGCCTGGCCGCTGAGACGATCCGAATCGGGATCGAACCCGCTGAACCTGATCCGGTTGATACCGGCGTAGGAATGAGGTCAGTCATGATCCAGCCCAACAAGCTGCCGGATGGCAGCTCCCGCATCACCACCGAACCGCTGCCCGCTTCGGAAAAGCGCTACGTGGCCGGCACGCTGCATCGCGATGTCCGGGTGCCGCTGCGCGCCATCGCCCAAACCGATACCCAGTTGGCAGACGGCAGCAGCCATGCCAACCCCGAGGTGTTGGTTTACGACAGCTCCGGTCCCTACACCGATCCACGGTTTGAGATCGACGTCCGCCAAGGCCTGCCGGCGCTGCGGCAGGTCTGGATCGATGACCGTGCGGTGGAGACCATTACCGGGCGGGAAGAGCAGTTGTTGGATAACGGTCTGCGCCGGGACCAGGATGCCGAAGCGATCCGTTTTCCAGGTCTGCGGCGGCCGGTGCGTCGTGCCTCGGCCGGGGCCAATGTCACCCAGCTGCACTACGCTCGGCAGGGCCTCATCACCCCGGAGATGGAATACATCGCGATCCGGGAAAATCAGCTGCTGGAAAACACCGCCATTGCCGAGGATCCAGAACGCCAACAGCGGCTGCGCGGAAATGGTTTTGGCGCCCGCCTTCCCGAGGTGATGACACCGGAATTCGTCCGGGACGAGATCGCTGCCGGGCGCGCTATCATCCCCGCCAATATCAATCACCCGGAAGTTGAGCCGATGATCATCGGCCGGAATTTCCTGGTCAAGATCAACGCCAATATCGGCAATTCCGCGGTCACCTCTTCCATTGAAGAGGAAGTCGAAAAAATGGTCTGGAGCATCCGTTGGGGTGCCGACACGGTGATGGACCTGTCCACCGGTCGGAACATCCACGCCACCCGCGAATGGCTGTTGCGTAATGCACCGGTGCCCATTGGCACGGTGCCCATCTATCAGGCCTTGGAAAAGGTGAACGGCAAGGCCGAGGACCTGACCTGGGAGATCTATCGCGATACCTTGATCGAGCAGGCCGAGCAGGGGGTGGATTACTTCACCATCCACGCTGGCGTACTGCTGCGCTACGTGCCGCTGACCGTCAAGCGGGTGACCGGCATCGTGTCGCGCGGTGGTTCGATCATGGCCAAGTGGTGCTTGTCGCATCACGAAGAAAATTTCCTGTACACGCATTTTCGTGACATCTGTGAGATCATGCGCGCCTATGATGTCTGTTTCTCGCTGGGTGACGGCTTGCGACCCGGTTCGCTGGCCGATGCGAATGATGCCGCGCAATTCGCCGAGCTGGAGACCCTGGGCGAACTGACCCACATCGCCTGGGAATACGATGTTCAGACTATGGTGGAAGGCCCTGGCCATGTGCCGATGCACATGATCAAGGAGAATATGGACAAGCAGCTGTATGCCTGCGATGAGGCCCCGTTTTATACCCTGGGCCCGCTCACCACCGATATCGCCCCCGGTTATGACCATTTCACCTCCGGCATTGGTGCGGCGATGATTGGCTGGTACGGTTGTGCCATGCTGTGCTACGTCACGCCCAAGGAACATCTGGGGTTGCCGGATCGCGATGATGTCAAAGAAGGTGTCATCACCTACAAAGTGGCGGCGCATGCCGCCGACATCGCCAAGGGTCATCCGGCAGCGCGACGACGCGACGATGCGCTCTCGAAGGCGCGTTTCGAGTTTCGCTGGGAGGACCAGTTCAATCTCGGTCTGGATCCCGACCGCGCTCGCGCCTTCCACGATGCCACCCTACCCAAGCAAGATGCCAAGGTGGCGCATTTCTGCAGCATGTGCGGCCCGAAATTCTGTTCGATGCAGATTTCCCAGGAGGTGCGCGAGTATGCCGCCAAGCACGGTTTGAACGAGGAAGCGGCGAAACAGACCGGTGGTCAGAAGATGGCCGAGGCCTTCAACCAGCAGGGTGGGCAGCTGTATCGCTAGGCAACGCGCTGTTGGTGGGCGGGGCCGGAGCCCGGCAGGCGGGGGCGACGGGCGTCGCGAGGTTTGAGCCGGACTGGCGGGGGATGTAGCCTTTGAAGGAAGTGGCTGGAAAGTCCGGCAACCGGGGCCAGCATGAGCTCCCTCGCTGATCCCGTGCAAGGAGCCCCGCATGCCACCACCACGTCCTCCTCCCGAATTCAACGTCCCCATCGGCCTGATCACCGTCGTGCTGGCGGCCCTGCTGGTGATCTGGTTGGCCAGTAAATGCGTTCAGACCATTGATCCCGGCCATGTCGGCGTTGGCGCTCTGTTTGGTAGCGTGCAGGATGAAGCCCTCGACGAGGGCTTCCATCTGGTTAATCCGCTGGTGAAATGGACTCAGTACGACTGTCGGAAGAAGACCCACTCCGAGCAGGATGTTGGCATCCCCTCGCGCGATCAGCTGGTGACCAGTATCGATATCTCGGTGCAGTTCCGGATCAACCGTGACTTGGCGCCCCTGATGCTGCAGGAGACGGGTACCGCCAATGTTGCGATCAATGTGCATCTTATCCCCAAGCTCCGTTCACTTTCGATTGAGTTGGGAAAAGCGATTGAACGTGCCGAGGATTTTTTCATGGATGAAACCCAGCGCATGATGCAGGACCGCCTGAAAGAGGGCTTGGTGGATTTCTGTGAGCCAAAGGGAATCAGTGTCCACGACGTGCTGATCAATGACATCCGGCTGCCACCCTTTATCCTGCGTGCAATCGAAGGTAAGAAGGAACGGGAACAAGAAGTCGAAAAACAGAAGGCCGAGCTGGAGCGCTTCCGCACCGAGCAGCAGCAGAAGATCGCTCAGGCTCAGGCCGAGCGTGCGGCGGCCGAGGAAGAGGCGGCTCAGCGTCGTATTCTGGCCGATGCTCGCAGTTACGAGATCAGGCAGATCAACGAAGCCGTCTCCAGCAATCCCGCGTATATCAAACTGCAGGCCTTGGAAGCCTTGCGGGCGATTTCGGAAAACCCCTCGAGCAAGATCTATTTCCTCAATGGCGACAGTCCCGATCCCTTGCCGTTGATGCATATTGGCGATCCATCGGTCATACCTGTGAAATAGCATGCCGCTGAAAAAGCGACTCCGCCGTGCGCTGACCAGGGCGACGATGCTGGTGGACGCGCATAATGTCTGTTTTCGTGACCCCGCTTTGGCGGCGCTGATGCACGACGATAGCGAACGAGCCCGCGCCGCCCTGGCGGCGCGGGTTCATCGTGCCCGGGAGCGGACGGTGCTGTTCTGTGATGGCGGCCCGATGGATCGCAAAGGCCTGCACTGGCGACAGGGACTGCGCCTGGTCTACACTGGCGCTGCCAGTGCCGATGACTTGCTGATCCGGCATCTGGATCGGCATAACGAGCCGGGTGAATTTCTGGTGGTGACCGACGATGCCACGCTTGCCGGTCGTGCTCGAGCCCGGCATGCCCAGGTCTGTCCCGCCAGCGTCTATTTGGAGTGGCTGGGGGACGAAGCGAAAGCTGCAGATGGTAATCCAGCAGAGCGCTTGCCCGATGCCGCCGAGGTCGATTTCTGGGTGCGACGATTCGAGGGGGAATAGACGACTTGCTATGGCTTGCGCCGATGCGTCGCCACTGCCTTCGCCAAGAACGGCGGCATGCCCTTATCACTGGAGCGCTGGCAGAAATCGACAGCCAGGGTGTCGATAACCAGGTTGCGATCCTGTCCTTGCTCACAGAGAAAATCAAACACGGCTTCGTAGCGCCGACGCAGGCTGATGCCGTGTTGTTTGAAATACTGCCTCCAGAGCCAATCGGTAAAGGTCAACAATTGCTGGCAGGGTGAGTCTTGGGTGAGTAAGCGCATGCTCCGTTGGAAGCCGTCCTGGTTGATGAACAGCTCCACCGTTCGCGCCAGGCGTTTATGGCGTTGCATCTGACTGAAATCGAAATGCTCGTTGGCCAGGATTTCGTAGGGACTGGCGCTGTTGAAGATGCCAGCATCGCCCTGACGTTGGAGAGGTGTGCCTGGTAGGCATTTGAGAATGCCAACTTGGATGTCGTGAGGATCGGTAGCCCAAAGGCGGTCGAATCCGGTGGCGAAACTCTCAGGCGTCTCGCCCGGCAGGCCGACGATCAGGTCCACATGCAGGTGCACGGCTGACTGCTGGCGCAGCCAGCGCAGATTGGTCAGTGCCTGCTGGCAGTCTTGCCGTCTATCGATGCGTTCCAGCACCGCCGGGTCCAGGCTCTGCAAGCCGATTTCCAGCTGGATGCTGGCCGACGGCAAGCAGGCGAGGATGGCACGGGTGCTGTTTGCCAAGCGGTCAGGGATGAATTCGGCATGCAGATGCATGCCTGGCCGATACTGCGCCTGGAAAAAGCTCAGAAGCCGGTCGCACAGTCGCGTGTCGGCGTTGAAACTGCGATCGAGGAATTTGAAGCTGGTGCAGCCGCGTACAATCAGTTCCTGCCAGGCGGCAAAAAACCGATTTTCGTCAAAGCGTCGAATGCCGCGTTCGGTGGCGCTGGAACAGAAGCAACAAGTGAAGGGACAGCCGCGAGTCGCTTCCAGGTAGACGATGCGCTCGGCAAGGTCGCGATCGCTATAATGGCGGTACGGTAGCGGCACCTGGCCCAGATCCGACGGCGCTGGTTGCAGGAGACGCGCTGGTGTCTCGCCGCGTTGCAATTGGTCCAGTAGCTGCGGGAATGGTATCTCGCCTTCGCCGCAGATCAGGTGGTCGGCCAAGCGGTCGATATTCGGCGGCCTGCTGCTGGCGGTGATTTCCGGACCACCCACCACCACCAGTACCTGCGGTGCGACCTGCTTGAGGATGCTTACCAGCTGGTCGAGTTGCGAGGTGTTCCAGATGGCACAGGACAGGCCGATCAGCCATGGTCTTTCCGCTAACAGTGCTTCGGCCAGATCGCTGGGGGGCATGTCCAGGGTGAACTCCCGCAGTACGGTCCTGGCCTGATGCCGGCCGAGATTTGCATACAGACAGCGTAGGGCGTGGCTGCAGTGCTGATAGCGGGCGTTGACCGTGGCCAGAACAATACGCGGCATGCGCCGGAGTCTGCTGCGCCGGCCAGCGGCGCAACGCCGGTCAGGCGAGCATCGCCGAAAAATGCTCGCACAGCGCGCCAGTCGCGATGGAGCAGTGGGGAATAGAGCCCGGCCGGCGGGTGCGACAGAGTCGCGAGGGGTGAAGCCCC
>CAYONM010000032.1:0-23722 GCA_964405325.1 uncultured candidatus Brocadiaceae bacterium | reverse complement strand
GGCCGGCGCCGGCCTTGTCCGACTGGAGCAGATCTTCCCCTTCACCCTGGGAGCCAATATCGGCACCTGCATCACCGGTCTGATTGCTGCCACCGGCGGTGCCGTCGCCGGCCTGCAGATCGCCCTGGTACATCTGCTCTTCAATATCTTTGGCACCCTTGTCATCTATGGCCTGCCGTTCCTTCGCGCCATCCCACTTCGAGCAGCACGTTGGCTGGCTGAATTGGCCGAGCGTCGACGTCTGCTGGCCATCAGTTATATTCTATCTGTCTTCTTCGTGGTTCCCGGCCTGCTGCTGTATGCCACCAGCGGTGATGACGTGCCCCCTGACGCCGAGCAGACCGCTCCTGCTCTCAACCAAGAGGTGAAATAACCATGTTCGAACTCTTCAAGACCCTGCTGGGTGCGCAAAGCCAATATCAGAACCTCCTGGTCCAGGCCAATGCCCAGTTCTGCGAAATGCTCGATCTGGCCGGCGAGGTGCTCGAGCAGCTGGTCCAAAGGGACGAACCCGGCAATCTGGCGGACGAAGCCCGTCAGGCCGACAAAGCCAGCAATCGCATGGAACGGGGCATTCGAAAGCTCCTGGTGGAACACCTCGCCTTTGGCCAGGCTGACGCCCCCGCCTGCTTGGTGCTGATGTCGGTGGCCAAGGACGGCGAGCGCATCGTCGACCTGGTTCGCGACCTGGTCGCGGTGCTGCCAGACTGCGCCGAGTCACTGCGGCCGCGCTTGATAGAGCAGATCAGCAAACTCCGCCAACAGGTGGCCAGCACGCGCGCCGCCTTCGCCACCAATAACGAACCCGCCGCGCTAGCCCTGGTCGAGGGCGAAAAACCCGACTTCGCCAGCTATGACGCCATCGCCGAGGATGTCCTTAAACAGGACAGCCTGGCGCCCCTGCAATACGCCCGCACCTGGCACTGCTGCGAAATCCTGGAACGCCTGCGCGCCCACCTGGGCAATATCGCCAGCACCGTGGTCTTCCCCGTGCATCGCATCGACTTCGTCAAAGACAAGTTCATCCGCGACGCCCGCAAGCAGCTGGGCATCGATTCGTAGGCTACCACCAACGACGAGACTGCCCTTTTTATCGTTCGCACAGGCCCAGGGCATCGTGCTGATCTTACTGGTGGTTCTGATCGTCTGGTTTATCCCGGATGTGTTGGAGAAGCCGCCGCTCGAGTTCGATTTATTTATCCGACCGAGCTGATCAAGGCATCACATCTGGCGCGATGCGATTGGCATTCTGGCGATACACGAAGCCGTAGAGCAGGTCCATGTAATGGCGCTGTTCCTGCCGCTCGAGATGGGTGACATATTTCCAGAAGCCGTAGATGCGTGCCAAACGCAGCAGTCTCGAGGCGTACAGCCGCCACGTGTACCGAGCCTCCACACGAGCACGGGAGGCGTCGGAAACGCGCTGCCAATGCTGGGGGTCCTTGCTGCAACGCTCGAAAAAATTCGATAACAATGCCGCCGCGTCCTCGCCCTGGTTGGGATCGATATGGAAACCCGAGATGTCATCCTCGATGATCTCCAAGGGGCCACCAAAACAGGTCGCAAACGTTGGTAGTCCGGTCGCCATTGCCTCGATCACCGTCAGACCGAAGGCCTCGAACAGGGCCGGTTGCACGAACACCCCCCTTTTGTCGGCGATATAGCGGTACATTTCGCCGTTGAATACCCGGTCCGACATGGCCGAAACCCAGCGGACCTTACCATCCAGACCGTACTGGTCGAACAGCTCGTGCATCATCCGGCTCTGTTCCTGTTCTTCACCATCACCGGAGTCCTCGGGATCGACGGTGCCGGCGACCAGGAAGAGATGCGCCTGTTCGTGCAGCGTCTCGTGCTCGGCGTACCAGCGCAGTAGGCCGGAGACATTCTTGATCCGATCCAGGCGCGACATGGCGAAAATGATCGGCTTGTCGTCGTCGGTAATCTGGCCACGGCGAACCCGAGATGGCTCGCCGTAGATCACCTCGTGAATCTCGTCGGCAAAGGCGATCAGACGACGGTCCTGCGCATCATAGGCAAAATAGACGTCCTCGTCGGCACCCGGCGAGACGATGTTGAACTTGGTATCGTAGATATCGATGCCATTCACCACCCGCATCAGCCCCGGCATGGTGAACTGCGAATAGCTCTCGTACTGACCGACCGAGTGGTCGGTCCCAGCAATTTCCTGGAAGGTGCTGGTGATGATGAAGTCGGCCGAGTTCATGGCGATCAGATCGGCGGTGAATTGGCAGGAAAAGTGATAGTGCTCTTCCAGATCGCGCCAGTGCATGGCTGAGAGCAGGTATTTGGTCTTCTCAAGCGCGTGCGCAATGGTGCATTGGGTCACCCCCATCCGCTCGGCCAACAAGGTGGCAACCAGATTGCCATCGGTATAATTGCCGATGATCAGATCCGGCTGGCCAGACATTTCGGCGACCAACTCACGTTCAACATCGGCAGCGAATCGCTCCAGATAGGGATAGATCTCGAAACGGGAGATCCATTCTCGCACGAGGCTACCGTCACCAGAGCGGAAAGGCACGCGCAGGATGCGGGTATGTTCGGTACCGGTAACCGGCTCCACGTGCTGGTCGCAGGTGGTTTCTCCGGCATCGGGAATCAGGCGGCTGATGATCACGATCTGCGGCTGCACATCCAGACCGGCCAGCGCCAGATCCTTGCGGAGACTGCGCTCCAAGGCACGGACCTGATCGAGGATATACACCACCTGGCCGCCAGTGTCGGGCAACCCCAGTACCCCGGACTGACCGAAAAATCCATGCGGGCTCAAAATGGCGATACGGAAGATCATGGGAATGCGGTCGAGGAAATCCGCCAAGGTCTGGGGATCGGGCGCCTCCAGGACATCGGCCAGCAACTGCAGTGTCTCGCGCACCCGATTGGCGGTATCACCCCATCCCGGCTCAAAACCCAGGGAACGGAATTCTGCCGCCAGGTCCAACCACCGATCCTCCGGTTGATGTTCGCGCAACACGGCCAGACCTGTATGCACCGCCTTGCGCAAGGCATCGACGCTGTTGACCTCGTGTCCCAGCATCAACTGCTGATGATCGATGCTGTGCACACGCAGAAATTCCAACAGATGACTGAGGTCGCGCCCGCCCTTGCGCAGCAGGTGCGTGGACAAGTGCCGGTTGAGGAATTCGACCCCGCGTCCGATAGACGAGGTCTGGCTCATCTTGGGAAGTTCCCGCTCAAAGGGCGTGATGTCGACGCGCAGGCGCCAAGCATCTTCGTCCAGATGTTCGTCGACCAGACGCTCCTTGAAGTCGAGAAATTCATCCACCTCGATATCGGTGCCGGAGAGATCCTCCAGATGAAAACGCAGATAACGCCAGCGACCAGGCCCCTGACGGACCGCAACCAGGATCCGATTCCCTTGGATCGCGGCTTCCTGCATCGACGCGACCAAACGCTGCAAGGCCGCCGACGGCTCTTCACCAACGGTGGCGCAATGACTGTCGAACTGTTCCTGCATGTCCGATTGCAGCAGTACAGACCGTCCGACCGATGCCAAACGATGCAAAAAACCGTGCAGATGCGCACGCTGATCCTCGAAAAGGGTCTGCAGATCGCTCACCATGGCGAAGCTCCTGTTAGTTCGTACTGCCTAGCGAAACTATGAACGGCAAACGAGACAGCATCAATCGTCGACCACGCGAAACCGATCGCAGGCTTGATCCACCGCCCCGGTCAGACGAGCATCCGAGCGATGGCAACACTCGGCCCACCAATCCAGCTGCATGGCTTCAACAATCTGACCAAGAGCCTCAGCTTTGGTCTGTACCAGGTCACGTTGGCTACCAATGACACAGCGTTGACGGCCTATCAGGAACACATCGCCCACGAGCATGCCATCGGCCGGATGCAGGCTCTGCTGCAGACCATCTGCGAACAGATCGGCGCCAGCGTCCTGGCCCTGACCAGCCAGGCCTACCAGCCACAGGGGGCCAGCTTGACCATGATGATCTGTGAAGGCCCCTTGGATCCGCGCACCCCGCCACCAGAGCTACTGCTGGCGCATCTGGACAAGAGCCACATCTGCATCCACACCTATCCCGAGCTGCAGCCTCAGGACGGCGTTCATGTTTTCCGCAGCGATCTCGAGGTGAGTACCTGCGGCGAGATCTCGCCGCTGGCATGCCTGCCAACGGTACTGCAGCACTTCGACGCCGATGTCATCGCCATCGACTACCGCGTCCGCGGCTTCAACCGTGGTTGCGATGGCCAACGGCAGTGGCTAGACTATCCCTTTGCCGGCATCGTCGATGCGATCGATCCGGCGGTTCGCCAGCCGTATGACTACCGCGAGTTCAATCTGCCCGATGACCGCAGCTGGAGTTGCCGACTGCAACAGAAGCGCGCGACCGATGCGCCGGTCGCGCGCGAGATGGAAGCGATTTTCCAGCAGCGCTAAGCTGGAGACTTCCATCGAGGGAGCTTTCCCCGCCAGTCCGGCTCCGACCCCCTCGCGCCTTCAGCACGGCTTGCTGCCATCATGGCACAGCCTGCTCTGATCAACGCGTAACTGCTGCTTTTCATACCTGTCAAGACTCTTTGTCGGCCCCTCCGGGCCCCGCTTCCGCAAGGTCCTGTCAAGACGAAACATTCGCGTTGAAATCTTTTTCCACGAATTATTTTGTGTGCTAATCATTTCACCACCAATGACAGGCTTGACATGGTCCCCGAGAACCCCGCCGAGTTCATCCGCGACACCACCCCCGACCTGCCGCCACAGCGTTACGATCTGCAGATCCTGCGCTCGTTGCGCCGCATGTTCCGGGCCGCGGACCTGTTCTCGCATCGCCTGCAACGGCAACACCGGGTCACCGGGCCGCAGTTGATGTGCCTGCACACCCTGCTGGAAAGCGATGGCCTGACCGTCTCCGAGCTGTCCCTGGCCATCTTCCTGTCCGCCAGCACCGTGGTCGGCATCCTCGATCGCCTGGAACGCCAGGGCCTGGTCACCCGGGTCCGCTCCACCAAAGACCGCCGCAAGGTGCTGATCCACGTCACTCAGACTGGCCGCGAGCTGGTGCTGGACGCCCCACTGCCGCTGCAGCGCGCCCTGGAATTGGGCCTGCGCCAGCTGGAAAAAGGCCGCCAACGCGAATTGGCCGAAGCCCTGAACAGCTTGGTAGAAATGCTCGAAATCACCGATCTGGAAGCCGCCCCGCTGTTGGAAACCGGCGCCCTGACCTTGGATGCCAATGGCACCGCCGATGCCAGCGCCTGGCTGACCGAAACCGAAGCACAGGAAACCCAAGCCGAGTGAATACCGACATCGACTTCCGTCACCCGGGTCCCGACGACGGACCCGGCCTGCACGGTCTGATCCAGGCCTGCCCGCCGCTGGACGTGAACACCGTCTACGCCTACTGCCTGTTGGCCCGACATTACCCGGCTACCTGTCTGCTGGCCTGGCAAGGCCAGGAGCTGGTCGCCGGTGTCACCGGCTACCGCCTCCCCGAACGCCCGCTGACCTGGTTTGTCTGGCAGGTAGCAGTGCATGAGACCGGACGCGGCCAAGGTTTGGCCGGTCGGCTCTTGGATCGGCTCTTTGACGAGCTGAAACCAGACACCGTCGAAACCACCATCGGACCTGGTAACGCTGCTTCGCGCGGTCTGTTCCGGTCCTTCGCCGAACGTCACCAGTTGTCGCTCGACATCAGTCCGTATCTTGCCGCCGATGTCTGCGGCCCCGGCCACGAGGCGGAAGATCTCTTCCGTCTGAAGCGGCCACAACCTGCAACAGGAGCTACCACATGAGCATCTTCGACGACATGGAATCGGAAGTCCGGGGCTACTGCCGGGATTACCCGATCGTCTTCAAAACCGCAAAAAATGCCATCATGGTCGACAACGAGGGGCAGGAATACATCGATTTCCTCGGTGGTGCCGGCACCCTGAACTACGGTCACAACAACGATGGCATCAAGCAGGCCGTGATCGACTACCTGCTGGAAGATGGCGTTCTGCACGGCCTGGATTTCCACACCAGCGCCAAAGAACGCTTCCTGAGGACCTTCCGTGACACCATCCTGAAACCCCGTAACCTGGACTACAAACTGCAGTTCACCGGCCCCACTGGCACCAATGCCGTGGAAGCCGCCATGAAACTGGCGCGTAAGATCACCGGTCGGCACCACATCATCTCCTTCACCAACGGCTTCCATGGCATGACCCTGGGAGCCGTTGCCGCTACCGGCAACAGTAGTCATCGTGCTGGCGCCAACGTGCCGCTGAACGGGACCGTGTTCATGCCCTACGAGGGCTACTTCGGTTCCGAAGCCGACACCATCGCCTACATCCGCCGACTGCTGGACGACCCCTCCTCGGGCGTCGACCTGCCTGCAGCGATGATCATCGAAAGCGTTCAGGGCGAAGGCGGCGTCAACGTCGCCACCGCCAGCTGGATGCAGGAGCTGCAGAGCATCTGCCGCGAGCACGGCATCCTGCTGATCGTCGACGACATCCAGGTGGGCTGCGGCCGTACCGGCCCCTTCTTCTCCTGGGAAGAGATGGGCATCGAACCCGATCTGATCACTTTGTCCAAGAGCCTGGGCGGCATCGGCCTGCCCATGGCCCTGCTGCTGATCAAACCCGAGCACGACCAATGGCGTCCGGGCGAGCACAACGGCACCTTCCGTGGCAACAACCTGGCCTTCGTCGCCGCCACCGAGGCGATCAAGCGTTTCTGGTCCGACGATCGCTTCACCGAAGAGATTCGCCGCAAGGGTGCCATCATCCGCCAACACTTGGGCTGGATAAAAGCCGATAACCGCAACCTGAACGCCCGCATTCGTGGTCGCGGCATGATCTGGGGTTTCGAGATCCCGGTCGATGGCGCTGCCGCGGAGGTGGTGAACGAGTGCAAGAATCGCAACCTGGTTGTGGAGAACTGTGGCTCCGGCGGCTGTGTGCTCAAATTCCTCGGCCCGCTGACCATCGAAGACGAGGTTCTGGAAGAGGGCCTGCGCCGTTTGGCTGATGCCGTCTCGGCGGTTGCCGCACGCGTCAAGAATGGTGAATTGCTGGAGGTCGATGCGTGATCGTCCGGCATTTGAATGAGATTCTCGGCACCGACCGGGATGTGAAAACCGACAACTGGAACTCCCGCCGCCTGTCGCTGAAGGACGACGGCATGGGTTTCAGCTTCCACGACACCCTGATCCACGCCGGCACCGAGACCCTGATCCATTATCAGAACCATCTCGAAACGGTGTACTGCATCGAGGGTGAAGGTGAGATCGAAACCACCGACGACGGCAAGATCTACACCCTCACCCCCGGTACCGTGTACATCCTGAACAAGCACGATCGCCACCTGCTGCGGGCCACCAAGACCATGCGCATGATCTGTGCCTTCAACCCGCCGGTGTCGGGCCGGGAAGTCCACGACGAGAATGGTGTCTATCCCGCCGATACGGATTGAGATAACCACGCACCAGCGCAACCTGTCCGGCTGCGCTGGTCACCAACACCAACCCCACCAGCAACACGGAGGCCCCGCCTCCGTGTTGCTGGCTTCACAAGGACCCTCCCATGAAAGCCTTCGCTCTGCTCTGCTGTTGCCTGGCGCTTGCCAGCTGCTTCGGGCCTGCCACTTCGCAAAATGCCCTGGAACGCGTCAAAAACGCTGGCGTCCTGACCGTCGCCTGCGCCAACGAGGCCCCCTACGGTTACGAAGACCCGAGCACCAATCAGATTACCGGCGAAGCCCCGGAAATCGTCCGCGTCATCGCCAAACGCCTGGGCATTGCACGGGTGGAACTGCAGATCACCGAATGGGGCGCGTTAATCAACGGCCTGAATTCCGGCCGCTACGACTGCATCGGCGCTGGCATGTACATCACTCCCGAACGCGGCCAGTCGGTCGCGTTCACCAATCCCACCTATAAAATCGGCGAGGCCTTCCTGGTGAAGGCCGGCAACCCAAAACAGCTGCACAGCTATCAAGACGTGAAAGACAACACGGATGTCTCCATCGGTGTGGTCGAGGGCACGGTCGAAGTGACCTATGCCAAAAAACTCAACATTCCCGACAGCCAGGTCACCGTCTACCCGGACAACACGTCGGCCGTTGCCGGAGTACGCGCCGGTCAGGTGGACGCCTTCGCCGGTACCGCCCTGACCGTTCAGGATCTGGTCACCAAACTGGGCACGGAAGCTGGCGTTGAACGCGCTGTCCCCTTCACCGATCCGATCATCGATGGCAAAGCCGCCGCTGGCTATGGCGCCTTCGCCTTCCGCAAGGCCGACCAGGCACTGGTCGAGGCCTTCAATCAGGAGCTGGCCGCTTTCATCGGCAGCCCTGAACACCTGGAACTGGTCAAGCCCTTCGGCTTCACCAAGGCCGAACTGCCTGGTGCTGTCACGGCGGAACAGCTGACCTCGACCACTGAGGAATAGGTCGCTTCTTTTGGTTTCTTTTACGAGAGCAGCAAAGCACCGAGTTTTCGACACCCGTGACTGGCAGACATCGCAAGGACAAGAGACCGCGATGATTATGCTATTACGGCTAGGGCACGGCACGGGTATACACCAGTCCACCGCCACTCCCCTCTTTGAAACCTCTTTGTGCCTTTGTGCCCGCTGTGTTCCTTTCAACGAAGCTCGTTCATCCAGCCCATGACCCTCCTCGACACCCTCCCCTATTTCTGGCATGGCCTGCTCATCAGCGTCAGCGTGTTCTTTGGCGCCTGTGCCCTCACCATTCCCGTGGCGCTGTCAGCCGGCCTGCTGCGCTTCGCGGCACCGGCACCACTGCGGATTCCGGCGACAGTCTTTGTCGAGATATTTCGTGGCACCTCGGCACTGGTGCAGCTCTTCTGGTTTTATTATGTTTTACCGACCTTTGGCGTCGACCTGCCGGCCTGGGTGGTGGGCGTGCTGGTCCTGGGCCTCCATGGTGGCGCCTACGGTGCGGAAATTGTGCGCGGTGCCTTGCAATCAGTCCCCAAGGGGCAATTCGAGGCTGGCCGCGCGCTGGGCCTAAGCCGACTGCAGATCCTGGCGACGGTACAATTGCCACAGTCGATCCCGGCCATGCTGCCGCCAGCCGGTAATCTCGGCATCGAATTACTGAAATTGACCGCGCTGATGGTGGCCATCGATCTGCACGACCTGATGTTCCAGGCCAGGTTGCTCTCGGACCACGCGCCGGGGCATAAATTCACAATCTACCTCGTCGTCATGCTGCTCTATTTTCTCGTCAGCATGGCCTTCATCCTGCCCCTGCGACGAATGGAATGCCGCGAATTTCGCGAACGCTGGGGCACGCGACTCGCCGATCTGGCCAGACGTTGTTTTTCCTGGATCAATCCACGCTGGGCCGCCATGGCCCTCGGTTGCCTGGTGCTGGCCGGCCTGATCACAGCACCCCTGCTGTGGTATCGCGGCTGGCTCCATGCGCAGCATTTGGGGCAGACACTGTGGGACTGGTCCTTCGCCTGGAAGATCCTGCCGACCATCCTCGAGGGCCTGTGGGTCACCTGTCTGGCCACCGCTGGCGGCTTCGCCCTGGCCCTGGGACTGGGCCTGCTCTGGGCGGGCTTGCAGCGAGTCCGTAGCCTGGCCCCCTGGGTTCGCTGGGGCGTGGAATTCATCCGATCAACGCCGCTTTTGACCCAGCTGATGCTGGTGTTCTACGGCGCTCTACCGCTGCTGGGCCTGCAGACCCCGGCCCTGCTGGTGGGCATCGTCTGCCTGGGCCTCCACATCTCCGCCTACACCATGGAAGTCTACCGCGCCGGCTTGGATGATATTCCTGCCGGTCAGCTGGATGCCTCCCGCGCGTTGGGCCTGCGCCCCCTGCAGACCTTCAACCTGGTCCTCCTGCCACAGGCGCTGCCCCGTTGCCTGCCGGCCCTGGGCAATTATTTGTTGTCGATGTTCAAGGAAACACCGCTGCTGTATTACATCACCGTCGGCGAAATGCTTGCCGCCGCACGCAGCATCAGCTCAACCCATTTCCGCAGCATCGAAGCATTCACCCTGGTGGGTGCCATCTTCCTGATTCTCGCGCTGCTCGGCTCCTGGCTGGTTCGCCGTCTGGAAAAATCCATGCCCGTCCGCCATGGTTGATGATTGGCCTGCCTCTCAGAGCGATCGGATAGCCTCACTGCCGTGCTTCTTGAACACTCACAAAGAGCACACCGACCGAGCTCTGAGGGGATCGCCAGAAAGACAAAGGAATCCGAATGACCACTCCCCAGATCATTTTTCAGGATATCCACAAAGCCTTCGATGGTGTACCGGTACTGCAGGGGTTTTCCCTCGAAGTGGCGGCCGGTGAGCACTTGTCGCTGATCGGGCCCTCGGGCTCGGGCAAAAGTACCATCCTACGCCTGCTGATGACTCTGGAATCCCCTGACGCCGGGCGTATTGCCATTGATGGCGAAGCGATGTGGGAAAACGGCGCGCATCTGGATCGAGCCGGCCGCAAGCGACAACACCACCTGCGCCGCCGGGTCGGCATGGTGTTCCAGCACTTCCATCTGTTTCCGCACCTGCGGGTGCTGGACAACCTGACCCTGGCACCGGTGCAGACCGGGCTCTGCCAGACAAAGCAGGCGCGCGACCGGGCAGTGGAACTGCTGGACCAGGTGGGCCTGGCCGACAAAGCCGAGGCCTGGCCCGACCAGCTCTCTGGTGGCCAGAAGCAGCGCGTCGCCATCGCCCGTGCCCTGGCCATGCAGCCGGATATCATGCTCTTCGACGAACCCACCAGCGCCCTGGATCCCGAGCTGGTAGGCGAGGTCCTGACCGTGATCCGCGATCTGGCCAGCCGCGAGGACATGACCATGCTGCTGGTGACCCATCAGATGGATGTGGTCCGTGCCATCGCTGACCGGGTGTGCTTTCTCGACGGCGGACTGCTGGTAGAACAGGGCTCACCGGACGAGATCCTCGACCGGCCGGGCACGGCCCGGATCAAACAATTCCTTGGAGCCCTCAGCTGATGCTGACTACGGTGTACACCACGGTTCACACCCTGGTCTGGCCACTGGCTGTCATCCTGATAGCGCTGGCGACCGGATACACGGTGAGCCGCTTGCTCGCCCGCATTCGGGATGCCCGCTTGGCGCGCATCCCGCGCATCAATCCCATGGCCGTACCGGTGGGCGAAGACGCGCCCATGGACAACCCGAACCAGACTGCCAAGCAGGTAGCCCGGACCAGCGTCCGGAATCGCTTCAGCATCATGAGCCGCGGGGCCATGTTGCTGCTGATCACCCTGGGCCTGCTGGTTGCTGTTTTCCCCTTCCTCGGCGATATTCCGCAAACCATGTTGTCGGTAGTCACTGCCATCGCAGCTGCGGTGGTCGGCATCGCCGCCAGGCCCTTGGTGGAAAACATCTTTGCCGGCGTGGTGATGAGCCTGTCGCAACAGATCAGGCTGGGCGATACCGTCATGATCGACGACAAATACGGCACGGTCGAAGACATCACCATGACCCACACGGTGATCAAGGTCTGGGACTGGCGCCGTTACGTGGTGCCGAATTCCGCAATGCTGAACAAGGAAATCGAGAATTTCTCGCACCGTGACCACTACCTGTGGGCGACGGTGGTCTTCTCGGTGGATTACCATCAGGACCTGGACGAGATCGAAGAGCTGGCCTTGGCCGCCGCCACCGCCAGCGAGCATTTCCGTGCTGCCGAAGAACCCCAGTTGTGGGTCTGGGACCTGGCCGCCGATCGGGTCACCTGCTGGCTGGCGGCTTGGGCAGAATCGCCACAAAACGCCTGGTACCTGAAGGCCGATATGCGCCGCCGCCTGGTCCGCAGCTTCCGCGACCGCGGTGTTCAAACCCATCGTCAGGTGATCGAATTTCCAAATAATCCCGATCCAACCAACCCGCCTGGCTCGTCAGCGAGCGTGTAACCGCAGCGTGTTGAACCCGGACCTTTCCCGTCGCAAACCCAACAAGGCTGCGTCGAAGCAGGCCCGTCCAACAGTCGATCGCTTACATCATGCCACGGTCACACCCGTCAGCGATCTGATTCCCGAATCAACTCCATCACCAGGCCCGCCACCTCCGGATCCTCGGGATGGTCCTTACAGAGCGTCAATAAACGGTGCCGCAACTTACCCGCCAAACGGTCCAACGCTTGGCGAGCCTCCTTCGCATGCACCTCGTCCAGGCCAAGCCGCTTGCACAGGCGCTGATGCTCCACCTCCACCTCGCCAACAAACGCGCGAGCGACGGCAGCCAACAGTTCGTTGCTCTGACGGTTGCTCTGACGCAGGAAATACGCTGTGCACTCCTCGATCACCTCCTCGGCAGCCCCGACTTCAGCCGCTCGACGATCACGATAATCGGCAACGATACTGTCAAGATGGTCGATATTGTAGAGATAGACATTGTCCAGCTCACCGGCGGACGCCTCGACATCGCGCGGCACAGCCAGATCGATCACCATCAATGGCTCCCGACGCTTGCAACTAACGCGGGCCAGCAGCTCGGTGGTCAACACCGCATGCGGTGCCGCGGTGGAACTGATGATGATGTCATTGGCGGGAATCAGATGCTCCAATTCCAGCCAGTCGTGCACCGTCAGCGCGATATCCGGGTGCTCGTGTACTTGGGCCAGCGTCTCAGCGCGCTCGCGCGAACGGTTGACCACCGCCACCTGATGCACGCCGTGCTCCAGCAGGTGGGTCACCGCCAATTCGGCCATTTCGCCAGCACCGCAGACAAGCAGGCGTTTTCGCCGCAGATCACCGTGGATGTGCTGCGCCAGATCCACTGCCACCGAAGCAATCGAGGTCTTGTGCTCGCCGATACCAGTACGATTGCGGATCTGCTTGCCCACGGCCAGGGCCCGCTGAAACAGGGCGCTCAGCCGCTTCCCAGCGGCCTGCGCCGCCTGCGCTGCTTCAAAGGCCTGCTTCACCTGATGCTGGATCTGATATTCACCCAACACCATGCTCTCCAAACTGCCGATCACCCGGAACAAATGCCGCACCGCCGCTGCATCGTGGTACACAAAGGCATGCGTGCGCAATTCGTCGTCAGGAACACCCATCTCCGCGGCCAACAAGTGCAGCGCCGCCTGTTCGGCCGCTGCTTCACCAGCGAGATAGCATTCGGTGCGATTGCAAGTGCTCAACAGGACCGCTTCGGACACCGGCTCCACTGCGCACAAGGCCTGCAATAATCGCTCCTGATCGCTTGCCGTCACCACCATCCGCTCGCGCAATTCCACCGGCGAACAGTGATGATCCCAGCCGACCACCCACAGTTCAGCCATGGGCAGCATCCATGAACAAGACGATCAGCGTCAACGCCACCACCACCTCCAGAGCCAGAATGCCGTGCGCTTGCCGCCGTCGTGGTAAATGACCGTAGAGCTGTACCGCCAACAGCGCGCTGATACCCAGTAGATTGATCACCGCCAACACTGGAATTGGCGTCGCCAGGGTAAAATCCGGTTGCATGCGCATCTGCGCGCCACTGATGGCGACGCCGCCAATGGCGACGCCGCCGATTAAAAGCGCCGCTGCCACCACCAGGGCGATCTCAAATACCCGACAGCAAAAGGGCAGACTCGGAAGCGCCAGACCACGTTTGTCCGCCCGCTTCAATTGCCGGGCCGCCATGAGATACAAGCCGGCACCGGAACCGGCCACCAGCATGGCCGCGGTGTAGCCGGCCATAAAGAGCACATGCAATATCGCCAGCACGGCCAGAGGCTCATCCCCCTGCTGCGGTTGCTCCAACAAAGCCAAACCGGCGCCCAGGAGCGCCAGGCCACCGGCGGGCAGAGCGAACAGGGTCGGCCCCGGCCGACGCAGGAAACCGGTCAAGAAGATTGCGGCTGCCGCCGCTGCCCAGGCCGACAGTCCGGCGGAAAGGAAACGCACATGCTGGCCATCGATCAGCGAACACACCACGCTGGCCGAAAGCAGGCCCATGCCCAGCCAGGTGATGCGCCCTCCCTCCACATGCCGATCCGGCGCAGTGAGGTGCCGCCAACGCAACACACCGGCGGCGCAGAAGCACAGCCCGGAGAGGATCAGCAGAACCACGGCGGCGATATGCATCGACCCAGCCTAACAGCACCGGGCGTGCCACCAAAGCATCAGCGAGACCCAGTCAAACAACGGACCACCTTTAGCATCCAACGGCCCCGTGCCGCTGACGCCGCTACGAAAGCAGTTTTGGAGCTATGCCGCATACTCATCCAACACCACCTCCATCCGGCGAAACACCTCGCGCATGACATCCGGCTCCGGCAGCATGGTGATGCGGAAATGGTTGCGATACGGCACGTTGAAACTGGAGCCTGGCGCGATCAGCACGTGCTTGCGCTCCAACAGGTCCAGACCGAATTGCTCGTCGTCGAATTCCGGCAGGATATCGGTATCCACCTTGACAAAACCGTAGAGAGCGCCTTCTGGTTCGACCAGCGACAGATATTTGCTCTGCGCAATGCACTCCATGGCAGCAAGACGACTCTCATACAAGCGGCCGCCAGGGGCGGTCAAATCGAAAATCGACTGATAGCCACCTAAAGCGGTCTGCACCGCCCACTGCCCAGGCACATTGGCACACAGCCGCAGCGCCGCCAGCAATTCGACGGCTTTCAAATAGCCACGAGCGTGGTCTTTTTCGCCACTGAAGGACACCCAGCCCACCCGGAAACCGCAAGCACGGTAAATCTTGCTGAGACCATTGAAGGAGCAGCACAGGGTCTTGGTGGCCAGCGTGGCCATGGGCGTGAAACTGGCGCCATTGTAGAGGATTTCATCGTAGATCTCGTCGGCAAACACCACCAGACCATGCTTTTCTGCCAACTGAGCGATATCGCGCAGGACCTCGGGCGGATAACAACGGCCCGTGGGATTGTTGGGATTGATCACCACGATGGCACGGGTGCGACCGGTGATCTGCTGCTCCATGCTCGCCACATCGGGCAGGAAGTCGTTTTCCGGCAAACACTGATACGGCACCACTTTACCACCATGCATCATCACCGAGGCGGTCCACAGCGGATAATCCGGAGCCGGCACCAACACCTCGTCACCGGGATTCAGCAGCGCCTTCATGCACATCACGATCAACTCGGAAACACCGTTGCCAATCAGCACCTCTTCGGCAGTCACATCCATGATACCGCGACCCTGCAGCCGCATGACCACCGCCTCACGCGCCGGGAAAATACCCTTCTGATGCACGTAGGCATCGGAGGTAGCGAGATTCTCGACAATGGCCCGGCGCATGGTCTCGGGCATACGGAAGCCGAACAGGCCCGGATTGCCAATATTCAGCTTGAGGATCTCATTGCCGGCCAGTTCCAATTCGTGAGCACGCTGGGCCAAGGTACCACGGATTTCGTATTTGACGCCGTCCAAGGACACGCTGTGGACGAGTTCTCGCAACACCATGAGGACACTCCTTCGGCAAACGATCAGGCCCTGACGACTGGCCGCGACCTGCTGGTATCAGCGGGCACGCGTCATCGTCAGGGCCCGTTGTCAGAATTAGGAATCGGCGAGACGGTCCAGCCACTCGCCGGCGAGACGGAAATTGGTCCAGACATCCGAAGGTCGGGAACCGAGGCTCTCGTAGAACTCCAGAGCGTCGGTATTCCAGACCAGAGACAACCATTCCAGGCGGCGGTAGTCCTTGGCCCGAGCGATCTTGGCCAGATGCCGGAGCAGCTGCGAGCCGATGCCCTGGTGCCGGAAAGCCTGACGGACGTAGAGGTCTTCCAGGTACATGCCGCGATGGGCTGCAAAAGTGGAATAGGTCTCGAACCAGGTCGCCATACCGATGGGGTCTTTTTCGCCCGCCAATTCGGCAATCACGGCAAACAGGGTGGGATTGGTGCGCCCCAACTCGGTAGCGACCTGCTCGACGGTGCTATGGCACTGATCCTGCAGTTGCTCGAACTGGGCCAGTTCCCAGATCATCGCGTTGATCACCTCGGCGTCCGCCGCTGTGGCATCGCGAATCGTTAATCCCGGCACGTCCCGATGGGTCATCACTACTCGGCCAAGGTGGGTCTGGGGGAGGGTTCCCCGCGTGAGAGAGTCGCACGATAAGTCCGGAACCCCAGGCTGACACGCAGCTTACCGGTACGCATCAGCTTGCAGCAACTCGAAGAAGGCAACAGAGTTTTGAGAAAAGGTGGCTTCCGGCAAGCAGCAACTACGACAGGTCTGCAACCAACCCGGTAGACGCCGCCCGATCGCCCTCCAGACTCCCACCCATGACCAAGTCACTCGCCCTGATCTCCCTCGGCTGCGCCAAGAACCTGAGCGACTCCGAGGACCTCGTCACCGGCTTCAAGAGCGTCGGCTTTCAGCTGACCGACCAACTCCCCGAAGCCGATGCGGTCCTGGTGAACACCTGCGGCTTTATCGAGGACGCCAAGCGCGAGAGCATCGACCATATCCTGGAGGCGACGGACGAGCGCAAGTCCGACGCCAAGCTGTTCGTCGCTGGCTGCCTGACCAATCGCTACCTCGCCGAACTCTCCAAAGGCATGCCCGAGGTGGATCAGTGGCTGACCTTCAAACAGTACCAGCAGCTGCCGGCCATCCTGCACCAGCACTTTCCTGATCTGGACGAGCACCATCTGAGCCACGATCAGCGTAGCCAACTCACCCCACCGCACTTCGCCTTTCTGAAAATCGCCGAGGGCTGCGACAACAGCTGCAATTTCTGCGCCATCCCCCTGATCCGCGGCAAGCACGTCAGCCGTCCCTTCGAGGAACTGGCGGCGCAGGCTCAAATCTATCACAAGCGCGGAGTCAAGGAGATCAACCTCATCTCCCAGCAGCTGGACTACTACGGCCAGGACCGCTACGGCCAGCGCCGCCTGCCCGAGCTGGTCCAAGCGGTGGCCGCTGCCGCACCGGAGAGCTGGGTCCGTCTGCACTACTGCTATCCCAACGACTTCGACCAGGCCCTGATCGACGCCATGGCCAAAACGCCCGGCGTGGTGCCCTATGTCGACATGCCGCTACAGCACGCCTCGGACCGGATGCTGGCGGTGATGGGCCGGCGCACCGACCGCGCCCACATCGAAGGTCGCCTGGACGCGATCCGTCAAGCCATGCCCGAGGTGGCGCTTCGCTCCACCTTCATTGTCGGCTTCCCCGGTGAGCGCGACGAGGATTTTCAGCAGCTGCTGGACTTCACTCGGGCGCAAGCTTTCGACCAGGTGGGCTGCTTCGCCTATTCCGATGAAGAGGGCACCACGGCCGCCAAAATGCCGCATAAGATCCCAGACGAGGTGATCCAGGAGCGGCACCAGGCCTTCATGAGCCAACAACAAGCGCTGCATCAACAGCGCCAGCAACGCTGGCTGCAGCGCGAGTTGACGGTACTGGTGGATGAGCAACTGGACTTCGACCGGTATGCCTGCCGCCATGCCGGTCAGGCCAGCGAGGTGGACAGCTGCACCCTGGTCCAGAGCAACCTGCTGCATGTCGGCGAATGGGCGCGTGTGCGTATCACGGGCCAGCAGGGCTACGACCTGCTCGCGACTGTTTGCTGAGTGAGCCCTCCTTGCCCACGGTCATCGCCATCGGAGGCTAACGCTCATGGAAGCGATTCGTCACCTCTCAAGCACCACAATGATCAGTGTCTGTCTGCTGCTGGTTGCCTGCGGCAGTCAGCGCGACTTTGCTGGCAGCAACCCCGAAGCCATGCCGCAAGTCATCGCCAGCATGGGCGTCGCCCAGGCCTGCACCGCCGATCTGGTGGTCCAGATCAAGCGGCCGGACGCCGACAGCCTGACCTTCACCGTCAACCTGTGGGTGGACAGCCACAACCGCTTTCGCTTGCATCTGACCAAACTGGGCAAGGCCTTCCTGAGCGGCCGCATCGATCCCGATGGCAGTCTGAAGGCGATGCTGGTGCTGGATCGTGTTGCAGTCACCACTGATTTGGACCAATTAGCCGTATCCGCCAAGGAACTCGACGCCGAACGCGGTGGCGGCAGCCTGGCAGAGCAGCAGTTGAATCTGCTGACCGACCTGCGCCTGCTGATCGACGAGATCAAAAGCGGCCCGGTCCCACAAGCTGTCAGTTATAGCCAGAGCCCGGTCCACAACGGTGCGATCGTCTGCACCATGGCTGGCGACCTCCAGGTGCACTTCACCATCGACGATGGCCGCAATCCGGAAGTGGACCACAAGTGGCTGTACCGCGAGGACGGCAGCCTGCTGGCGGATATTGAATACGACAACTACAAGCACCTGGGCACCGCTCGGCGGCCGACTCGCATCCAGATCGATCTGCCGCGGGACGACAACACTTATCGGGTGCGCGTGCGCCGCTTCGACGCCGTGCCCGGGATCGGCAGCGACCGCATGCAGGTCGCCATTCCGGACGACTATCAGGTGTTGGAGCCCAAGGCCTTCCTGGACGCGATGATCGGGGAGTCGTCCGAGTGAACCGCCGTCCACCCAGTCGCGGCAAGTCCGGCAAGCCAGCCGAGCGCGGTCGCAGCAACCAAGCGTCACGGCGTGGCAGCGAGCAGCGACGTGGCAGCGAGCAGCGGCCACCTGGCCCGGCACGGCCTCGCCCGGGCCATTGGACGGCCGGCCCCGACGCCCTGGTGGTGCGCGGGCACGAAGCCGCCCTGCCCCTGGCCCACTATCTGTACGAAAGCCAAAAGGGCCGTCACCGCCTGTCGATCCGTGCCGTTCGCCGCGCATTGGCCAACGCCTGCTGTCGGATCAACGGCGTCATCGAGACCTTTGGCAATCGCAAGCTGCGCAAGGGTGACATCGTCGAATTCCGGCCGCCACGCAAAGACCCCCTCGACCACGACTTCGAGCCTGAACGCCTGCTGCACGACGCCGACGACCTGATCGCCTACGACAAGCCCCCCGGCCTGCCGGTGGTACCTGGTGACCACGGTCGCAGCTGGTGCCTGGAACGCATGCTGTCGGAACCACTGGGTGAATTGCACGCCGTGCACCGCCTGGATGCCGAGACCTCGGGCCTCGTCCTGTTCGCCCGTTCGAAAACCATGGCCACCCACCTCAAGGACTGCTTCCGCGAGCACGCCATCGCCAAGAGCTATATGGCCATTGTCCGCGGTCATCCGCACAAGCAGGGCAAGCGCCGCAGTTACCTGATCTGCAAAGAACGGCAACGCGGTTTTGAACGCTGGGGCTCGGGCAAAGGCGACGGCGCCCGCGAAGCGATCACCACCTGGGAGCTGGATCGCCACCTGGGCCCCGATGCCAGCCTGATGCAGGTCCGGCCACTCACCGGCCGCCATCATCAGATCCGCATCCACTTTGCCGAAATGGGCCATCCCTTATTTGGCGATCGGGTCTACGGCGACCGCCAGGATCCGATACCGGTCTTCCGGCACCTGCTGCACGCCAACAGCATCGATGTGCCGCTGCCTGATAAACAGCTCAACCTGCGCAGCGCCAAACTGCCGGCGGACTTCATCGACGCGATGGAGAAATTGGTCGGATAATTCGGTTTTGCCAATGACTGCGGTGCTCGTCGGGGTCGACTCCAGAGTCAAGCGCACACCCCGATATCCGCAAGTGTCGGCAGTCGCGGAAATCAGGATTGCGAGCTGATTCTGGGCTGACGGCCGGGACCCGAAAAATGCTGACTGAAGGCGGCGGGCCAAAGGTGGCCCCGATAACTCAAGAATACGCAGCCCGTTGCCTGCAGCACGTCAAATATCACGCCGAGAAACTCGGCATCGATCCCGATTGCATCCTGCTCACCGGTGGCAGCGCCGGTGGCGCCACCAGCGCCTGGCTGGCCATGCGTAACGATCTCGCCGACCCCGACAACACGGATCCCATCGCCCAGGTCTCGACGCGGGCGCTCTGCTCCACACCAAACCAGGCCCAGACCAGCCTTGATCCCATTCAGATGCAGAAATGGATTCCCGGCATCACCTACGGTGCCCACGCCTTCCACCCGGACCTGCCCAAGGATAAGACCGAACGCTTCCAGTACGGCCTGGCGCATCGTGACGAGGTATTGGACGCAATCGCTGATTTCTCCGCCTACCAGCAGGCCAGCGCCGACGACCCGCCGATGATGCCGGTCTACGGCGGCCGCAAGGATATCCCAGTGGCAGATGGCGGCAACGGCACTCATCACCCGAAATTCGGTGAATATCTGGACAAACGCCTGAAGGAGCTGGGTGTCGAATCCTACTACTGGTGCGACACCGTCTCTTCCGGCGTCAAACGCTACGATGGCTGGGCGAAAGTGGATCTCTTCACCCTGGACAAATTACTGGGACCAGACTGGGATCAGAAGAAGAAATAACAGGGCGCCCGATGCTCTTCGTGTAAAATAATCGCTGCGACAGATCTCTGACACCAAGCATAAACAGACCCGCGAGCCAAAGGCCGCGGGTCTCGCCACAGCATGACCTGCCTGATCCTGCTGGCCTATGTGTGATATTTCATGCCTTTCTCCGGTCACATGCATTATATTGCTAGCATGGACACGGGCTCAAACACCGCTACGGACCACACTGATTTCTGCCTGAGCTGGCGGATCAAATACCGCATCTGGAACAACGACCATTGTTATCAGGCCCTGCAGGACTTGCATCGGCAGCAGCCCGAGGTCTTCGACGAACTGGTCTTCTTTGGTGGCGAGTACGTCTTCCATCACGGCTACTGGCCTTTGGACGATCTGGCCAAGCGATTTGAGAAACTGAATAAACGCATGCTGCCCTTCCGCGAGCAGGGTGTGACTGTCAGCATCAATATCCTGTCCACCCATGGCGCCAAGTGCCACGGCCATTTTGGTGAACACCTGCCGACCCTGCCCTACGATGGCGCCACCAGTGCCGATGGCTGCATGTCGCAAAAACTCGCCTCGCCGGCCGACCCCCGTTACCTGGCCTGGACCGCCGAGTTGTATCGTCTGGCTGCTGGCGCGGATCCAAAGACGCTGTGGGTGGATGACCACCTCTGCTCCTCGACCCACGCGCGTGGCGATTTTTCTCCTGCCAGCCTGGCTGGCTTCGATGCCGGCGGGTGGACGCGCGAGCAACTGGTTGCTGCCCTGGATGATCCGGAACAGACCGATCTACGTCGGCAATGGCTGGACCATCAAGACCAGGTGTTGCAAACGTATTGCCACACCTGCGCTGAAGCCGCACGCGAAGTCAAACCCGCGATCCACATGGGTTTGATGACCGTCGGCGATGGCGTCCCGCATCATCGTGATGATTTCTATGTCGAATGCATCCAGACCATGGGGGCCAGCCACACCCGGCCCGGGCACGGTTTTTATCGCGACGACGCTCCGGGTGAGATGTTTCGGAAATGGCTGGATGTCATGACGCAATGCGCACGTTATCCGGCCAGCGTCAGCGACATTCATTACGAATTCGAAGACTGGCCCAGCAACCCTCTGTTCAAATCCATCCGCACCGTGTGCAACGAGATTTCCGGCGCCATCGCCAATGGCTGCACCGGCGTGGCCATGAATACTCTGCACGAATTCTCGCACGACTACCAGCCCTACCAGGACCTGTGCCAAGAATTTGCCAGACGCAAACATTTTTGGAAAGACCTGGTCACTGCCTGTCGTTACCTGCCACAACGCGGCCTGCGCCCGGTACTGGCGCCAAATTACGCCCTTAACGCACCCATCAGCGGACCGTGGACTCGAGACAGCGGCAGCACCTACGACGCCACGGCCATGTGGCGCTGGCTGCAACTGGGCTTCCCCATGGGTGTTGACCCCGCCGGCGTTGCCATTCTGACCGGCCAAGCGGCTATGGGATTGAGCCGCCTGGACTTGGAATCGCTGTTGTCAAAACCACTGCTGCTGGATGAAGGCGCGGTGGTGGAATGCTGGCGGCAAGGCCTGGGTAAACTATGCGGCATCGAACCAATCGAGTATGCCGAGGCCTGCTACGAGCGATTCGAAGCAGATGGCGATGGCCGCTCACCGGTGTGGTGGGGAGGCACGCCCATGCGACCTCTGAACGACCAGGTCCAGGTGTGCTCGCGTCTGCAGCGTTTCGACGAGAATCACGACTTCGGCGCCTCGGTCACCTGCTACGAAAACGAACGTGGCGGTCGCATTGTCCACCTGGGCCTGGATCCCTGGTATTATATCGGCCTACCAAATAAACTCCGGCAATTCCAGGACCTGATCCGATGGGCCAGCCAGGACCGCTTCCCGCTGTATCTGGACGAACCCTGCACCCTGGCACCGGTGTTACGCCAGGCCGATGACGACGGTCGTTTTCTCTTGCTGCTGCAGAACAGCGGCCTGGATGATCTGCACCAGGCCGGCCTACGGCTACGCAGCACAGCAACGGCGCTACACGATTTGGCGACCGGGGAAACCATCGCCTATCGGCGCGATGGTGACTGGCTGCACATCGATACCGGTTGGCTACCGGCCTGGAGCCATCGGGTGATGATCGGAGAGTAAACCAACCGGGCGGCGCTCTAAATCCACTCGGGTCCCTGATATCGATCGTCGTCCGGTTGCTTCATACCTCGATCATGCGCACACTGGCAGGATTTTTGTTTTACGACAGAGGAATATAAATGGGAGTTGCGCAAACGCTCTTATTGGGGTATTTGAATACTGGCCATCACGTCTGCCCAGGCGAAACCAACCTGGGTTGACGCGTCCGGCTCAACAAACCCTCATTCGACGATAGGAAGCGCATGCGCCTTTTCTTCAGCGTTCTCGCCAGCACCATTCTCGTCACCGCTTGTAGTAGCACCCGAATGGTCCAGACACCCGTTCCCGAGTCCATGCAGGTGGTGATGCTCGGCATCGGCGCTAAAAATCCGACCTTTGACGAAGCCCGCTTCCCGCATCTGCAGGTGGTCTACACCCCGAAACTGGTCTCTCAGGCCAAGGTCGGCGAGAATACCCGCGCTGCTTTGACCGCTATGGCAGGGGACGAAACACGCGAAATCTTCAAAGGCAAACCCACGTTGCTGGAAACCTGGTGGGATGAGATGGACCTGCGCAATCATGCTGTATTGGTGGACACCAAGGGCACTGGTGCCTGGCAAGGATGGATCGATCGCCGCGATGCCATCCTGGAATCGGCCAGCGCTGGTGACCGCACTGCCCTGGGCACGACCCTGGCCGAAATCCTGGAGGACGGCAAGGTGATCCAAGCCAGCGGCAAAGCCTTCGATCCGGAAGACAGCGATGGCGCCATTGGCGCAAGCTTCCCCGATTGGCCGGTCAGCACTGCTGATGGCCAACAAACCACCATGCATGCCCTCATGAGCGGCAAGCCGACCCTGGTGGTCGTCTTCCAAATCCAATCCATCGGCGATCTGCAAGCCGCAAAAAAGAGCCAGAAGGATGAATCCTTCGGTTCCTTCATGGGTAACATGATGCGCGGCGCCGCAGCTGATTCCGTGACGCAGACCTTCGAACGCCTGGAAGGCCAACTCTACCAATACGACACGCGGGAATAACTCGGGGGTTTCCATCAGAGGTCGAATTCGTTCGGTTTTCGGCGATCATGCGCAAAGCACGCCAGTCACGACGAAGGAGCGAGGGACCGGAGCCCGGCTGGCGAGTGCGACGGACGTCGCGAGGTCCGAGCCGGACTGGCGGGGGAAGTCCGCTTTGTGATGGAAGCATCATCGATGCGGTCAATATGGTAATACCGATGATATAAACCGTGTCGTTAGGGTGCGGAAAGAAATAAACGTTACAGATCGCGCAGAGATTTTGTCGAT
>CAYONM010000031.1:6695-23954 GCA_964405325.1 uncultured candidatus Brocadiaceae bacterium | reverse complement strand
AGCTCCTCGGCGACGGCGTTCATGGTCGTCACCCGGCCCTCGGCATCGGTGGCGATCACCGCATCGCCGATCGACTCCAGGGTGATGCGATGGTGCTCCTCGCTACGCCTGAGGGCCTCCTCGATCTGCCGCTGCTCGGTGATGTCCTGGATTGCAAAGATGACCTGGTCGATTGCGCCCTGGGCGTCGTGAAGCGGCGCGCCATTGATGCTGAGGATGCGTCGGCTGCCATCGGGCTCGGTGATCGCATGCTCAACATTGTAGACCGGCTTGTCATGCGCCATGACTTGCGCGAAGGGCAAGTGCTCGTCGGGGAAAGGGGATCCATCGGCATGGCTGATCCGCCAGGTGGGCGCATTGTAGGCGAGGCCATCTATCATCGACCTGTGTAAACCCAGAACCGTTTCGGCCCGCTGATTCGCCATGACGATGATTCCGTCACGGTTGGCGAGGGTCGTGGCGACCGGGCCGTGTTCGATGATGGCATTGGCGAGCTCTTGGGCTTTGCGCAAGGCCTCTTCATGCTGCTTGCGCTCGCTGATGTCATCGTGGGTACCATACATCAGCAGGGGCTTGCCCGCCGCATCGTGGGTCATCACTTGCCCACGATCCAAGACCCAGACCCAATGCCCCTCCTTGTGCCGCATACGGAATTCGCAGGTGTAGTCTTTGATCTTTCCTTCGACACAGCGGGCCAACTGTTCTTTTGCCAGATGCAGATCCTCCGGATGCATCAAGCCCACCCAGGTCTCATAGCTGTACGGCGTCAACTCCTCGAGGGTATAGCCCAACATCGCGGCCCAGGTCTCGTTGAATACGGTCTCGTTGGTCTGGACATTCCATTCCCAGGTACCCAGACGGCTGCCGTCGATGACGAACCCGAGCCGCTGCCGTTCCTCGTGCAGTTGATCCTGGGCCTGTTTCCGCTCCGCTGCGAGGTCCAGTTTCTCCAAGGCAAAAGCGAGATCGGCAGCCAGCTCGGCCAGCAGAGCCTCCTCCTCCTCGTCTTGCATCAGAGTGGCAGGGATGGAGACGGCCAACACCCCGAAGATACGCTCCCCATAGGCCAGACGAACGACCATCGCCATCCGACCTTCATAGGTCTTGGCCAGCGGGCAGTCGGTGCAGTGCGTAGAAGGATCTTCGACCATCACCACGGCCGCCTCGGCGAGGGCCCGTCGACAGCAGGCGGTCAGACGATCGGCATGGAGGTGTTCAAGCATGGGCCGGAACGCTTCTCCCAAGCCCGACTCGTAAGCCGCTCGCAGCTGCTGCTCCTCATCCAGCAAGGCGATCCAGGCATTGCCGTAGCCACGCGCGTCGGTCAGACAATCGCAGGCCCCCTGGAGCAGGCTGTCTCGATCCTGGGCCCGGGTGATCAGCTGGTTGACATTCCGGATGGCCTTGAGGACACGGATCGTGTGCGCAAGTTGTTCGTTATCAGTGGATTCGTTGAATTCCTGATCATGGGCATCAGACATGGGTGCACCGAATCCCTTCGATTGGCATCACGTAATGACTCGATGTGTCGGGGCTTCGGTGGATCATTCCCCGATATAAAAGTCGAAGGCCAGGCTCCGACCGGTAGAATGAACCCGCATGGGTTCCGGGCGAAGCCTGGCTTGTTATCTCATCGAGGCTGGCCATCCCGGTCGGCAGCTTGACGATCGCCGTGCCTGTGTCTGGGGCCTTCATGACTCGTCCCTCCCCGATTCCGGTGTAACAGCAGACGCACGCCGCGCTGTGCCGTGAAATTTCTGCTCGCACAACAGGCCGCTTCGTGCTCCGCGCCTCCATGGATGCTGTCATGGACAGCAAGTGGTGGTTTGACGGAGAATACAAACCGGGCGCCGCCCGGAACCCACGGGTTCAATCGTATCGAGCGGCGCCCGGTTTTCGCTCTTTCTTCTAGGGGCTACGCCTTTAGGACGCCAGCATCTCACGCCGGAAACAACTTTGTCTTAAAGAAGAAGATCCAACATTAAATTCTAGTAATCGGTTGCTACCACCGCAAGCGGGCGCCACCCCCCGGCCGGATCACCAGGCCAGGGGAGGGCATGCAGCTATAACCGGGCCTGCAGCTACAGCGACAATTCTCGTCGCAGGGCCTCGGCCTGTTGGACGTATTCGTCCTCGTAATTCTCTTCGACCTGTTTCAGCAGTTCGCTGGCGGCCTGGCGCTCGGCTTCCCGCACACTGTCGCTGGCGCCAGCGCCGCTGGCGATTTGGACCTTCTGCCGAACCTGATCGCGAATCGCTTCCCATTCCCGCTTTTGCGAGTCAACTACATAGCTGTCAAGAGCGGCAAAGTCGGCAGTCGGCGCCTGCTGCTTGAATTCCGCCAATTTCGTGGCGGCGTTCTTATATTCACGTTTCTGCACCAGCCTCTCGATGCTGGTGCGGGCTTCCTGTTCGATACCGCTGGTATCGGCACGGCGCGTCTGTTCGGCCTCGATCACGCGCTCCTTATCCAATACCTGCACGATCAGATCGCTATAGTGCTGATCGGGATTCGCCAATGCGACTCCGGCAGGATCGATCGGATTGCGCCGAAAACCCTCCAAAAGACCCAGTAACGCTGCCAAGTCGGTCTCGCTGCGGACATTCGACAGACGTTGCTTGAGCACCGCCAGATTCCGTTCGGCAGCACGGCGATCGAGCGCACCCTGCACTTTCTCCTGCAAGGGCTGCAGGCGCTGCTGCAGGGCTTCGGCGCGCTGCTGATAGCTGGCGTCGGCCTGGGCATAAACGGGGTCGTCCAGCAATTCACGCAAACGCTGCAAACCAGTTTGGGCCTGCTCCACCTGCGCTTGGTTGATCAGGGCGCTGACTTCCTTGAAATGGCTACTGGCCTGTTGCAATTTGGCCCTGGCCTCATCCACAGTCGGATTCGGCAACATCAGGACGACCAGAACCACGATCACCACAGCAACCACGATACTCCCGCCCACCATGCGGATCAGCTGGGCGCGCTGCTCCTGTTGCGTCTGCAGTTCCTCCGGGCTCAGCTCAATCGCTGGTGCTTTGGTCTTGCCACGGCTCTTCCGCTGCGTGGTCCGACTTGATTTCCGACTACTACGACGACTGGTGGCTGTCCGACGGCTGCTGCGACTGCCACCCGCTTCTTCTTCTTCTGCAACAGCATCAGTTTCGGCGGCATCATACTGTTGTTCTTCTTCAATACCCGCTGCATCCGACTCGGCATGCCGCACCTGGGCAGTCCGGGCACTGCTGCTAGGCTCGGAACTCTGACTACCCGCCTGGCGCGAGCGCCGGCTGCGGCGCGAATAAGCCATAACACGTCTCCAGACGGCAGTCTGGACCAGCACATCGTCAGGTCTATGCGCCTGAGGCCCCTGCCTGTACGCCGTGTTTCACCAACCCCCCGCCAAACACCGGCCTAAAAAGGCTTTTGGGCAATTCGGGTTTAGGAGCGGATGGTCTCGATCACCTGGTTCTGTTCATCGCAGACCAAGACGGTGGACCTGAAATCCGCCAACTCGGCTTGGTCGACCACGGCATAGGCCAGGACGATGATGCGGTCTTGCGGTTGGCAGAGACGCGCCGCCGCGCCGTTGACCACAAGCTCGCGACTGCCGCGCCGCCCTTCGATCAGATAGGTCTCGAAACGCGCGCCATTGTTGATGTTGACCACCTGGACTTTTTCGTGGATCAGCATGCCGGCGCGCTCCAACAGCTCGATGTCGACAGTCAGACTACCGGCATAATCCAGATGACAGTCGGTCACCGCAGCGCGGTGGATTTTCGATAGCAGCATGTGTCGTTGCATTCAGCTGACTCCGACAGGATCGATGTAGTCTTGGATCAGCAGACCATACCCACCCAGGCCGTGGAAGCACTGCGGTGTCGAGGTCAGCAGGCACATGCGCCGCACCCCCAAATGACGCAGGATCTGGGCGCCGATGCCGTAGTGGCGGGGGTCCATATGCAACTCGTTATCATAGTGCGTCTGATGCACGGTACCACCGAGATGCCGCAGCTGCGCTACCATACGACTGCCGGACGCATCGTGGATCAGCAGCAGAATACCGCGGCCGTTTTCCGCGATACGGCGCAACGAATGTCGCGCCGAACCCGCGCCCGGCAGACGGGTCGAGGGCAGGACATCACCAAATACGGTCTCCTGCTGCACTCGCACCAGCACCGGGTCACCCTCCTGCTCCTGCTCGGGCCCGAGATCGTCACCCATGACCAGGGCCAGGTGATGCTCGGTGGTAATGGCATTGCGATAGACATAGGCCTGGAACACGCCGACATCCGTCTCCACCGGCCCGGAGGCTTGCAATTCGATCAGCTGCTCCCGCGCCTCACGATAGGCGATCAGGTCGGCGATGGACGCCAGGAGCAAACCGTGCTCCTGGCAATACGTGCGCAGATCCGGCAAGCGTGCCATTTCACCATCGGGTTTCATGATCTCGCAAATCACCCCAGCCGGCTTGCAGCCGGCCAACCGAGCCAGATCGACAGCCGCTTCGGTGTGCCCGGCCCGCACCAACACGCCGCCCTCGCGGGCGCGCAGCGGGAACACGTGTCCGGGGGTGACCAGGTCATCAGCATGAGCGGTGTCAGCAATGCAGGTCGCCACGGTGCAGGACCGATCGGCGGCCGAGATGCCGGTGGTAATGCCGTCGGCGGCATCCACCGACAGAGTGAAGGCGGTACCGAGGGCCTCGCGGTTGTCGCGGGTCATCAGCGGCAAGCGAAGACGGTCCAACATCTGCCCGTCCATGGCCAAACAGATCAGACCACAGGCTTTGGTGGCCATGAAGGCGATCTGTTCGGGGGCGGCATGCTCGGCAGCGATCACGATATCACCCTCGTTTTCGCGTGCCTCGTCGTCTACCAGGACGATGGCTTCACCGCGCGCGATGGCTGCGATCACCTCGGGAATGGGCGTGAATGTCATCGATGCTCCGAACCTGGGGCGCCACAGGCTGGGGCCAAGCCGGGCCGGCGCAAGTCGGTCGCCGGGGCGGCCTTGCTCGACTACAGCACTGGCTGCGCCACCAGCAGACGAAGATCCGCCCCCACAGCCTGCCAGTCACCGGCAGCAGCCGGCACCAGGTAGCTGTGCATGGGCTGCAAAGGCAACTCCCCACCGGCGCTCCGCAGACGACCGCTGCCAGCCATACAGCAGACGATGTGACAGACCTGATTGCCGCGCTGGGCCAAGTTGCTGCCACGCCGTTCGGCGACGGTGAAGTACTGGCAACTGGCCAAACCGCGTACGGTACCACCCTGAGGATGCTCCTGCCAATCCGTCGCTACCGGACCGTACTGCTGCGCCGCGAAGTCGATGGTCTGCAGGCTCTCGGCAACATGCAGCGGCCGTGGCTTGCCGTCCAGGCCGACCCGCCCCCAGTCGTAGACACGGAAGGTGCAGTCGCAGCTCTGTTGAATTTCAAACAACAGGCAGCCAGTACCCAAGGCATGCACAGTGCGCGCCGGCATGAAGAAAAAATCGCCATCGACGGTCTCAAAACGGTTCAGACAGGATTCGACCTGCTGCTGCTCGATGGCCTGTTCAAAGGCGGCGGCATCGACCCCTGCCGCCGTGCCCTGGAACAATTCGCCGCCATCGCCGATCAGGTACCAGCACTCAGTCTTGCCGCGCTTGGCGACACCCAGCTGCTGCGCCAATTCGTCATCGGGATGGACCTGCACCGACAACCGGTCGTTGGCATCCAACACTTTGACCAGCAGTGGAAACTCCTCGCCCTGAAAAGCCGTGCCGACCAGTTCCTGGCCGTGCGCACGCACCAGTTCGCGCAGGCTGGTGCCGGCCAGTGGCCCGGCGGCCACCACCGACATGCCACGCTCCTGATCGGCGATATCCCAGCTTTCGCCGATCTTCCCCTCGGGCAGGTCGTCCCGCCACTGGGCCATGCGCCGACCACCCCAGACCACGGTCTGGTAGACAGGGGTGAAGGCGAGCGGGACATCGAGTGTCATGAGGCTTCTCCAGGGGCCAGGGCGGCAATCACGGCGTCCACCAGGGCCGGCAGGCTGGCCTGCTCGGCAGTACCGGCAAGGGGCAGCTGGTGCCCCTGGACCCGGGCGGCGGTCTGCGCGCCGATGGCCACGAAGACGCAGCCCCGCTGGATTAACGCGGCGCGCTCATCAGCGGTGGTCGCCTGGCAGAAACGGTCGACGGTCGCGGCCGAAGCGAAGGTCACGGCATCGAGATCCGACCGCGGCAGCGTGACCTCCCTAAGGGTCTCACTCTGGTAGACGGTTTCGACCTGCACGACGATACCGGCACCCGTCAACGCCTGCCGCAGCACCGGCCGGGCATTGCCAGCCTGCGGCAGCAACACCTGCCGCGCGCCAGCGGTTTGCAGCGCCGCAGCCAGCTGACCAGCATCGGCCTGGGCCGGAACCAGATCGGCGCGGATGCCGAAGTCGGCCAGGGCCTGAGCCGTAGCCTCGCCCACCGCCGCCACCTGGCCACGAAAGGCGCGCGCGTCCAAGCCCTGCCGGGACAATTCCTCGGTCAAGAAACGCACCGCGTTGGCCGAGGTGAACGCGACGTACTCGCTTTCCGGCAGGGCAGCAATGGCAGCGGCCAGGCCCTGATCATCGGCACGGAAACGCGCCAGCGGCCATTCGATCACCTCGGCTCCCGCTTCCGCCAGCAGCTGGCTGAGCTGGGAGGCCTGCTCGCGGGCACGAGTCACCACTATGTTTCGACCGAACAAGGGCCGTTTATCAAACCAAGCCAGTTGTTCGCGACAACGCACCACCTCGCCGATGACGATGATACTCGGTGAACCAATACCCTGCCGACGGGCCTCATCGGCAACCGTCGCCAAATCCGCCACCAGCACCCGCTGGCTGACATAGGTGCCCCATTGGATCATGGCCACCGGCGTCTGTGGCGAACGACCGCGAGCAAGCAGTTCACCGCTGACCTCCTCCAACTTACTGACACTCATATAACAGACAATGGTACCGATGCCGGCCAGGGCATCCCAATCGTGCGCGCTGCGTTTTTTATCGGGATGTTCGCGACCGGTCAAAAAGACCACCGAAGAGGCGTTTTTGCGGTGGGTTACCGGAATGCCAGCGTAGGCCGTCGCCGCCACCCCAGCGGTGACACCGGGTACGATCTCAAACGGAATGCCAGCCTGCTGCAGCACTTCGGCTTCTTCGGCGCCGCGGCCGAACACGAAAGGATCGCCGCCTTTCAGACGCACCACGCAGTGATGATGCCGGGCCTTTTCCAATAATAGTTGATTGATATCCGCCTGCTTCCAGGTGGCGCGCCGCACGCGTTCATCATCCTGCGCCGGCGGCCGACGGCCATCTGGCGCGGCGCCGATCTTCCCGACATACAGCCGCTCGGCCGCCGCCGGCACTTCTGCCAGCAACGACGGATTGGCCAGATAATCATAGATGATGCAGTCGCAGCGCTGTACCAGCTGGAGCGCCCGCAACGTGATCAAACCGGGATCTCCGGGACCGGCGCCGACCAGGTAAACGGTCATAAGCCGGATCTACATCCCATGGCACTGTCGATACGGCGCACCGGAACCGCACGGGCAGGGATCGTCCGGTTTCGGCTGCTCGCGCGGGCCCTGCGGACCCAGGGTCTTCATCTGCTTGGTCTCGACCCGGCCCGCCGGCTGGAAGCCACCGGCCTGTAACTGCGACTCGGGCGTATTCGGCTGCTCGGCTTGGATCTGGACCCGGAAGATCAATCGCGTCAGGTCCTGACGGATCAGCTGATACATGTCGACGAAGAGCTTGAAGCCCTCCTCCTTGAAGCGCATCTTCGGGTCCTTCTGGCCGTAGCCTTCCAGCCCGATGGCATGACGGAGATGGTCCATATTGTAGAGATGCTGCATCCAGTGCCGGTCGATGGTCTCCAGCAGGATGAAGCGCAACACCTGATCGTACACCTGCCCCCAGCCCTGCTGCCGTTCGCTCAGGGCACCACGACAGAAATCCATCAGTCGATCACGACAGGCATCGCCGCCCTCGCGCACCGGGATCTGATCGGCGTCGGGCTCGGGCTGGCCGGTCAACTCGCCGTAACGCGTGCTGATGCTCTTGGCCAGTGCCTCGCCACGAGTACCATCGCTAGCGGCTTCCTGGACCAAGTCGTCCAAGCACTGACTGATGAAATCCAGCAGCAGCTCCTGCAACCCCTCCCCTTCCAGGATCCGATTGCGCTGGGAGTAGACCTGGCTGCGCTGCAGGTTGGCGACCTGATCGTATTCCAGCAGATTCTTGCGAATACCGGCATGGTATTCCTCAACCCGCTTCTGCGCTTTTTCCACCGAACGCGACACCATGCGACTCTCGATGGGAATGCCGTCCTTCAGGCCCATGGAGCGCATCATGTTGGCCATGGTCGGGCCGGCAAAGCGCTTCATCAGGTCGTCTTCCAGACTGAGATAGAAACGCGAGGAGCCAAGATCGCCCTGACGGCCGGAACGGCCGCGCAGCTGATTGTCGATGCGTCGGCTCTCATGCCGCTCGGTACCGATGATCCGCAGACCGCCCAGGCGGCGCACGTCGCAGCCGTCCATATAGGTACTCGGCACCTGCAACACGTCCCAGCCCTGCATGCGACGGGATCGATTGATCAGCTCCAATTTGGCTGCCGGCGATTGACCCTCCACCTTGGCCAATTGCTTGTCGTCCAGCCACTGCTTGGCCCACAGATCGATACAGGCCTCGTCCAATTCCGGGCTGTCGGCTTTCAGGCGCTTGGGCGCGATGCCCTGCTTCTGCCAATGCGTCAGCAGATCAGCACCCGAGACCTTGCCCAAAACGATATCGGTGCCGCGACCGGCCATGTTGGTGGCGATGGTGACCGCACCCAACTGGCCGGCATCCTTCACGATGTCGGCTTCACGCTGATGCTGACGGGCGTTGAGCACGTTGTGCTTGATGCCCTTGCGGGTGAACAATTCCGACAGCAGCTCGGACACCTCGACCGAAATCGTGCCCACCAGCACCGGCTGGCCGATGCCATACAGCGCCGCCACCTCCTCGGCGATGGCCTCGTGTTTTTCCTGCCCAGTGCCATAGATCAGGTCGGCCATGTCGCGACGGATGATCGGCAGGTTGGTCGGGATGGCGATGGTTTCCAACTTATAGATGTCGTTGAATTCCTGCGCTTCGGTCATCGCCGTGCCGGTCATGCCAGCCAGCTTGTCATACATGCGGAAGAAATTCTGCAGAGTGATGGTGGCGTAGGTCTGGGTCTCGTCCTGAACCCGTACACCTTCCTTGGTCTCGATCGCCTGATGCAGGCCATCGGACCAACGTCGGCCGGGCATCATGCGGCCGGTGAACTCGTCGACGATCTTGACCTCGCCCTGATGGACCAGGTACTCCTTGTCCTTATTATACAGATGGTGCGCCTTGAGCGAGTTGTCGAGAAAGTGCGGCAGATGCATATGCTCGGCGTCGTAGATATTTTCAACCCCAAAGGCCTGACAGGCGACCTCGATACCCTCGTCGGTGAGGGTGATCTGGCGATGCTTGATATCGACCTCGAAATGCTCCTCGGGTTGCAACTTCCGTGCCACCGCATCGGCCTGGGCGTAGAATTCCTTTCGGCCGCGCGCCGGACCGGAAATGATCAAGGGGGTACGGGCCTCGTCGATCAGCACCGAGTCCACTTCGTCGACGATGCCAAATTCGCGTCGGGTCTGGACCTGCTCCTCTTTTTGCTGCTTGAGGTTGTCGCGCAGATAATCGAAACCGAATTCATTGTTGGTGCCGTAGACGATATCGCAGGCGTAGACCTCTTGCCGCAACGGTGGCGGTTGGTCGTTCTGGATCGCCGCCACCGTCACACCCAGGAAGCGGTAGGTGGGTGCATTCCAATCCGCGTCGCGCTTGGCCAAATAGTCGTTGACGGTGATGATGTGCACCGCCTGACCGCACAGGGCATTGTAGAAAGCGGCAACCGAGGCCACCAGCGTCTTACCCTCACCAGTCTTCATCTCGGCAATGCGACCAGAATCCAGTACCGAAGCGCCGATCAGCTGCACATCGTGCGCGCGCATGCGATAGGGCGGCTCGGACACCGGATTGGCTTTGCGGACCACGGCGTATACCGCTGCTGGCACGTTGATGTCCCAGCTGTCGGTTCCGCTCTGCAGCGCCGCTTTGACCTCGTTCACAGCGGTCAACTGGTCGCCCCACTGCTCGTCGCTGAAAGCCGACACGGGCGCGCCCCCGGCTTTCTGGCCGGTGATGGCCGCCCACATGCCCAAGCGACGATCGGCTACCTCACGGGCCAGAGCGAAGGCCTCGGCGCGGCAGAGCGCACGATCTTCACCGGCACTCAGGCGCTCGCGCAGGGTCTGGCTGCGAGCCCGCAGAGCACTGTCGTCCTCGACGACCAGAGTGTCTTCCAAGGCATTCGCCGCCTGTACCACCGGGCGGAAGGTGCGCACCCGAGCTTCGTTGGTGGTACCCAACACCGATTGCACCACCCCTGCCATCTTGCTGATCAGCTCCATGTCCGGTCTGCTCCCTACCGTTTCGAACGAGCGGCGGACTATAGGAAGCAGCAGCAGAGGCTCCAGCCGGAACTCGTTTCATCGGTGGCGTACGCTCCGATCAAGATCGAGGCTCGCACGCTCATTCCTGCCCATCCAGGTGCCTCCGATTGCACGCGCGCACGCTGCGCCACACTGCGCGACGTCTTGTTCCCAGCCTTCTCAAGGAGCGCTCCCCATGGCCGATCCCTTCAAAGCCTACGACATCCGTGGCCAGTATCCCGACCAGCTCGATGGCCAATTGGCCTATCACATCGGCAACGCCGTCGCGCAGGTCCTCGACCTGGCCGGCAAGCCCTTCTGCGTCAGCCGCGACATGCGGGTGTCCGGCCCGGATCTGAAGCGGAACCTGATCCAGGGACTGGTGGATGCCGGGGTGCAGGTGATCGATACCGGGATGCACTCCACTCCCTGCCTGACCTTCAGCATGCATCATCTGCACACCGAAGGCGGCTGCATGATCACCGCCAGCCACAACCCGGCCGAATATGGCGGGATCAAGATCACCGGCCCAGGCTTCAAGCCCGTCGGCGCCGGTAGCGGTATGGAAGAGATCGAGACGATCGCCCGCGCCGGCACGGTGGTGAAACATCCCGGCGGCAGCATCCGCGATGCAATCACCATCAACGCCTACAGCGAGGAGCTGGCCCAGCTCTTGGACCTGCAACGCCCCTTGAAGATCGTGGTCGACGGCGGCAACGGTATCATCGGCACCATGTTGCAGCATCTGGCGCCCAAGCTGCCCGGTCTGGAACTGATCCCCCTGTACTTCGACCCCGATGGTCGTTTCCCCAACCACGACGCCAATCCTCTGAAACCCGAGAACCTGCCCGAGCTGCAGGCCCGTGTGCAGGCTGAAGGCGCCGATTTCGGCGCTGCCTTCGATGGCGACGGTGATCGTTGCGCCCTGGTGGATGAAAACGGCACCATCGTCACCTGTGACATCACCACTGCCCTGCTGGCCAAATACTTCCTGGGCAAGGAAGCCGGCGCCTGCGTTGCCTACGACTTGCGTTCCTCCAAGGTGGTCCCCGAGCTGATCCAGCAGTGGGGCGGTCGCGCCGTGGAGACCCGGGTTGGCCACAGCTTCATCAAGCAGACCTTGAAGCAGGAAAAAGCCATTTTTGCCGGCGAGCTGTCCGGCCACTACTACTTCCGCGATTTCTACGGCGCCGACTCTGGTCTGTACGCCCTCATCCTGCTGGCCAATGTGATCAGCCAGGCCGAGAGCCTGTCTGGGCTGGTGGCACCAATGCTGAAGTACCACCACTCCGGCGAGATCAACTTCAAGGCCGACAAAGACAGCGTTTTCGCCAAACTGCGCAAAATCGGCGGCAAGACCGAGGAGTTGGACGGCCTGACGGTCCGTTTCGACGACTGGTGGTGCAATGTCCGCGCCTCCAACACCGAACCGGTGGTGCGCCTGAATCTGGAAGCCGACAGCAAAGCACTGATGGACGCCAAGCTGGCGGAGATCCGCAAGCTGATGAGCTGAGCCGCCTGGTCCTTTGAGCCACCTGAAAACCAGGGGCATGCTCCGGCATGGCCCTGATGCCGCCATCCCAGCCACTTCATCAGCGTCTTCAAACGACACCATGGTTGCACAGCGGGACAGTGGCGAGAAAGCCGCCGGGGGGGTGCGCCGGAGTCGCGAGGGGGCAGCACCTCCTCTGATGGAAGTATCAGCCGTCCTGACCGAGATCGAAATCGTCGTCGGTACTGGTCAGACTACGGACGCGGGCCTGCAGACCGGCAACCTCGCTCTTCAGGCGGCGCAGCTGTTCCATGGCCTCGTCGTGGGCCTGACGCTCCTCGCGCAGGCTCTGTTGCAGGCGACCACGCTCGCGATCGAAGCTCTCACGCAACTGGTCGCGAGCCTCCTGCAGGCCACCGACCCGGCCGCGTTCGATGGCCAGATCGTCTTCCAGGGAACGGACCCGGCTGAGCAGGTCCTCGCGTTCGGATTGCAGATGGTCCAACTCCTCGCGCAACCCGGTGGCCCGACTGCTGTCGCGACCCAGGTCATCGAGCTGCTGCTCCAGTTCCTGGTTACGTCGCTGCATGCTCTCGACTTCGCCAGCCAGGTTGTCGACCTGAGCCTGCAGACTCTTGTTATCAATCCGAACATCGCCGATTTCGTCGAACTGGTTCTTCAGGTCCAAAATCTGCTGATCGCGGCTACCGATACTCTGCTGCTGTTCCTCGATTCGGTTGAGCAGGGCGGTGTTCTCGATCCGTAGACTCTCCAGATCGGTGCCGAAGCGGACTTGCGCGTCGTCGTATTCCTCCTGCACCCGTTGCAGCCGCTTGCGCAGCTCGTCGACATGCTCGTTGCGGAACCCGGTGGTCTCGCTGTCGCGCACCCGGTATTCCTCCAAGGCCGCACGGGCCTCACGCAGCAGGATGCGGAAGCGATCCCGCTCGGCACTGGCAGCGCTTAATTCCTCGTCCAAGCGGCTCTTCTCAGCCACCAGGCCGGCAAGTTCCTCATCCATGGCCTGTCGCCCAGCGCGCAGCTCGCTTTCAGTTTGCTGCAACTCATCGATCAGCTCGCGACTGCGTTCCAGATCCGCCTGCAGGTCACGCAGCTGCTCGGGAAGCGGCTCCAACTCGGCAACACGTTCCCGTTCGGTGCGCAGGCTTCCCTCCAACTCGGCGAGCTGCGCCGTGAGCGGCTCCAACTCGGCCGCCCGCTCCTGCTCGCGCTGCAGGCTCTGCGTCAATTCACGCACCTGCGCTGGCAAAGCATCCAACTCGGCGAGTTGGTCCTGGGCGGCCTGTAGCTGCGCCGGCAAAGCATCCAACTCGGCGAGTTGGTCCTGGGCGGTCTGCAGTTGTTCCTGCAAGCCAGCCTGTTCGGCAGCCGCAGAATTGGCCGTCGCCACCTGGGTCTCCAACTCTTCGCGAGTGTTCTGCAGTGCCTGCTGGTCTTCGCTCAGCTGTTCGCGCAAACGCTGGCATTCCTGATCCAATTCGGTGGCGCGCTGCTGCTGTGCTTCGCTGGCAACACGGGCCGCCTGCAGCTGCTCGGCCAGTTGCTCCTGGCGATCGTCCTGTTCTTCGGCGCGTACCCGTAGATCCGCCAACTCGGTTTCTATGTCCTCGCGCTGGCGATCGCGCTCGATACGGGCGGTTTGATGCTCGGCCTGCAAGGCCTGCAGCGATTCCTCCGCCTCTTCACTGGCTCGCTGGGCGACATCCAGACGTTCCCTGAGATTGGCTACCTCGGCGCTGCTCTCCTGGGCGCGACCGCGAACCTGCTCGCTATCGGCCTGAAGCTGCTCCACCTGCTGCCGGAGGGTGGCTGCTTCGGCGGCGGTCTCATCCAGCTGCTGCTGGGCCTGCTGAACCTGCTGCTCAGCCTGCACCACCCGCTGCTCCAATTCACCGCTGCTGGCCTGGGCGGCTTCCACCTGGGCCCGCTCCCACTCCTGGGTTTCCCGCAACTCGGCGATCTCGACCTGAGCCTGTTCCAGCTTGGCCTCGGCCGCCTCGGCCGCCTTCGCCGCCACCTCCAACTGTTGGCTGTATTGCGCCGCTTCGTCCTGAGCCTGCTGCAGGGCCTCGCGCTGATCGGCACGTTCCTGCAAGACGGCCTGATCGGCAGTGTGCTGGGCCTCATATTCGACGCGGGCGGCTTCAGTCTGAGCCAGGCGGTCTTCCAGCTCCTGCCGCTGCGCTTCCGCCTGAGCCAACTGCTGGGCCAAAACCTGACGCTCCTGTTCGGCCTGTTGCAACTGTTCCTGCGTCTCGCCAACGGCGGTCTGCGCAGCCTGGGCCTGGCTACCCTGTTGCTGCAATTCAGCCAGCTCGGCCTGCAACGAATCCCGGGTTCCTTGCGCCGCGGCCAGCTGTTCATGCAGCTGGTCGGCCTGGGTCTGCAGCTGCTCGCGCTCCGCACCCAGCGTCTGCAAACGCTCCTGATCCTGGGCCAGCTGGGCTTCCAATTCCGTCAGACGTTCGCGTACTCGACGATCGGAGACCTGGCGCATGCTCTCCAGGATCTTTTTGGCGCCCACAGCATAACTGGGCTCATCACCACCCTGTACCGCGTCGTCGCTGAGGCTGGCTTCCAGGTCGGCCACCATTTCCTGCAGCTGCTCGTCGTCGGCTTGTTCGCTGGCCAGGGCAACCACGCGCTCGGCCAATTCACGGGCTTCGCCTTCGGCCTGATTCCGGGCAGCCTCCGCCTGTTCCACGTCCTTGAAGAGGATCTGATTCTCCTCCAGCAACCTGGCCTTCTGCTGATTGAGGACCTCGATCACTTCCTTGCCGCCGGCGGCGATATCGGCCCGAGCACCCAGAGCCTGGTCGTAGTCGGCCTTGAAGGCTTCGGTCAGGGTCCGGGTAGCGCTGATCATGCGCTCGGCAGCGTCTTCGGAGAGCGGCACGTCGTCATCGCCCGGCATGGATTCCAGCGCCTGCTCCAAAACGGTGGTGGCGGCCGGCAACTGGGCTTCGTCCACCTCGCCAGCGTGCTCGCTGACTGCCTGATGGGCGGATTGCGCCATGTCGGTGACCGCATCGATGTAGGCACGGTTGAGATGATCCAAGGCAGTAACCCGCGCCCGTAGCTGGTCGATCTCCAGATCGCGGGCGGCTTTCTGTTGATTCAGCTGCTGGATCACCTCGCGGCCGCTTTCGGCCATCTCGTCGCGCTCCTGCACCGCTTCGTCGCGCTCGCGTTCCAGCTCCGCCAGCCGTTGCCGGGCTTCGTCCAGGGCGGAAGTGGCTGCTTCGGCGCTGTCGAGGGCGGGTAGCCGTGGATGTTCTTCGCTGTCGGAGGCGCCGGCATCCATGGCTTCGGTTGGTGCTTTGTCGCCGCTAGCCTGACTGCGCAGCTCTTCCAACTCGGTCCGGGCCTGCGCCAGTTCGTCAGCCAGCTGCTGCCGACGCTCACCCAACAGGGCAATGGTCTGTCGACAGCTGTCAGCGAGCTCGGGGACCTGCTCGTCGCTCTCCAGGGCCATGGCCAGATCGGCAACATGGTCGTTCTCGGCCAGATCCTCGTCGCCACGCACGGCTTCCAACAGCTGCCGGGCCAGCTCCCGTTCGGCCTCCGCACTGACAGGTTCGGCTTCGCTGGCAGAGGCAGCTTCACGGACTCCCGACTCGTCGCTGGCCGCCACGGTCTGGCTGGGTCGGCGAGCAGCGAATTGCGCCACCAGGGCTTCGCCGGCAGCACTGCGTTCGTTGGCCGGAATGTCTTCCATGGTCAAGGAATCGGGGACGCCCAGCTCCAGCCGCTCGGCCTGGGCGACGATGGCACGGATCAGACGGTGATTGGCCTGAACCAGTTCGTGCAGGTCCTCATCGCTGACCTGCCGCGCCTCGTCGGCTTCATCGGCCAGGGCCTTCAGGGCCTGCAACTGGCCTTTGCTGCTGGCGAAGGCGGCGGCTAATTCGCGCACGACACGGGTGGCGCCGGCCAGGACCTCAGCGTTATCGCCTTCGGCGTCGGGCACCTCGCTGATGATCTGTTGGTTGACACCGATACCCATGACGTTGGGCGCACTGGCGGCTTGGGCCAGAGCTTCCTCGCGAGCCCCTTCCAGGGCTTCGATCAGACCGGCCACCGGCTCCTGGACGTCTTCGGCATGCAGGCCGCCTTGTTTCAACTGTTCCAGCAGTTCCAGATCGGCGGCCAGCAGCTGTGGCTGTGAGCCCCGATCCTCGTCACCGGTGGTGATCGACCGCAGCTGGCGGAGATCCTGGGACAGGGTCTCGATGATCTTCGCGCCGACCGCGTAGTCGTGATAGAAGATCTCGTTCTGCTCGGCGTCCTCGGGCAGCTCGTTTTCGGTCTGATGCCGACCAGCGTAGTACTCATTATCCAGACCCAGGACGCCGTTGTTCAGCTCACCGGCACGGATCATCAGCTCCTGCATGGTGGTCTTGAGCCGGTCCTTCTCGTCGATGGTGGTCTGGAGCAGCGTCATCTTCTCATTCAGCTGATCCTGAACCTGATACAGATCGGCCCGCAGCTCATCGGCCTCATTCTGCGCCTCTTCCCGCTGCCGGGTCAGGGTCTCGATGGTGGCCAGGGCCTGATTGAGCTCCTCGGTGGATTCGGCATCAGCCGCCCGAGACCGCAGAGTCTCGATCTCTTCCTGCAGGGCGGCGTCACGGACCTCGCGCTCCTGCACCGCAGCCTCGGCATGGGCCGCGCGGGCCATCAGCTCCTCAAGCTGTTGCTGGGTCTTCTCCAGCAGCTCTTCCTTTTCGCGGTCATCGAACTCGTCTTCACGTCCAGCGCGGGTCTGAGCAATGGCCTGTTCCATCCACTGCCGCAGCTTGTTCTTGTTGATGGTACGCAATTTGGTCTTCTGACCGCGTCTACGCATCAACTCCGCTGGCGTGGTGGTTTCGGTGAGGGCTTCGATGCCGTGATCGATATCCGGCATGTGATGCTGCTCGGTCATGATGTCCCCTTCTGATCCCACGGCGACGGACGATCCAACGATGCGAGCCCCCCACCAAGACGCACGCTGGGGCGCAGCACCACCACCGGAAGCCATTCACACACACAACCGCAACATACGCTTACAACAGCGCTTAAGGCGGCTCATCCGTCGCTTCGATGGCACCGGGATTATGCCGCTGATAACTGGATGGAAAGCACGGACCGAACGCAGTTGCGTCCGGTCTGTACAGAAGCCAAAGCGAGCGAGGCCGTAGGACCGGAGCCCGGCTGGCGGGCAGCGCCCCCTCTGTT
>CAYONM010000031.1:0-6595 GCA_964405325.1 uncultured candidatus Brocadiaceae bacterium | reverse complement strand
GGGCAGCGCCCCCTCTGTTAAAACCCCCTCAGGCATTTACCGCGCTGAAGTATTCCTTCGAACCCGAAGGATCGGCCTTCATGGTCTCGCCGCCTTCCTGCCAGTTGGCCGGGCAGACCTCGCCGTGCTTCTCGACGTACTGGAAGGCCTTGATGACGCGCAAGACCTCGTCGACGCTGCGGCCGACCGACAGGTCGTGCACGATCTCGGCACGCACCACACCGTCGGGATCGATCACGAACAGGCCACGCAGGGCGATACCGGCATCTTCGATCAACACGCCATAGTCACGGCTGATACTCTTGTTGAGGTCGGCGACCAGCGGGTAGGCCAGCTCGGAAATGCCGCCTTCCTTGCGCGGGGTCTGGGTCCAGGCCAGATGCGTGAAATGGCTGTCGATGGAGACGCCCACCACTTCGGCGCCGATGGCCTTGAATTCGCTCAAGCGATCGCTGAAAGCCAGGATCTCGGTCGGGCAGACAAAGGTGAAATCCAGGGGATAGAAGAACAGGACGGTCCACTTGCCCTTGGTGTCAGCCAGGGAGTAGCCTTCCTTGAAGGTGCCGTCGGGCTGCACGGCGGTGGCGGAAAAGTCGGGAGCTTGGTGTTGAACCAGGGTCATGATGCAATCCTTAATGGATGCGGCCACACGGGCCTGGGGAAAAAGCTTCAGGTGACACACCGACAGTGGTGATCTGCCACAAAAAATAGGAGATCGCCCAGATCGTCCATGGTATATCTGACCTATGACAGGGATAGCATTCTGCTATGGCATTCCCATCGGTTCGAACCCGGTTCCCAGATTGGTGTAATGGAACACCAGAGCCGCCAGTACCACGGCCACCAACACCACCAGCAGCGAACGGAACAGCAAGAGGCCGAAAAATGGCAACTGCTGCACCAGCCCGAAACGGCGCAACAGGGCGTAGATCGCCAACTGCAGAAAGGCCAGCAACAGCGCGGCAAGCAAGGGGCCGAATAGGATCATGCGCGAATGTTAGCCCACTTCGACCCTCATCCAGCCGCAGCAAGGAGCTTGGCAAACAAGCCGGCCTCCTGCTGCAACTGCGCCGGCGGTCCCATCTGCACCACCCGGCCTTCGTCCAGACAGATCACCAGGTCGGCGTTTTTGATCGTGCTCAGGCGATGCGCGATGATGAAGCAGGTCCGATTGTGCATCAATTCATCCAGGCTCGCCTGGATGGCGCGTTCGGTCTCGTTATCCACGGCGCTGGTCGCCTCGTCCAGCAGGACGATGGCCGGCTTTTTCAGGATCATGCGGGCAATCGCCAAGCGCTGCCGCTGACCGCCGGACAGTTTCACGCCGCGCTCGCCAACCATGGTGTCATAACCGTCAGGTAGGTCGCTGATGAAATCGTCGATACGCGCCCGGCGGGCGGCGTCGCGAATATCCGCCATACTGGCATCGGCGCGGGAGAAGGCGATATTCTGGGCAATGGAACCGTAGAAGAGAAAGGTCTCCTGAAACACAATGCCGAAGGCCGCGGCCAGGCTCTCGTAGCGCAACTCGGCGATATCGTGGTCGTCGATCAGGATCCGTCCCTGCTGCGGCTGATAGAAACGCAGCAGCAGCGAGATCAACGTGGTCTTGCCGGCACCGGTGGGACCGACAATGGCAACCTGGGTGCCTGCGGGAATATCCAGGTCCACAGCGTGCAGGACCGGCTCCGTGGCGCTGTAGCCGAAATGCACGTGTTCGAAACGCACCGCACCATGGCGCAGCACCACCGCCTGTGCATCCGGCCGATCCTGCACCTCGGGTTTCTGATCCAGAAACCCGAACACACGCTCGGTGGATGCCAAGCCGCGCTGGATCGTGTCGTAGAAACCGACCAGCTGATGGATCGGATCAAAGAAGCGGGTCAGCAACGGCAGGAAGGCCAGGATGATGCCAACGGAAACCGCGCCACTGCCGGTGATCACCAGCATACCGCCACCCATGGCCACCAGCAGCATGGCCAGGTCGCGATTGCCGTACAGGATCTGATGATTGATGCTGAATATCTTCATCGAATCGTGCACGATGCGGATGTAGGCGATGTTGGCGCGGGTGTAGGTGCGATGCGCCGGCGCCACCTGATCGAAAGCTTTGATCTCACGGATACCGGCGATCTGTTCCTGGATCGCCGCACCGATCTCCGCCTGCTGCTCGCGCATCTGTTTATACAGCGGCCGCAAACGGACGCGAATGCGCTGCACGCAGATCAGGATGATCGGGATCGGCGGCAGCACGAAGCAGAACAGCAGCGGACTCATGCCCAGCATCAACACCGGCACCGCCAACAGATGCACCAAGCCGTAGAACAGATTGAAACTCTGCTTGAGCATCTGCTCCATCTGCTCCACATCGCCGACACAACGCGACATGATGCTGCCGGTGCGCTCGCGCTCGAAATAGCCGATGGACAATTTATGCAGATGCAGGTGCACCCGCTGTTTGATATCCAACAGCATGCGCTGGCTGACCCGGGTCCCCGCGCGCCACATCCAGACGCCGATCACATTCGCCAGGATGACCTCCACAACGATCACCAAGGAAAACAGTATCACACCCCAGATCTGAGCCGTCTGGTCGGGAAACCAGGCCGGCCCGCCAAATTCAAAGAGGCCGAATACCGACACCGCTTCATTGACCACAATACCATCGATCAGCCAACGCAGGGAGAGGGCCGGGATCAGATTGAGCACGGCATTGCTGAAATACAGGCCAAACACGCCAATCAGGGTCCAGCGCAAGGGCCGGATGAACTGACCGTAACGCTGCAGCAATTGCCAATCGGTGTAATTGGTTTGAGCCAACCCCTCCTGCTCAGCCATGTGCCTGCTCCAATTCCGGCAAGGTGTCCGATGTCTGCAGGATGCCTCGCTCCAACAGATCCGCGATCATCCGCGTAGCATGGAAATCACATTTCCAACTGCCGCCCTTGGACCGATCGGTGATCACACCCGTGGCATCCGCCTGGCAGTAGATGCCGCCATCGTCTGCGACAAAATAGCGCATATAGGCCTCGAAACACGAGCGCGCCGCGCCGCTATACGGCTCACCATACAGTAGACTGCCAAGGTTGAAGATCTTCGCCGCTTCCGGCTGTGCCCAAAATTCCGTCAAACCGCCGCAGCGTTCTTCCGAGAAGTAATAATTGCTTTGAAAGATTCCTGATGGCGTCAGCGCTCGCTCCAATGAACGCCGGAGGATCTCCCGCTCCAGATCCTCCGGCAGATGCAAGTCGCCAAAGCAGCGGAAGAAATCAATCCATTCCATGGTATGGCCAACCTGCCCGGGCTTGTGATAATCGGGCTGATCCCAGCCGTCCCGGTAATAATCGATCACCAAGCAGCGCTGGAAATCGAACAGTCGGGCCAGGAAGAATTGCCGCACCGCCGCCACACGATCCGCCAGCCCATCACCAATGCCGGCATCCTGCAGCCGGGCCAGACATTCGGTATAATGCAACATCACATTGCCGGAGTACCGCGGCATATGCGTGCCCCAACGGAAATAATTCTTGCCGCGGGAACGTCCTTCCACCTGATTGGCGCCAAACAAACCACCCGAGGCAATAACGCCATTGGCGCATTCGTGTTCGATCTGCTGGAACAGCCGCCAGGCCTCCTCGCCAGCCCAGGCATCGCCGGTTACCTGGTGATAACGGGCCAGGCCCATAACCACGAACAGGTTGTCGTAGGCATCGAGTACCGCCTCGTTGCACCACTCGTCATCATAGCGGCTACCGTACCAACCGTACCCGGTGCGCAGCCGCTCGGGCAGATGCTGGCGCACGTGTTCGGCTGCCACGGCCGCCTGCTCGATGCCGAAGCGCATACCCTCGGAAAAGACGTACAAAAGTCTGCCACGCATCAAAAGTGGTTCGTAATTCAGCCGCCACCAGCTGCCGTTCGGCAAGAACATGGTGTGATAACCACCACGATCGGGAACCCGTTTCTCTGCCCAGAAGGCGATCAACTCGTGAAAATGCTGTCGCAGCGCAGCTAAATCATAGGCCATAAACCAACTCCGGCAGGGTATTGGAAGCAGACCGAGCCACGGAGCAACCGCCAGCGTGTCAGCCGATCGGATTGCCGAGTACCGCTTCGCAGACGTTTCCGCCAGAAGGGCTCCTAGGCTAGTCGGTATGCTGGCACCAATGGTGAACCCGCTGGATGACACCCGCATCGACCGCTTGCGTCATCAGGGCATTGACATCCGCCCCATCGGCCTGAGCCAGGCGGGGAGGCCGCTGTATGGCTGTAGCATCGGCGCCGCGAACCTGCCGCTGATCAGCGTCGTTGCTGGCGCCCATCCCGATGAGCCGGCCGGCCCCCTGGCGGCACTCGCGCTACTGCAACACTGGCACCAGAACGGTTTGGCCAAACGGGTCCGCCTGGCGGTGGTACCGCAACTCGACGTCGACGGCACCGTAGCGCAAACGGCCTGGCTCACCCCCTGGTCGGGGCACGTGGACCTGCTGCGGTACGCGGAGCACGCTCTGCGACGCCCACTTGGTGAGGATCGGGAATTTGGCTGGCCCGGCGCCCCCTGGGGCGGCCAGGTGTTGCCAGAATGTGCTGCAGCATCGGCTTTTCTCGATCAACAAGGCCCCGCCATCGGTCACCTGAGCCTACACGGCATGGGCATTGCAGCCGGTGCCTGGTACCTGCTGGACGATACTGCGCTTCGCCACGCCGGTCTCTGGCGCGACCTGCGACGCATCGCCACCGAGCGCCATCTACCGCTGCACGACAGCCCCCGTCATGGCGACAAGGGCTTTCGTCGGGTCGGCCGCGGCTTCTGCACTACCCCTTCGGGCATCCAGATGCGCCGTTGGGCCCTGACCACGGGGCGACCGGCAGAAGCAGCAGCCGTGGCCTATGGCAGCATGGATGCGGCTCGGGCCCGAGCACGCGCCGCAGCGCGACCAGCACCACTCTGCGCCGTGAGCGAATTCCCTCTGGCCCTGGCCCCCACTGCCGATGGCGCCGGGCCCGGCTCCTGGCGGCAACACCTGGCAGCAGCCGTATTGGCGGACAAGCCCCAGGCGGCGATCCAGAACCTGCTACAAGACACCGGCCTGCGGCCGGTACCACTACTGGATCAGGTCACGGGCATGGTGGCCATGGTGCATGCCGTGGCGCGCGCCGCGCTTCGTGCCCACGAAGCGTGAAATCGGTATAGCGCAGGCTTCCTGAACGCCTTCACCGCTTACGGATTGCCGCTTACGGCCGAGGCATATAAAGCCGAGATCTGCTGAGCGATGGAGCCGGGCGTGAACCAAAAACCAGAATCCGATACTGCTCCCTTCGATGGCTGGCCCGAGGACGGCGGCATCACCGAAGACGGACAACCCATTCTCGATGCTTGGGACGAAAACGAGACCAGGGCCAATGAAACCATCGATCCCGGCATCAGCTCGGACCAAACCGAGACATCAGCCGAGCAGCGGGCCACCGCCCTACTGATTCCGGACCAGGATCTGCCGGAGCGTCTGCCACGGCTCGGCCGACGCTGGCTGATCACCGTTGGCAGCCTGGGCATTGGTTTGATCTGGCTGGTCGGTGGCTATCTTGGCGCTGGTCTGCAGGCTGACAGCTCCTCGCTGAGCCTGGTAATCGGCATTCTATTTGTGGCCGCGCTGCTCCTCTCCGGCCGCCAGGTCTTGCGCTGCGAATCAGAACGCGCCGACCTGCAGTATGCCTGGCAGGCCCGCACCCAGGGCCTGGCGCCCGATGCCAGCATGACCGGCCCCACTGCCGATTACCTGCGCATCCTGCACGACAGCGCCGTGCGCGGCCAGGAAGCCCCCATCGATCGCATGCTGCGGGTCCTGGCCGAACGACTGCATTATCCCGGCACCATGGTCGGCTTGTTCAGCAACCTGCTGATCACACTGGGCCTGATCGGCACCATCCTCGGCCTGCTGCTGTCGGTCCAGGGCCTGAACGAAGCGACCGATACCATCGCCCGCGACCCGACCAGCGTCACCGATGCCATGGGCCTACTGGAGGCGATGCGCGGCGCGATCCAAGGCATGGGCGTTGCCTTCTACACCACCCTGACTGGCGCCGTGCTGGGGGGCGTGGTACTGCGCATCCTGCACACCCAGGTCAGCGCCTGGATCGAGCTGTACACCGGCCTGGTGGCCGAAGCCACTGACGCCCTGTTCCAACCCACACTGACTGAAGCCTACGGCATCGTCGGAACCACGGCACAATTGCGCGCCGCCTTTCAGGATCTGCACCTCAGTGCCGAAGATCTGCGCCTGCAGCTGGAAGCCCTGGGCGGCCAAACCGGCTTCATGGAGCAGCTCCACCTGATCTCGCAACACATTACCGACAGCGTCGAACAGTCCTCACATCGACAGAGCGAAAGTATCGAGCAGCTGGGCCGCGATCTCCGTCTGATGGAACCCATCGGTCACGCCATGCGCCGAATCATGGGACACTAAGGGCCCGTCAATAAATAAAGGTAGCGTCTCACTTGATCTTTTGCCGCCCTTCTGCGTTGCTTATCGCTTACATATACTCGATATGCTCACTCTTCGCGCCTTGAAGGATCGACAAAATCTCTGCGCGATCT
>CAYONM010000030.1:0-24524 GCA_964405325.1 uncultured candidatus Brocadiaceae bacterium | reverse complement strand
AGCCCGGCTGGCGGGTGCGACGGACGTCGCGAGGGGGCAGCGCCCCCTCTGATGGTGCCGTCAGGATTGCCAGCTATTCCTGGGTATTATGTCCCGAAAACCGGCTACCGATACCGCGGCCTCCCCATGGACTCCGGTTTCACCGCCAGCCAGGCGCTGGGCATGAAGACGGTCGTGCTGCCCTCGCGCGGTGGCGGCTTGCCGCAGCTCCATTCGTCGTAGGGAAAGCAGATCACCTGACCTTGGAAGGATTCCGGACCTTCCTCGATCCGCACCTCAAGCAGATGCGTGACGTGCGGATCGCGACTGTGATGCAGGCCGTCCCAGACCTTGACTACCTCACCCTGCATGGGTTCGTTCCAGCGCAGCGCCTGGCCGCGCGGAATCTGTTGTGATTCGGGACCACGCCGACCGCAGGCGATCAGACTCAGGAGGCAGAGCAAGAGAATGGTACGCATACTCGGCAGCTTTCCGAACAGGCTGGCGAGGGCAAGCCACCGGCCTTGGAGCTGGATTCCCGGCCGTCATGGCGGTCTGATGCCGTGATGAGCGTCTCTCGTTCGCCGGTTCCCGCTCTGGATCGTGGCCTTCGCATTCTGGCGGAACTGGCCGATCGGCCGGATGGCCTGCGGTTTACCGACCTGCTTGAGCGTTTTGGCCTCAGTAAGCCGGTGCTCAGCCGCCTGCTGCAGGTTCTGATTGCCCATGGCTATGTGGTGAAGACGGCGCGGGACGGCCGCTACTATCTGGACCAGCACGTGCCGGTTCGCGGTATCCGACAGCAGTTGGAAGATTGCGATGCGGCCATGGTGCTGCCGGATCTCGCCGCCGATGTACAGGGTACGGCCTTGGTGGTGGTGCGCGATGGCGCTGGCATGCGCACCGTGGCCAAGCAGAACCACGCCGAAGGACCGCTGATGCGGCCGGTAGGATCTATCCGCTATACCTTTTTTACGCATCCCTGGAGTTGGTGTGTTTTGTTGGACCTGCCGGAAGCCGAATACCAGCGTCTGTTGCGTGCTGAGCGTCCGGATGAAGCCCTGCTGGCCCAGGTTGCTCAGGCGCGACGTGATTTATGCGAGCAGGGTTGGTGTTGGCAACAGCATGGCGCCGCGGTGCAGCGCCTGGGCGCGCCCATTCGCGACCGTCGGCAGCGCGTGGTGGCGGCGCTTGCAGTCGGTCTTCATCAAGCCGACGACGACCGTTGTCAGCGCATCGGTCGCCTGCTGGTGACCATCGCCGCGGATCTGTCCCGGCGTTTGGGGTTCGAGTGACGGTGGCTTTTCTCCCTCAAGCGTTCGCGCAGCAAGCCGGTCGTGACGGCGGATCGAGGGTCCGGAGTCTGGCAGGCGGCTGGTGGGTGCGACGGAGGTCGCGAGGGGGCGAAGCCGCCGATGTTGCCGATGTTAAGTGTGTCTGGTGCTCCTCGTTGCGGGTCTAGTGGTGCGGTCTACCGTCCGATCTCTCGTAAGCCCCTCGCTGACAGCGAGATGGCACCAGTGAGTGAGCGAGATGGGAAGCCCGTAATATGGCACGGATTCAGTGGAAAAGTCTGGACGAGTTCGATGGCCCGGTACCCGGTCGGAAGGACGAGTTCGATGAGGCGGTGCAGTCGCATTTGAATGCCCTGCGACATGAATATGGCATCACCGAGAACGGTGAGATCAGCCGGCCACCCGGTGCGGCAGATCCGGCCAGCAAGCGAGCTGCCGATCTGCGGGCACTGTTGCCGCCGGTGAGTCGGCGCGGCTTTATGCAGCTGACCGGCGCAGCCGCGGTATTCGGCCTGACTGGTTGCTGGCATAGTGCCCCCGAGGTACTGGTGCCCTACCGGAACCAGCCGGAAGGGAGTACCATCGGCACGCCGCGCCGCTTCTCCGGCATGGTGCGCGTCGATGGCCGGCCGCGAGCTGTGGTGGCGACCAGCTACGATGGCCGGCCCATCGCGTTGAGCGGCAATCCCGACTGTCCGCTGACGCGTGGTGGTCTGGATGCCCGCGGCCAGGCGACCCTGTTGGATGTGTACGATGCCGATCGTGCCCAGGCCGGGCCCCGACGGCAGACGGATGGCGTTTGGCAGCAGGTGGGCTGGAATGAGCTGGATGCTGCCGTCGGTGCTGCCATCGGTGACGGCAAGGTGGGCCTGTTGACCGGTCCATGGGAGGGGCCCTCGCGGCAGCGCCTGCTGGCCGAGTGGCAAGCCACGCTCGGCGACCGCCTGGTGCACGCCGCCTGGCATCCGAATCACGAGGATCAGGTGATCGAAGCCCGCCGACGTTTGTTTGGCGAGCCGTCGCGGCCGGTCTATCAGCCGGAGCAGGCGGCCTTGGTGCTGACCTTGGGTTCAGACCTGATACAGGAGGATCTGGCGGTGATGGCCGGCTTGGGCCGGCAGCGCAAGCTGCAGGGCCATGGCGAGCAGGTCGAGATGGGTCAGCTGATCAGTATCGAATCGACGCTCTCACAAACCGGCACCTGTGCCGATATCCGCGGGCGCATTGCGCCCGAGCTGCTGATGCCCTTCGCCTGGGCCTTGGTGCAACGGTTGGCCGCGGAGTTGGGCGCCGCCGTGCCCTCGGGTTTCGAGCCCTGGGCGGCCACCTGCGATCCCAGCCGTTTGGAGCCACATCCCGCTCTGGATCAGGACCTGCTGACCGCCTGCGCGCAGCGTCTGCTGGCGGTGCATCGCGCTGGCGAGCACAGCCTGGTCTACGTCGGCGGTGCCGAACATAGCGGCAGCGGCAGCCTGGCCCTGCATCTGGCAGCCGGTTGCTTGAACAGCCTTTTGGGCAATGAAGGGCAAACCGTATTGGCCGAGCCAGTGGCAGCCATGGGCAGCCTGCGGGACACCACCGCGCTGCTGCAACAGGCGGCGGCTGGCGAATTCAGCGTGCTGATTGTGGTTGGCGTCGATCCGGTGTTCGATTTTCCCGATCAAGCCTTGCTGCAGCGGGCCTTGCAGGGCAAGCCGGCGATAGAATCAGAAAACGGCAGCATGCTGGTCGTGATTGGCGATCGCCTGCACGACACCGCCTTGCAGGCGGATATTTTCCTGCCCAGCAGCCACGAGCTGGAGAGCTGGGGTGATGCCCAGCCACGTCAGGGCCTCTATTATCTGCAACAGCCGCTGGTGCAGCGTCTGTGGAACAACCGGCCGCTGGAAGAGAGCCTGATGGCCATCGCCAAGGCCGGTGGCTTTGCCACCGAGGCACAACAACAGAGCCCGGTGCGCGGCGGTGGCCAACAATCGGCGGTCAGCCGCAAAGCGCTGTGGTTGGCAGCGGGTGCTGGCGTGCAGAGCTGGCAGGGTTTTGTCCAGCAGACCTTTCAGCAGCAGTTGTATCCCAGCCTGGATCTGATTGGCGATGCCAGCGCTGCCTGGCGTGCGGCCCTGACCACAGGCGTGGTCGGCCGGCCACAGCAGACGACCGCGGCATTGCAACTGCGGGCCGATGCCCTGCAGCAGCTGCCGGCCCTGCCCAGCGACGAGGGGGGCGCGTGGCGCCTGGTGCTCAGCAGCGCTCGCATGTTGGGTCCGGGCGAGCAGGCCAACAACGCCTTTCTGCAGGAATTGCCCGATCCGGTCAGCAAGATCACCTGGGATACCTACCTGGCGGTCAGTATTGCCGACGCCCGCCAGCTGGAATTGCCCAAAGACGCGGTGGTTCGGCTGATCGTCGGCGAGACCACGGTGCTGGTGCCGGTGCTGGTCCAGGCCGGCATGGCTGCCGGTTGTGTGGAATTGTTCTGTGGTTATGGCCGGCGCGGTGCTGGTGCAGTGGCTGCTGGTGGCGGTATCGATGATGAACAGGTCAACGGCTATCGCTTGATTCGCGATGGCCAGCGCTTCGGCGTGCCCTGTCAGATCGAGCTGAGCGATTGGCGTTACGAGCTGGCTGGCACCCAGGGCCATCATTACATGGATGGCCGCGACATCGCCCTGGATGACGTGCTGGAATCCCATCGCGTCGACCCGGATGGCCACATGCGCGCGCATCATCACGCCCTGTGGCAAGACGGTACCACCAGTACCGATTTGACCGTGGACAGCCACAACTTGAGTCTGTGGGACAGCACCCACGTCAACACTGGTCGTCGTTGGGGTATGGCCATCGATATGAACACCTGCAATGGCTGCAACGCCTGCGTGGTCGCCTGCCAGATCGAGAACAACATTCCGGTGGTCGGACGCGACGAGGTGCGTCTGGGTCGAGAGATGCACTGGATGCGCATCGACCGGTATTATCAGACTGCGCTCAGCGCTGAGGAGAAACATCGTGGCCTGAGCGAGAGCGAAAAGGTGGAAGGTACCGGTTATCATTATGCTGGCGCTGATGACCGTTTCCTGGAGGTGATCCACCAGCCCATGCTCTGTCAGCACTGCAGCCACGCACCCTGCGAGGAAGTGTGCCCGGCCATGGCGACCATGCACAACGACGAGGGTCAGAATATCCAGGTCTATAATCGTTGCATCGGTACCCGTTACTGCGCCAACAACTGTCCCTACAAGGTGCGGCGCTTCAATTTCTACGAATATTCCAAGCTGCGTTTCGGTCCACAGGGTTCTGGTGATCCGCTGGCACGCGTCACCAAGAACCTGCTGGTGGAGGCCAATACCACCGGCAGCCACGAACTGATGCAGGCGCCCTTGCAGATGATGCTCAATCCCGAGATCACCCTGCGCAGCAAAGGGGTTATGGAGAAGTGCAGTTTCTGCGTGTCTCGGACGCGCAAGATCCGCGAGCACGAGAAACGGAGCAATCAGAAGGCGCCGGAAAGCATGATGCAGTCGGCCTGCTCGGCCACCTGCCCGACCAAGGCCATCACCTTTGGCGATATCGCCGACCCTGACAGCGCTGTCAGCCGGGTCATCGCCGCCAATCAGCATGGTTATCGGGTTTTGGACAAGATGCTCAACACCCGGCCCGCCATCCTTTATCTGCGCAAGGTCCGCAACCGGCCCGCTTTGGCCGATGAGCGTGTTCCCGACGCGCACGCCGCCGAGGAGCACGGCTGATGCGACCTGCCCTGAGCGAATACGAGAATCCGGAAACCCTGCTGCACGAGTCCATCACCGCGCAGCAGGTGACCATGGATGTGCTGCGGCCCATCTACAATAAACCGCATCCAGCCTGGATTGCGGCGGTGCTGGCGTCCATCGCGGCCTTCGGTCTGTTCGCCTTCACCATCGCAGTGCAGATGTTCGAGGGCATCGGCATCCTGGGCATCAACAACTCGGTTGGCTGGGGCACCTATATCACGAACTTCGTGTTCTGGGTCGGTATTGGCCATGCCGGAACGTTGATTTCTGCGATTTTGTTTCTGTTCCGGCAGAACTGGCGCACATCGGTCAATCGCTCAGCCGAAGCGATGACCATTTTTGCCGTGGCCTGCGCGGGCTTGTTTCCGCTGCTCCATACCGGGCGACCCTGGGTGGATTTCTGGTTGTTTCCGTATCCCAACAGCCGCGAATTGTGGCCGCAATTCCGCTCGCCATTGATGTGGGATGTGTTTGCCATCACCACCTACGCGACCATTTCCATTCTGTTCTGGTATATGGGTATGATCCCTGATTTGGCCACCATCCGCGACAAGGCCAAGGCGCGTTGGCAACGCTGGTTCTATGGTTTGTTGGCTATGGGTTGGCGCGGTGGCGCCAAGGATTGGAATCACTACGAGCGGGCCTACGCCCAGTTCGCCTGGATCGCAACACCACTGGTTTTAAGTGTGCATTCTACTGTTAGCTTCGACTTCGCCGTCAGTAAAGTGCCCGGCTGGCACACCACCATCTTTCCGCCGTATTTTGTCGCAGGCGCGATTTTTGGCGGTATTGGTATGGTGGTGTTCTTGTTGGCGCCGATGCGCAGTATGCTGAATCTGCAGAAATATATCACCATCAATCACCTGGAAATATGTAACAAGATCATTCTCGCTACCAGTATGATTGTTGGTTACGCCTACGCGATGGAGTTTTTTGCGGCCTGGTTCTCAGAAAGCTGGGGTGAGCGACATCAGTTCCTCTACCGATTGGCGGGTGAACATGCCTGGGTGTTTTGGACCATGATGTTGTGCAACGTGGTGGCGCCGCAGTTTTTCTGGTCCAAAAAGGTCAGACGCAGCCTGATCGGCATGTGGATCATCGCGATCTTCGTCAACATCGGCATGTGGTTCGAGCGGTTCAATATTTTTGTGCTGTCTTTAGAGCAGGACCATATTCCGACCAACTGGAGCCACTTTGTCGGTACCAGCTTCGAATGGCTAGTGACTTTCGGCACTTTCGGTTGGTTCTTCCTGCTGTTCTTGCTGTTCGTCAAACTCGGGCCCACCATCGCCATCGCCGAGGTGAAGTCGATGTTGCTGAATCCGTTGGGCAAGAAGCGCGAGGAGGTGTCTGATGGCTAAAGTGAAGGCCCCCTTTGTCGCCGGTTTCTACACCGATCCCGACGCCTTTGTCGCCGCTGCCAGCGCTAGCAAGCAGGCAGGCTGGGCTACGGTGCACGAGGGCTTCATGCCTTATCCGGTGCACGCCGCCTTTGATGCCCTCGGCATCCAGCGTTCCCGTCTGGGTCGGCCGGTGCTCTTCCTGCTGCTGTTCGGTGCATTTCTCGGTTTCATCATGCAGTGGTGGATGTTGGCCATCGACTGGCCGATCCTGATTTCTGGCAAGTCGTACAATTCCTGGCCGGCCTATGTGGTGATCACCTTCGAGACTGGTGTGTTGATTGGTGGTGTTGCCAATCTGCTGTTGCTGTTGTTGGTGTACTGCAAACTGATGCCCGATCCGGTTACCCGGGTGATCCGCCAGCGTCTGACCGATGATCAGTTCTGTCTGGTGATTCCCATCGAGGGCGAGCGGAGCGAACAGCGTCTGCGGGAATTCTTTGAGCAGCACCAGGCTGACGATGTTCAGCGTTGCGCCAGCGACCAGTTGGAACCCGACAAACCCATCGGCAATCCTTTCACGGCCTGATCTGGAGTAATCCGTGAGTGCACATGTTCATCATTATGATTCCCTGCCGCCGGTTCCTGCATTCAAGGCGCCCATATTGGGTTTGGGCGGCTTGGCCGCTGGTGGTCTGGGCGTGCTGGTTTTTTTTGTCACACTGTTGGCATCTGGGGCCGAGCAGGCCTTTGTCGGTCTGCTACAGGCGATGCTGATTCCCACCTTCATCGGCCTGGCCGCCTTGTTCTACATTGCGGTGCACAGTATCACCGGTGCGGTCTGGATGCAGCCGTTGCGTCGGCTGATGGAGGGCTTGAGTGCCGGCCTGCCCATTGGTGCCGGTTTGTTCCTGTTCATCGCCTTGTTTGGCAGTGGCTATCTGTACGACTGGGTCGCCCTGGGCGGCGAGGACCATCGCGCCCTGTTCCATGTGCATGGCGGCAGCAAGGGCAGCTTCATGGTGTGGTGGCGCTACCTGGTGACCAATGCCGCCTGGTTCGCGCTGTGGATTTTTCTGCAGCGGAAATTGGTCGGTTTGAGCCTCGCTCAGGACCAGGGCGAGGATATCGCCAAGGCGCACCATAAATGGAGCATCATTTATCTGATCGGCTTCGCACCGACTTTCACTTTCTTCGTCTGGGACAGCCTGCTGGCTTTGCACATCAACTGGTTCAGCACCATGTGGGGCGTCTACTGTTTTGCTTCTGCGGTGCAGGTTTTCCTGTGTGTGTTGTGTCTGCTGATCGTTTGGATGCGCGCCGGGCCGCTGAAGCAACACATCAACGAATTAGCGGTGCATGATGTTGGGACTTGGATGGTGGCTTGGAGCTGCTTCTGCGCTTACATCGGTTTTTCCCAGTACCTGCTGATCTATTACGCCAACCTGGATGAAGAAACCTACTGGTATGTGATGCGGACCCAGAACGGTTACGGCTGGGTGCTGATTTTCGATGCCCTGTTGCGGTGGCCGCTGCCCTTTTTGGGGCTGATGAGTCAGCGTGTTCGCACCAAACCCTGGGCCCTGGTGCTCATCGCCAGCGCAGTGCTGGTGGGCAATTGGCTGGACTGGAGCTGGATCATCATGCCGGCCTTTGAAATCAACAGCTTCCGTTCGCCCTTCAGTATCCCGGAATTGTTGATGGGCCTGGGCGCCGCCGGTGGCCTGCTGTGGGCCAGCATCCGTTTCTGGCAACGCCATGGCCTGCTGCCAGTGGGTGAGCCGACATTGCTAGCATCGATCAATGCCGAACATCGGCATTGATGAGGTTTCCATCAGAGGGGCTTCGCTTCCTCTGATGGAAACCTTTCAGCGGTATTCCGGATATTCTGGCGAGTAGATCAGACTGTCGACCAGGGCACCGATGTCTTCGGGTTGGGGGTTCTGGGCCAGATCTAGATGCCAGGCTTCCTCGGCGACGGCCATGGCGATATTGCGGCTGACTTCGCGGATCTGGTTCAGGTGCGGGTAGATACGACCGACTGCCAGGTCTTCTTCTGAGACCTGTTCCGCCAGACATTTGGCGGCGGTGGCGAACAGGCTGTCGGGTACGCTGCGCGCTGCGCAGGCGATGATACCCAGGCCAACCCCCGGGAAGATGTAGGCGTTGTTGCCTTGGCCGGGTTCCAAGCGCTTGCCGTCCAGCTCGAAGCTGGGGAAGGGAGAGCCGGAGGCGAATACCGCACGGCCGCCAGTGGCGAGCCAGGCCTGCTCGGCGGTGCACTCGGCTTTGCTGGTGGGGTTGGATAGGGCGAAGATGATCGGTTTGTCGTTCAGCTCGCCCATGCGGGTCAGAATCTGCTCGGTAAAAGTCTGGGGTTGGCCCGAAACACCGATCAGCGCGGTTGGCTTCAGCTGCTCGACGATTTCTGGCAAGGTGGCGCAGACGGGGGCGTCGTGGGCGAAGGCTCGCTTGTGCGCATTCAGGTCCGAGCGACTGGCCACCACCAGACCCTTGGAGTCGGTAAACCAGCAACGGCTACGAGCGTCCTGTTCCGACAGGCCTTCGGCCATCATGGCCGAGACTGTCAGCTCGCCAATACCCAGGCCGGCTTCGCCGGCACCGCTGAACAAGAGGCGCTCCTCGGTCAGTGGCCGGTCGGTCAGGTGGCCGGCTGCGATCAGTCCGGCCAGGGCCACCGCGGCGGTGCCTTGGATGTCGTCGTTGAAGCAGCAGACACGTTCGCGCCAGTGCGCCAAGAGTCGGAAGGCGTTGTGGTTTGCGAAATCCTCGAACTGGATGAGAGCTCGCGGCCAGCGCTTCTGTACGGCGGTGATGAAGGCCTCGATCAGAGCGTCGTAGGCTGGACCGGTCAGACGTTTTTCGGGACGACCGATATAGAGGGGGTCGTTCAGCAGCTCTTCGTTGTTGGTGCCCACGTCCAGGGTCACTGGCAGGCAGGTGGTGGGGTCGATGCCGGCGCAGGCGCTGTACAGGGTCAGCTTGCCGACTGGAATACCCATGCCGTTGGCGCCCAGATCGCCCAGGCCCAGGATGCGTTCGCCATCGGTGACCACAATGACCTTGGCGTCTTGATGCGGCCAGTTGGCCAGCAGGCAGTCGATGCAGTCGATGTCGTCCGGGGTGATGTACAGGCCGCGGGCGCGGCGATAAATGTGACCGTAGCGCTGACAGGCCCGTCCGACCGTCGGAGTGTAGACGATGGGCATCATTTCCGGCAGATGTTCCAGCAACAGTCGGTAGAACAGGGTTTCGTTGCGGTCCTGCAGGCTGATCAGGTGGATGTAGCGTTCCAGATCATCGGGCTTGGCGCAGAAATTTTCGTACACCCGCTGGACTTGGGTGTCGATATCCACGACTCGAGGTGGGAGCAGGCCACGCAGGCCCAGGGCATTGCGTTCGGCTGCGGTGTGGGCGGTGCCCTTGTTCAACACCGGGTCCTGCAGTAATTTGAGGCCACGTGGCATCAGCTGGGTCAACAGGGACATATGGTCATCTCCATCCACATTGGGGCCATGGCATCACGGTCATCTGCGGTGGTGCAAGTGCGCAGTGCAGATTTGGCGCCAGCATGTTCCTGATGCATGAGTGCGCATGCGGTAACAGGTAATACCAGGCGGTACTCGTTCGCGTGTGGTGGTGTCGAACCCAGGAATGAAGCCCGGTTTCCGGAGGGGTGATCGCAGACTGCCGCAGGCCGGTGGTACTGATCTTGTCGCTCGGCTGGGGGCTGTAGCCTCGCCAGTCGGAGATGAGCCGATGACCACGCCCCCGCAGCCAATGCCTTTGGATCCTGATCTGGCCACCCGCGTCCTACGCGCGGCCTTGGAGCAAGGCGGTGACGAAGCCGAAGTGTTCAGTGAATACCATCAGCTGCGCATGATCGGCTATGAGGAAGCCAAAGTGCGCTCCTCCAGCCTGAACGTGTCCGCTGGCGTTGCCGTGCGGGTGGTGCAGGGGGAGTCGCAGGGCTTGGCGTTTTCGGAATCTGGGCGCGATGCCGACCTGCTGGATGCCGCTCGGCAAGCGGCGCGTATCGCCCAGGCAGGTGGCGGTACGACGCCACAAACCTTGCAGCGGCGGTCGGTGCCGGATCGCTATCCAGTCGAGGTGGGCCTGGCTGCCGAGCCCATCGATGGTCGGATCGCCTTGTGCCGGCGTATGCACGATGCGGCGGCTGCTGGCGATGCGGCGGTTGCTTGGGTCAGTTGTGGCCTGGTGGATAGCGAGCGTTGGATCCAGGTGTTCCGCTCCGATGGCATCTGGGCCGAGGACTATCAGCCCATGATCCGGACCACGGTGTCGGCCTTGTTCCAGGATCAGGGCCGGCGCGAACGCGGCTATACCTCCTGGGGGCGTCGTGGTGGCTATGAGCTGCTGGGCGGTGAGTTGCCCGAGCAGCTGGCCGCGGAAGCGTTGCGCTTGGGTCGTCTGCGGCTGGAGGCCGAGGCCTGTCCGGCCGGCAGCATGTCCGTGGTGCTGGCGGCTGGTTCGGCCGGTGTGCTGATACACGAAGCGGTTGGCCATGGCCTGGAAGCGGATTTCAATCGCCGTGGGGTTTCGGCCTATGCCGGTCAACTCGGCCAACCGGTGGCCTCGGAATTGGTCGGCATCATCGATGAGGGGATCTCCCCCGGCGAGCGCGGCAGTATCAACGTCGACGATGAAGGTAGCCCGGTCGACAGCACCACTTTGATTGAAAACGGCGTTTTGCGTGGCTATCTGACCGATCGCCTCAATGCCCGTTTGATGAACCTGCCGGTGACCGGCAATGGCCGTCGCGACAGCTATCACTCGCTGCCCATTCCGCGCATGCGCATCACGGGCATGGCGGCTGGCGAGGAGGATCCGGACGCGATCATCCGCAGTGTCTCGCGTGGCTTGTATGCCAAGACCATCGGTGGTGGCTCGGTGGATATCAGCAAGGGCGATTATAATTTCGAGGTCCTGGAAGGCTATCTGATCGAGGATGGTCGTATCACCCGACCGGTGCGTGGGGCCACGTTGGTGGGTAACGGCCCGGAAACCATGCGCCGGGTCTGCGCGGTCGCGCACGACCAGCGAATCGACCATGCTGCTTACACCTGTGGTAAGGATGGCCAAGGTGCGCCGGTGAGTGTGTTCACACCGACGTTCAAGGTGGATGAGTTGGTGGTCGGAGGGGAACAAGCATGATCAGTGCGCTCGAGCAATTGAAAATAGACAATGAAGATGCGCTTTTGGATGCTGCCTTGGCACCGGTGTTGGCGGCGGGCATGCAGGCACGAGCGATGTTGCGCAGCAGCGATGATTGGGATCTGACCATCGCTTCCGGCGGTATTGAAGCCGTGGAGCAAGCGCGCAGCCAAGGCCTGTCGCTGACGGTGTATGCCGATGATGGCCGTTCGGCCGGCATGAGCACGACCGATTTGAAGCTGGAGACCATTCGGCGATTGGCGCAGGAGTGCCTGGCGCTGGCCGAAGCCGGCGCCCCCGATCCCGCCAGTCGCTTGCCGGAGACCGGGCAGTGTGGCTTGGTTCAGGTCGCCGATCTGGATGACGATGGTCGCGGGCACGATCCTGATGGTTTGACCAAGGTTATTCTCACCGCCGATGCCCTTGCGCGTGCAGATGCGCGGGTGGTGGCGACGCATCGTTCTGGTGCCAGCAGTCATCTGGGACGCTGGCGGCTGCGCACCACCCAGGGGGTGGATCTGAGCCATCAGAGCACTCGTTATGCGTTGCAGTTGGTGGTGGTTGCCGAACAGGACCATGAAAAACAGATGGGCTGGGATGTCAGCAGCAGCCGGCAGGCCGCGCGTCTGCGTGATCCCGAGACGATTGCCCAGACCGCCCTGCGACGTGCCACCGAGGGGTTCGGCTGGCGCGCGGTGTCTTCGGCAGCGGTGCCGGTGGTGTTCGACAATCGCAGTGCCTCGGAATTGCTCGGTTTGATCGGTGGACTGGTCAGCGGATCGGCGATCTACCGTGGGGCCAGTTGCTGGGCCGACCAACGTGGTAAGCAGGTTGCCAGTGAGCAGGTGACCATCATCGATGACGCCACCCTGGCTGGCGAGTCCGCTTCCCGACCCTGCGATGACGAGGGGGTTCGCTCTGCTCGTTTGACGGTGATCGACGCCGGCGTGGTGCAGCATTGGCTGACCGATACCTATTCCGCTACGCGTCTGGATCTGCCGCTGACCGGTCATGCGGCCGGTTGCAGCAACCTGCGCTTGCAACCGGGTGCGAACAGCCGCGAAGACTTGTTGCGGCAAATGGGTACGGGTTTGTTGGTGACCACCACCCAGGGCCATGGCGTCGACCTCGCTTCGGGACAATGGTCCAAGGGGGTTGGTGGTTTCTGGGTCGAAAACGGTGACATCGTGCATCCGGTCCAGGGCATTACCCTGGCTGGTCGTTTACAGGATCTGTTCCAGGGGGTGCAGGCAATCGGCAATGATCCCCTGCCGGAACGTGCCATCGCCAGTCCGAGCCTGCTGGTGACCGGTTTGACCATGGGCGGCGCTTGATTATTTATCGGGTGGCATTTTCCAGGTAGTTCTGCATCGCCTTGGCGGCTTGTTGGAAACGATGTTGTAATTCTGGTAATTCCATCAGGCCCTGGTCCAGTCGACTGGCCCGACAGAGGTCTTCGATCACGCGCGCCTGCTCCTGGACCAGCGGTGCGCCGAGGTTGGCGGAAGCTCCTTTGATCGAATGCGCGGCGCGAGTCGCTTCTGGAACCAGACCGTCGATCAGTTGTTGTTCCAACTCGCGTAGGGTGATGGGGGTATCGCGGAGGTAGACTTCGCACAGGGTCGCCATGAGGTCTTCGTCGTGCATGGTTCGTGCAGACAGTTCCTCCTGACAAAAATCCGGTCCTGAATTGGCCTGCGAGTCATCTATGGCAGATGCGGTTGAGAGGGGTGCTTGCTGGGGTGCCTCTCCGGCAGCAGGAATATAGCGATTGAGACAAGCGGCCAGATCGGGAAGCGAGATCGGTTTCGGGAGATAGTCGGTCATACCGGCAGCCAGGCAGCGTTCTCGATCGCCTTGCATGGCATTGGCGGTCAAAGCAATGATCGGGATTTCGCAGACCTTGGCGCCGGCTTCGCCAAGGCGGATGGCGCGGCTGGCGGCAAACCCGTCCATTTCCGGCATGTTGCAGTCCATCAGCACCAGATTGTAGGGCAGGGTGGTCAGAGCGGCCAGGGCCTCGAGTCCGTTGGCGACTACGTCGGCAGTCAGGCCGAGGTGGTGTAGCATACCCTGGGCGACCATCTGGTTGGTGAGATTATCTTCGACCAGCAGGATGCGGGTATCGCGATTGACGATCAGTGCATGGGCTCCAGCTTTGTGTTTGGATATGGCAACATGGGTGCCAAAAAGTACACTCATGAGGCAGTTGAACACCTCGCTCTGATGCGCTGGCTTCTGGATGCTGGCGGCGAAGCCGGCCGCGCGAAGACTTGCCTGACTGCTCCTGGTACTCACCGGGAGGGCGATCAGGCGTGTGCGATTCAGTCGTGTCTCGGCGCGACAGGCTTCCGCGAAGGCGGTTCCAACCAGGTCTGGCAGGTCCAGATCCACCAAGGCGATATCAATGGGATGCTCGTCGGCATGCTGTCGTAGCAGCGACAGACCCGATTGTCCGTCTGCTGCCTCGAATTCTTGAATCCCCCAGCTCTGCAGCATTTCGGCGAATACCAGCCGGCTGGTCCGGTTGTCGTCGACGATCAGGGCGCGACGTCCGGCCAATTGCTCCGGTGCTTGGGGATGGGGAAGGCGTGGCTGCAGTGGATCCTGTTTGGCCAGCGGCAGGATCACCGAGAAGGTCGAGCCCTGTTGGGGTACACTGTGCACCTCGATGCTACCGCCCATCAGAGTGACCAGCTGTTTACAGATGGACAGGCCCAGCCCGGTGCCACCAAAGCGGCGCGAGACGGTTCCATCGGCCTGCTCAAACGGTTGGAACAGGCATTCCAGGCGCTCGGGTGGGATGCCGATACCGGTGTCGCGAACCGCCCATTCCAGCTCGACCTGGTCGCGCGTCTCCCGGCGTTGGCTGACGATGATGGCCACCTCGCCCATTTCAGTGAATTTGATCGCGTTGCTAGCCAGGTTCAGCAGGATCTGACGAATGCGTCCGGCATCACCATGCAGACGGTTGGGCGTATCGGAGGTGATCAGGCAATTGAATTCGATGTGTTTGTCCCGGGCCCGTAGGGCCAAAGTATCGGCCAAGCCTTCCATTAATTGACGCAGGTCGAAATAGAACGCCTCGATCTGCATTTTGCCGGCCTCGATTTTGGAAAAATCGAGGATGTCATTGATGATTTGCAACAAGCTCTCGGCGCTGTCCTTGGCGGCTTGGGCTTGTCGGTGCTGATCATCACGCAGATTGGTATCCAGCAGCAGGCTGAGCATGCCGACCACGCCGTTCATGGGGGTGCGGATCTCGTGGCTCATGTTGGCGACGAAAGCGCTCTTCGCCTGATTCGCGACCTCGGCCTCTTCGCGTGCCAGCAACAGTTGTGCATAGGCTTTTTCGGCGGCCTGCCGAGCGAGATTGGCATCCTCCATCATGCTGAAAGCGACTTGGCGACTGCGGATCAATTCGTCGGTTTGCTGCCTGGCCTGTTCTTCGGCTTGCAGGCGGATTCGTCGTTGGCGATGGAGCTCGCTGCGATCTTGAAAGCACAGCAGAACATAGGCGCGGCCACCCAGGTGGCAGGAGCGGGCCTGGATCAGCCATTGGTTGTCGCTCCAGGCCTGTGGGGTGCCTTTCTGGGTGATGGAGATCACCTCGCGCTCGGACAGGGGGAGGTCAGACCATTGACTGTAGGCGGCGATATTGTGGTGGATGACCTGTTGGTCCTTGGCGGCCAGTAGGAAGATCGGGCTGGGTACCGCATCCAGGATGGCGGTGAAACCGGGCCGTGGATCGGGTGTATCTGGAGTGGTGGCGCTGGGTGGTGGTGCCGGTGCCGGTGCCGATGCCGGTGACGGTGATACCAACGCAGGGTCTACCGGGGGGGATTGGGATTCATTTCCCGTTGCGTGGGTCGGTGTTTTTTCCACGGCCAGCAGTCGGACCGGGCGTCGGCGCAATAATTCCAGGCAGGCCCCCAGCGAGATGGTCGTGGCCAGGAGCAGGATGCGCAGCAAGTCCGTCTCGCCGATCAATGCCAGCAGTGCCAGGGGCAGCATGGCCAGCGGACTGACCAGCCAGGCGAGGAGTTGCTTGGCGCTGTTCGATTCAGGTGTCGATGACATCCTGGGCTTCCGTACCGGCAGTGGTGATCTCGTAACGTGAGGCTTGTCCGCCCTGGACCAGGGCATCGTTGACTTCCGCTTTGAGTGCGAGGATCCGTTCTTCGCGTCCGAGCATCAATCGGTTGAAGCGTTCCAGTTCGGCCAGGTTTCGGCGCCAGCGTTGCTCGGCACGGACTCGGGTGGAGATATCGACGACATAGGCGAGGACATCGGTGATGCGGCCCTGATCGTTGCGCACAGTCCAGTCGTGTTCCAGCAGCCAGAGCCATTCGCCGTCTTGACGACGGAAGCGATAGGGCTCGTGTGGTTCGGAGCCACCGCTGATCATCAGGCTGTGGCGCATCTGGACGACCCGGGCCTTCTCGTCGGGATGGATGCGCTCGTTGAAGGTCGGGCGGCCGGCGATGAGATCGATGGCATCGAATCCCAGGACATCCTTGGCATTGCCCGAGCTGTGCCGCAGGGATTGATCGCCATCGGCCCGCCAGCGGAGGACGACCAGTGGTCCACCCAGGAAGAGATCCCGTTCATCGTGCAAGAGACGTTCGGTGGCTTTGCGTTGGTTGATGTCCAGGTGGGTGCCGGCCATGCGCAGGGCTCTGCCATGCGCGTCTCGTTGCAGCAGTTTGCCGCGTAAAAGCATCCAGACCCAGTGGCCCTGTCGGTGGCGAAGGCGGTATTCCAGATCCAATGCCGGCAACTGATTGGCGAGATGGGCCTCCATGGCGGTATCCAGCAGCGAGCGGTCGACGGGATGGACCAGCTCCAGCCAATCGTCGCGCCTGGTGATGGCCGTCGGCTCCAGTCCGAGCATGCTTGCGTAGCGATGGTCGACGCGCATGAGGTCGTTTGGCATCGACAGATCCCAGGTGCCCAGGTTGGCACCATCGAGGATCAGCTGCAGTTCCTCACGGTTGCTGCGCAACTCGGCTTCCAGCTGCTTGAGGTTGGTGATGTCGATGCTGATCGCCACCAGGCCATCGATCGCGCCGCTGGCGCCCAGCAGGGGGACACGGTTGGTCAGCAGCCAGCGTGGTTGGCCGCTCGGATCTGTCAGTTGTTCTTCCTGTTGGAGCAGGGCTTTGCCGCTGGAAACCACGGTTCGATTCGCCTGCATGATCTGCTCGGCTTGGGTATCGGGTCTGATGTCTGCATCGGTACGTCCCACCATCTGATCGGCGGACAGACCCATGGCCTCGGCCAGGCTCTGGTTCACGGTGATGTAGCGGAGTTCGCGATCCAGGAAGTAGACCTCCGCTGGAATCGCCGCCAGCAGCGCCGATTGTCGTGAGAGGGCGGTCAGCACTTGTTCGGTGCGGAGGCGAAGCTCGTATTCCGACTGGTGTTGCTGCCGATGGAAGTGACGCACGGCCAGGCCAATGATCAGACTGACGACCAGTGCCAGAATGGTGGCCCCAACGCCGATACCCCAAGGGGGGACCATATAGGCCAGCAGGGCCATGATTCCTGCTGTGCCGTAGCACGACAGCGTGATAATGAGGTTGATGCGGAGAAGATGCCCAGATTGTTGATTGTGGGCGTGATTGGCGGAGGACATGTTGGAAGGATACCTCCAGATCTGGCGATGGTCGACCTGTCGCTGATCTTGGACTGAGCGGGAGCCTTCGACCAGGTTGTCGGTAAGCGGTCTTGCGGGCTATCGTCAAAGCTAAGGGCCCGTCAATAAATAAAGGTAGCGTCTCACTTGATCTTTTGCCGCCCTTCTGCGTTGCTTATCGCTTACATATACTCGATATGCTCACTCTTCGCGCCTTGAAGGATCGACAAAATCTCTGCGCGATCTGTAACGTTTATTTCTTTCCGCACCCTAAGCGGCGCCGAAGGCGTCCGGTCGGTGCCCGGAAGCCGGAGTTCCTGGCTCTTCGCCGCCGGCCCGGCGGGGGCTCTGAGGGAGGCGTCAAACATCTTGCCTTTTGGCCTTTCACCATAGCCTACGCGTCCTTCAGCTCAGGTGGGTGCTGTCCCCCGCCTGGCAGATATATTATAAGGGTCTGGCAGCACAGAACTTGAGGAGCATGCCATGAGTATGCATAGCAGTTTTTCCGGAAGCGGTGGCCTGACCAAGCATCGCAATGTACTCAGTCGTGCCGAGCGTCTCGAGCGCCTGCGTGCTGAGAACAAGTACGAAGACGGCAAGCCGGTCACCAACCTGCCCAAGGTTCGGAACATCAAGCTCAACTGAGTCCCGCTCATGCAGTGCGCCGGCAATCGCTGACGCATTGGTTTTTTTTACACTCCCCAACCCCCCCTAAGAGGTGATTCATGGCTACCAAGATCGCCATCAATGGTTTCGGTCGTATCGGCCGTCTCGTTTTCCGCGCCATCGTCGAGCAAGGCCTGTTCGGCAAGGACATCGAAGTCGTTGCGGTCAACGACCTGGTTCCCGCCGACAACCTGGCCTACCTGCTGAAGTACGACTCCATGCAGGGTCGTTTCCAGGGTGAGGTCAGCCACAAGGGTGACGATGTCCTGGTCGTGAATGGCAAGGATATCAAAGTCACCTCCGTCAAGGATCCCGCCGATGCTCCTTGGGGTGATCTGGGCATCGACCTGGTGATCGAATCCACTGGCTTCTTCGTGCAGGACGAGCTGGCTGCCAAGCATATCACTGCTGGCGCCAAGCGCGTGATCCTCAGCGCTCCCGGCAAGGGTGACGTCAAGACCATCGTCATGGGCGTCAATGAAGAGACCTACGATCCCGCCAGCCACAAGGTTGTCAGCAACGCCAGCTGCACCACCAACTGCTTGGCGCCGTTGGTCAAGGCCGTACTGGATGCCGGTTTCGGTCTGACCGAGGGTCTGATGACCACCGTGCACAGCTACACCAGCACCCAAAAGACGGTCGATGCCCCCAGCCGCAAGGACTGGAAGGGTGGCCGTACCGCCGCCCAGAACATCATTCCCAGCACCACCGGCGCTGCCAAGGCCGTGGCCTTGGTGCTGCCTGAGGTCAAGGGCAAGCTGAGCGGCATGGCCTTCCGCGTGCCCACGGCGACCGTGTCTGTGGTCGACCTGACCTTCAAGACCGAGAAGGCCACCAGCCTGGACGAGATCAAGGGCGCCATGAAGAAGGCTGCCGAAGGTTCGATGAAGGGCATACTGGCTTACACCGAAGACGAGGTGGTCAGCTCCGACTTTATCGGCTGCAACATCAGCAGCATCTTCGACGCCGGTAGCTCGGTCGAGCTGAACAGCAACTTCTTCAAGCTGGTCAGCTGGTACGACAACGAGATGGGTTACAGCAACCGCGTGGTCGACCTGATGAACTACATGATCAGCAAGGGCCTGTAAGGGTCCGTCAATAAATAAAGGTAGCGTCTCACTTGATCTTTTGCCGCCCTTCTGCGTTGCTTATCGCTTACATATACTCGATATGCTCGCTCTTCGCGCCTTGAAGGATCGACAAAATCTCTGCGCGATCTGCTACCTTTATTTCTTTCCACACCCTAAGTCTTCTCCTGATCAGCGTTTTTCGTAAAAACCCGGTGCCGTTGGCATCGGGTTTTTTATGCTTGTCCAGCGTGCTGGTCGATTGCTGCAGGCAACTCCCGGTATCGGCCCTTGTCTCCGACGCGACCGGCGGCAAGAACGGCGCCATGCACGAGCATCGCCTAGGCGTCCGTTATGCCGAAACCGATCAGATGGGGGTCGCCCATCATGCGGCCTATATTCCCTGGCTGGAGGAAGCGCGAATCGCGGCCATGAAGGCGATCGGCGTCAGCTATCGGGAGCTGGAACGCTGTGGTATCATGATGCCGGTCATCGATCTGAACATCCAGTACAAGCGCGGTCTGCAATTCGATGATGCCGTGACCGTGCAGACCGAGTTGGCGGTGTTGGGCCCGAGTCGTCTGGCTTTTCAATACCGGGTGTTGGGGCCAGGACAGCGTCTGCACGCTGAAGCCCGTGTGGTGGTAGCGGCCTGCAGCACCGACGGTGGTCGACCGACGCGACTACCGCCGGAGTTGCTGGCGGTCCTGCAGGAGGCTTGCGTGCATGCCCATCATCGGTGAGGAGCAGTTGCGGCGGATCAAGGAAGCGACCGATCTGGCTGATCTGGTCGCCACCTACAGCACGGTGCGGCGTGCTGGCCAGGACTACAAAGCCTGTTGTCCGATCCATCAGGAGCGGACACCGTCCATGCATCTCTACACCAACGATCAGCAATATCACTGCTTCGGCTGTGGTGCGCATGGTGACGTGATCAGTCTGGTTCGGCAGATGGAGAACCTCGACTTCGTTGAAGCGGTGGAATTTCTCGCTCGTCGGGCCGGTATTCAAATCGAGTACCAGCAGGGCGACGGCCGGCGGCAGGGCGAGGGTGAGCGATTGCGCCGCATCATGGAATGGGCCACGCAATTTTATGAGCAGTGCCTGTGGCGAGACGAGTCTGCCGTCGAGGCGCGTGCCTATCTGGAGCAGCGCGGTCTGGAGCGGTCGATCTGCGAGGCGTTTCGCCTCGGTTGGGCACCGGGGCGGGGTCGTTTACTGGCGGCGGCACGGCAACAGCGTTTCGACCTGGACGATCTGATGCGCCTGGATCTGGTGGTCCAGTACGAGGGTCGGAGCCCTTCGGATCGATTTTTCGAGCGCCTGCTGTTCCCTATCTGCGATCGTTTCGGCCACCCTATCGCATACAGTGGTCGCCTGCTGCCAGAAGCGGAGCGTTGCGCCAAGGAGGCTGGTCGCGGGGTGGGAAAATATATCAATTCCCGCGATACCCCACTCTATCACAAGAGCTCGGTGGTCTTCAATCTGCACCGCGCTCGCAAGGCGGCGCGTGGTGCTGGGCGGGTGATCGTGATGGAGGGTCCGACCGATGTGATGGCCGCGGCCCAGGCCGGCATGGACGAATGCTGCGCGGTCTTGGGCACGGCCCTGACCCCTGAGCACGGCAAGCAGTTGGGCCAGATGGTGGCCGGAGATGGCTGCGTGTTATTGCTGTTTGATGGCGACGAGGCCGGCCAGAACAACAGTCTCAAAGCCGTGCGCACGTGTTTATCTGCTGGCGTGCCGATCCGTGTAGCGGTGCTGCCCACCGGGCGCGATCCGGCGGAGCTATTGGCAGACGCGGAAGGGGAGAAACTACTGGGGCAGGTGCTGGTATCGGCGCGGGCCGACATCGATCATCTCCTGCGGCAGACGCTACCGCGTCCCCATGAGTTGGATTCGCGGGCTTTGTTGGCAGGTATCGATGCCATCCTGGAGCCATTGGGACGGCTGCAGGACCAGGAGCTGATTCGGCTCAGTCTGGAGCAGCTGTCGTTGTGGACAAACATGGACCAGGCGCGCCTGCTGCGGCGCTTGCAGGGAGCCGAGCCGCTGCCTAGCCAGCAACCGGAACCGGTGGCGGAAACAACGCTGCCGGCTTTGGAGCCGGAACAGGATCAGATACTACATCTTCTGACCCGCTTTCCATACCTGCGCGGCGAGGCCTTCGATCAGTTGGGCGTCGAATCGGGGCTGTTTCCGGAGCCCTGGCGTGGCATTGTCGATGCTTGGATCGCACAGCCCGAGCTGAGTGCCAACGGTCTGCAATTGCACGAACGCATCCAGGCTGAGCCGGCGCTGCAGGCGCATCTGTCCCGCTGGCAGACGCCCTTGTCCGGCGTCAGCGACGACCAGACCGCCGGTGCGCACTTGCGCGATAGCGTCGTCAAATTGCGCCAGCAGGCCTTGGAGGCCCGTCGTCGGCGCATCGAGCATGAATTGCGTGCCGCCCAGGCCGACGGCGATCGCGAGCGCCTGAACGCCTTGTTCAAGGAGGTCATGGCGATCAAGCAGCAGCTCCAGGTACTGCGCGCATCCTGACCGACTGGCTGTGGCAGGCGCTCACCGGCGGCGCTTTGAGCCACCTGCTCAAGCCATAGTCTGCCGACCATGAAGCTTGCCCCTCGCGGTATGCGTGTGCATATCGGCCTCTTTGGCCGGCGGAATGCCGGCAAGTCCTCGATTCTCAATGCCCTGACCCGTCAGCAGGTCTCGATTGTCTCCGACACCGCCGGTACCACCACCGATCCGGTGGAAAAACCCATGGAATTATTGCCCATTGGACCGGTGCAGTTCATCGACACCGCCGGCATCGATGACGCGGGGGCCTTGGGCGAGCAGCGGGTGACTCGATCCCGACAGGTGATCGAGCGTTGCGACATTGCGGTGCTGGTGATCGGTGATGCCCATTGGACTGCCTTCGAGCAGCAGCTGTTGGAGGCCTTCCGTGTGCGCTCGGTGCCGGTGATCGCGGTGTTCAACAAACAGGATCAGCAGGCCGTGGCGGTAGCACAGCGGCAGTGCCTGGAAGACGATGGACTGAGCGTTGTCAGCACCATTGCCAGCCAGGGCGAAGGTATGCTGGCGCTTCGTGAGGCGCTGATCGAGGCTTGTCCGGATGATCTGATCAATCAGCCATCCATTGTCGGCGATCTGGTGCCAAGCGGTTCACCAGTGTTGCTGGTGGTTCCGATCGACCTGGAAGCCCCCAAGGGTCGGTTGATCTTGCCGCAGGTGCAGACCATTCGCGATCTGTTGGATAGCGATTGCTGGGCGGTGGTGGTCAAGGAGCGCGAGTTGCGCGATTGCCTGGAGCGTTTCCGTGAACCGCCGGCTTTGGTGGTGTGCGACTCGCAGGTGTTTCTGAAGGTGGCTGGTGATGTGCCACCGGCAATCCCGCTGACCTCCTTCAGTATCTTGTTTGCCCGCTTCAAGGGTGATCTGTCCTCGCTGGCCGTTGGTGCGACTGCCATCGATCGGCTGCGGCCGGGTTCGCGGGTGTTGATGGCTGAAAGCTGCTCGCATCATCCCATCGGCGATGACATCGGGCGAGTCAAGATCCCCCGTTGGCTGACCCAGTACGTTGGCGGTAAATTGGAGCTGACCCACGTTCAGGGACATGATTTTCCCGATGACCTGGCCAGTTATGACTTGTGCATTCACTGCGGCGGCTGTACGCACAACCGACGTTCCATGCTGTCGCGCATCGCCCGTTGCCAGGCAGCCGGGGTGCCGATTACGAATTATGGCATGGCCATCGCTTGGAGTCTGGGCATTTGCGACCGCGCTCTGCAGCCCTTCCCTGCTGCCTTGGATGCGGTCCGAGCCGCCGTTGAGTGATGCGTCGAAGCTATGGCCGTCGTCGTTGTAATGCCGGCTGATACCATCAACCTATACGTAGAACCACGGGTCCACAGGAGACTGGCATGAGCCTGGATCAACCCACCGACGTCGTCGAATTGCGCGAAGTGCTGAAACAGGTGCTCTGCCAGTGTCCGCATCAGGATGACCAGGATCCCGACTGTGCTCTGTGCGATTTCAAGCGCCTGTCGCCGGGCGAACGCGAAGTCTGGATGGACGGCCTCTCCGATGACGAGGTCATCATGCACAGCCGCCGGCACCATCGCTGTTTCTGGGGTAAACTCGGCGATCGCTGAATCGCTTGCGGGATCATTGAGATCACCAATCCTGCCCGCCATGGGCGATGTGATTGCTGCTTTGGCCTTGCGCTTGGATTTCGTCGCGCCCGAGACGTATCGGCAGTTGGTCCGGGATGGCTGTAGTGATCCGCATCATGCGGATCATCTCCAATTCACCGATCTGGAATGGTGGCAGAGCTCGCATGTGGAGCGCTGGCAGCCGGATCCTCGTCAGGTGACTGGTCTGGTGCCCTTCGCCCAGACCCTGAGTGGTCACCTGTGGTGCTGGTATCCCGACATCGATCCGCGCTTGCCGGCACCGGTGGTGTTCTGTCCGGAAGAGGACGAGGTCGCGGTGCTCTATGCCCCGGATTTCGGGAGTTGGTTGTATCGCGTCATGCTGGAGGAGCTCAGCGGCACCTTTCTGGTGGAACGGGTCGGGATGCAGCAGGCGACCTCGTCACTGCTGCATTTCGCCGACATCCTGCAACGGTATCTGCCGGTCGAGTGGGGCCAGCGCCTGCGTGAGCTGAGCCAGGGCGCGCTGACCGAACGGCAGGAGAACTTCTATGGCGTGATTTCCGAAGAGGAATGCGAGGCGATCGTGCATGCCGATATCGCCTACGATCGCCTCGATGAGGAATTCGAGCACATCCATGAGGATACGGAATGAGTCGTGATTTTATCGTCTCCTGGGACACCATGCATCGCGATGCCCGAGCCTTGGCCTGGCATTTGTTGGAGGTGGGCAGCTGGAAACGGGTGGTCGCGGTGGCTCGTGGCGGTCTGGTCCCAGCGACCATTGTTGCGCGGGAGCTGGGTATCCGACTCATCGATACCCTGTGTCTGAAAAGTTACGATCACCAGGACCAGGGGGCTTTGACCATTCTCAAGGCGCTGCCGGATCAGGGCGAGAATACTCTGGTGGTGGACGATCTGGCTGACACCGGCATTACGGCCAAGGCGGTGCGGCAACTGCTGCCGCAGGCCAATCTGGCGACGGTCTACGTCAAGCCCGCCGGAGCATCGCAGGTGGATTATTGGGTGACCGAGGTCAGCCAGAATACCTGGATCCATTTGCCCTGGGATCTCGAGCTGCGTTATCAGCCGCCGGCTGTCGAGCAGGATCGGCAAGAGGCCTGATCGTTCATCGCGACCGACCGGCTCCATCTGGTCCGAGGCATGACGAAAGGATATGCCTGCATTTGCTCATCATGTCCGGAATTGCTGACATCGGCTCGGTTGTTTGCTCGTATTATCGTTTATCCTTTGGTTATGAAGCACTTCAGACACTTACTCGATGCGCTGCGCGCCGGTGTGGGCGCACCTTTTTCTCTGCGACTCGATGGAGCCGTGGCCGCTTTCGCCAGGACGGGTAGCCGTCTGGCCGCGTGAGCGCGGGGCGGATGGTCGAGCCGTGGAGCCGAAGCCTGCGTT
>CAYONM010000029.1:0-25310 GCA_964405325.1 uncultured candidatus Brocadiaceae bacterium | reverse complement strand
CCGCCCCCCCCCCCGCCCCCAAAAAAACAACAGCCCCCCGCCCCCATCCGCGGCGCCCTGGACGAAAAGAGGGAGAACAACCGCCGTACCAACGAGACCTTGGAAGCAATGGCGCGGGCGATCTTCCAATCCTGGTTCGTGGACTTCGACCCCGTCCACGCCAAGGCCGCCGGCCAGCGCCCCGCCGGCATGGACGACGCCACCGCCGCCCTGTTCCCCAGCGAGTTCCAAGACTCGGCACTCGGGTTGATTCCGAAGGGGTGGCGCGCAACGACTTTCGGCGACGCCTTCCATATCACAATGGGGCAGAGTCCACCTGGAAGTTCTTACAATGAGGATGCCGAGGGACTACCCTTCTTCCAAGGCCGAAGAGATTTTGGCGATCGGTTCCCCTCAAAGCGGGTGTATTGCACCCAGCCAACTCGATTCGCCAAAGAAGGAGACATCCTCCTGACCGTGCGGGCTCCAGTTGGTGATGTGAACATAGCCCCGTATAATTGCTGCATCGGGCGTGGACTTGCTGCGATCAGAGATCCTTCTGGCAGCCAGTCATGGGTGCTCAATATCCTTCGCTCAAAGACAGACATTTGGCAGCACCATGATGGCTCAGGCACTGTCTTCGGTTCTATCAACAAGAATGACCTCGCTGCGATTCCGGTGGTCTACCCTTGCCCCAGCTTGTTCAGATCATTCATTGAGATCGCCGGTAAACTTGACGCAGCTTTGGTGTCAAACGCTCTAGCCTCCACCGACCTCGCCACCACCCGCGACACCCTCCTCCCCAAACTCCTCTCCGGCGAACTCCGCGTTCCCGAGGCCGAAGCCCTCGTGGAGGCGGCAGTATGAGCAGTCACCAAAAGCTAGGGCCGCCCCTGACGGACGGCCCCGTGTACTCCTTCTACACCTGGCAGACGAGCTTATGGCAGCATCGCCACACCGCCAGCCATGGCAATGCTTACGCCGTTCAAGCAGGGGCGCCGACATGAGCCCCGTCACCTACCACAGCGGCAACTTCCCGCCGGACACCCTCGACTGGAACCAACTCGTCCCGCTGCTCAACCCGGCGGCGACGGCACTCGCCCGCTTCGACGGCGTCTTGTCTGCCGTCCCCAATCCCATGGTGCTGCTCTCGCCGCTGACCTTTCAGGAGGCGGTGCTGTCTTCACGCATCGAGGGCACTCAGGCCACTCTGGGCGAGGTGCTGGAGTTGGACGCCGGGGCCCTGTCTGACGATGTGGACGAGCATCGCCGCCATGACATCCAGGAGGTGCTCAACTACCGCAGGGCCCTGTGGCTGGCCATCGACCAACTGGACAGTCTGCCGCTCTGCGGCCGGGTCATCAAGGCCGCTCACTCGGTGCTGATGGAGGGCGTACGCGGTACTCACAAGGCGCCGGGGCAGTATCGCAGCACCCAGAACTGGATTGGCCCACACGGCTGCACGCAGGAGACCGCCCGCTTCGTGCCCATCGCTCCTCAGCAGCTGCCCGAAGGGATGGCGGCGTGGGAACGCTATCTGCACGACGACACGGTTGCCGACCCCCTGGTGCAGTTGGCCATCGTCCATGCCGAGTTCGAGGCCCTGCACCCCTTCTACGACGGCAACGGTCGCCTGGGGCGTATGCTGGCGCCCTTGTTTTTGGTCGCACGGGGCCTGCTCCAGCGCCCGGCGTTCTACATCTCGGCCTACATCGAGGCCCACCGCGATGCCTATTACGACCACCTGCTGGCGATCTCGCGCGATGGCGATTGGACCGGCTGGTGCCACTACTTCCTGGAGGCGATGATCCACCAGGCAGAAGACAACACCGCCAAGGCCCGTGCGATCATGGACCTCTATGAGGCGAAGAAGGCGGCAATCGTGCAACTGACGCACAGCCAGTACGGCATCCTGGGCCTGGACTTCCTCTTCAACCGGCCTGTCTTCAAGGCGTCTGACTTCACCCACCAGGACGGCATCCCAACGCCCACGGCCCAACGCATCCTTCGGGTCCTGCGCGACGATGGTTTCTTCCGCGAGCTGACCCCCGCGAGTGGACGCCGGCCTGCCGTATTGGCCTTCCGGGAGTTGCTCAACATCGCGGAGGGGCGGGATGTGTTTTGAGGGACATGAACGACGCACAACTGACTTTGTGCATCACGGAATGGCTATGAATGATGCACAATGGCGTTTGTCAATCGTCCATGAGGCACAAGCCGGGCCGCAAAAGGAGGGCGATGATGGCGTCAGATGACACCGCCAGCCAAGACGGGGCCGAGTGCAGCGGCCAGACGAACACCAGCGATTTTGGCAAACAGTGGCGCGAGTGGGCGATCGCCAACGGTGGTGTCCCCGCCACGCGCGAGGAGATGCTCGCCATCGGCGACGATCCCGACGAGAAAGCCCCATGACCGGCCTCACCGAAGACGACCTGGAACACGCCTTTCTCGGCTGGCTGCAGGAGGTGGGCTATAGTCTCGCCTTCGGCCCCGACCTCGCCCCGCGCGCGGCAGGCGAGGTCGCCGAGCCGCCGCTACGCCGTGCTGCCGAGGCCGCCGTCGCCTACCAGGCGGTGTCCAGCGAGCGCGAGGCGTACGACCAGTGCGTGCTGAGCGGCCGTCTCCAGGCTGCCCTTGAGCGACTGAACCCCGGCGCCACCCCGGCCGCGATCCAGGAAGCCCTGCGCGCACTGACCACCCCGGCCAGCCCCGACCCGATCCACGCCAACCGCGAGGCCCACCGTTTGCTGGTGGAGGGCGTGCCGGTGTCGATGGACCTGCCCGAGGGCGGCCAACATCACTGCTCGCTGGCGGTGATCGACTACCAGGACCCGCTCGCCAACGATCTGCTGGCGGTCAACCAGTTCACGGTGATCGAGGCGGGGAACCACCGCCGCGCCGATGTGGTGCTGTTCATCAACGGGCTGCCGCTGGTGGTCGTCGAACTCAAAAGCCCGGCCGACGAAAAGGCTGATGTCAAGAAAGCGTGGAACGACCTGCAAACCTACCATGCCCAGGTGCGCAGCTTGTTCCTGCACAATGCGACCGAGGTCATCTCGGATGGCTGGCAGGCGGGGCTGGGCACGATCACCGCGCCGTTCTCGCGCTTCCAGCCCTGGCGCACCATCGACGGCACGACGGTGGTTTCCACCGCCGCCATGGCCCTGGAGACCCTGACCAGGGGCGCCCTCGCCCCCACGCATCTGTTGCGTTTGCTGCGCGCCTTCATCGTCTTCGAAGACGACGGCGAGGCGGTCAGCAAGAAGGTCGCCGCCTATCACCAGTACCACGCCGTGTTGAAGGCCGTCGAACAATGTGTGCGCGCCACCCGGCCCGAAGGCGACCAGCGTGTGGGCGTGGTCTGGCATACCCAGGGCTCGGGCAAATCGCTGACCATGGCCTTCTTCGCTGGGGCGGTGATCCAGCACCCCGACATGGCCAACCCGACCCTGGTCGTGTTGACTGACCGCAACGATCTTGACGACCAGTTGTTCGGCACCTTCGCCGCCTGCAAAGACCTCCTGCGGCAAGCCCCGGTGCAGGCGGCCGACCGCGCCGACCTGCGCGAGCAGCTGACCCGCGCCTCGGGTGGCGTGGTCTTCACCACCATCCAGAAGTTCATGCCTGCTGATCCATCAGCCGACCATCCCCTGCTCTCGGATCGGCGCAACATCGTGGTGATCGCCGACGAGGCTCACCGCAGTCAATACGACTTCATCGACGGCTTCGCCAAGCACATGCGCGATGCCCTGCCACACGCAGCCTTCATAGGCTTCACCGGCACCCCCATCGAGACCACCGACAAGAACACCCAGGCGGTCTTCGGCAACTATATCGATGTCTACGACATCCAGCGCGCGGTCGAAGACGGCGCTACGGTACGCATCTACTACGAATCGCGTCTTGCCAAGATTACCCTGGGCGGTGGCCTCGATCTCGACGACGCCTTCGAGGAGGTCACCGAGGGCGAGGAGGAGGAGCAGAAGGCCAAGCTCAAGGGCAAATGGGCACGCCTGGAAGCCCTCGTCGGCGCCGATGCGCGACTCGACGAAATCGCCGGGGATCTCGTCGAGCACTTTGACGCCCGCCTGGAGGTAATGGACGGCAAGGCGATGGTGGTGTGCATGAGCCGCCGCATCTGCGTGGACCTGTACGAGCGCATCGTGGCCTTGCGCCCGGACTGGCATTCTGATGACGACGCCACAGGCGCGGTGAAGGTGGTGATGACGGGTTCCAAGTCCGACCCGCCAGCCTTCCAGCCGCACATCCGCCCCAAGCCCGGCCGCAAGGCCATGGCCGAACGCTTCAAAGACCCCAAAGACGCGTTCAAGCTGGTCATCGTCCGCGACATGTGGCTCACTGGCTTCGACTGCCCCAGCCTGCACACACTGTACCTCGACAAGCCGATGAAGGGACACGGCCTGATGCAGGCCATCGCCCGCGTGAACCGCGTCTTCAAAGACAAGCCGGGCGGGCTGGTGGTGGATTACCTGGGCGTGGCTGGGGAACTCAAGAAGGCCCTCCGCACCTACACCGAATCCGGCGGCTCGGGCACGCCGACCATCGACCAGGAAGACGCCGTTTTGGTCATGCGCGAGAAGTACGAGATCGTGTGCGGTATGCTGCACGGTTTCGACCTGGAGGCGATGCGCGCCACGCCGGCGAAGCAGCGCCTGCCCTTCCTCGCTCCGGCCGTGGATCACCTGCTCGCCCTGGAGAAGGGCAAACAACGGTACCTCGACGCCTCACTCGCCCTCAACCACGCCTTCGCCCTGTCGGTGCCCCACCCGGAGGCCCTGGCGATCCGTGAAGACGTGGCGTTCTTCCAGGAGGTACGTGCGGGCATCCTCAAGCTGTCGTCAGGTCCGAATCCTGACGGCAAGACCCACGACGACTACGACCACGCGGTGCGCCAACTCGTCAATCAGGCCGTCACCTCGGAAGGCGTGGTGGACATCTATTCGGCGGCCGGGATCAAGAACCCCGACATCAGCATCCTGTCGGAAGATTTTCTGGAGGAGGTGCGCGCCCTGCCGCAGCGCAACCTCGCCCTGGAAATGCTCAAGCGCCTGCTGGCCGACGAAGTGCAGGCCCGGCAACGGACCAACCTCGTCCAGGCGCAGTCGTTCGGCGACATGCTCGACAAGGCCCTGAAGAAATACGTGAACCGCTCCATCGAGGCAGCCGAGGTCATCGACGAACTGATTGACCTGGCCAAAAAGATGCGTGAAGCGAAGCTGCGCGGGGAAGAACTCGGGCTCAACGACGAGGAAGTGGCCTTCTACGACGCCCTCGCCGTCAACGACAGCGCCCGTGATCTGATCGGCATCCCCGAACTCAAAGTCATGGCGGTGGAATTGGTCGAGATGGTGCGAGGCAACGTCACCATCGACTGGACCGTGAAGGAAAGTGTCCGCGCTCACCTACGCCGCATGGTCAAGCGCATCCTACGCAAGCACGGCTATCCGCCCGACCTGCAAACCGAAGCGGTGAAGACCGTGCTCAGGCAGGCAGAACTGCTCTGTGCTGACTGGGCGGCATAGGGGACATGAGGTGAGCGTGCTCTATATCATCGGCAATGGCTTCGATCTCGCCCACGGCCTGCCAACAAGCTATCTGCGGTTTCGAGACCATGCCAGGGATCGGCTATCTCTTCTCGAAGAGTATTTCTACTTCGACTTGGATGACGACTGGATGTGGTGGGACTTCGAGAATAAACTTGGCCACTTTGATGATGGTATCTGGTACGATTGCCATTGCCTCAATGACGATGCCGAGAGTTGGGGTGAGGCGGCGGGGGTTGCAGATGCTATGGTGGATGAGGCCGAGGACATGGTCGAGCAATTGCGCGGCGAGTTCGAGCAATGGATCGAGTCCATAGACCTTGCAGGCATTCAGCCATCCATAGCCCTTCGACCGAAGTGTGACAGGGACCTGTTGGCTGAGGGAGGTTTGTGGACTATGCTCAGGCTATGAACAGCGTCGAAGGCCGGGGAAAGCCCGTTGATCCGAAATTGAAGAAGCGGCTCGCAGATCAGCTGCGCTCGATCTTTGCAGAGATCGATATTTTCTACCCTGAGTTCGAGGCATGGGCCAAATCTGTCTTGGTTGAGCATGTTGATGACAATCGCTTCCCGTTTGTCATTCAGCGGCTCTGGATGGAATCGACTGGTGAGATTCAAGGCAAGCCCGACGATTATCTGAGGGACGCCTATGCACGTTTCGTCGAATCCTTCGATTGGTCTTGTCCGCGTGGTGAACAGCGCCTGAGTCCAGATGAGCTTCATCGTGCGCTGAGCGTCTGGCAGCGTGAATATGTCCTTCGACTGCGCACGAAGGACGCTCTGGAAATAATACAGAACTCCCGCCGCATATTGCTTTCCGGTGAACCGTGATGGCAAAGGCCAAGCACACTTCCTGCAAACAATACCTTGGGTTTGCTCGTGTATCTTCCACTGAACAGGAGAGGGAGGGCTACAGCCTCAAGGTCCAGGTTGAGAAGATTCATGCTTACGCCACCAAACTTGGTGGTGCAGTCCCTGAAAACTATTGCTGGAGTGTTGCCGAGTCAGCATTCAAGAGCAAGGCGCGCAGGTCATTCTCCGACATGGTGAAACGAGGCAGTGGTTTCGGGATCTCATTCAGAAGTCGGCACTCAGCGAACGGGAAGTCATGACCAAAGAGCTGGCCCAGCTCCGCAATCAGACGACGCGTATCCAGAAGCAACAGGGCAAGCTGCTCGAAGCCAAGCTGAGCGGGGAATACGACGACCTTATTCCAGAGGTCTACCAAGAGCAGGTGGCAGGGCTCCGTTCCAGGCATGACCAGATACGAAGCAGGATAGCCTCCCTGGAGGCTCATCTTGAGGAGAGCTGCGATACAGCGATAAAAGCGTTTAAACTCAGCCAAGCCCTTGTGGACAAATGGCTTGCAGCAGATGCTCCTGAAAAACGTCGAATTCTCGATCTGGTGTTTTTGAACTTCACCTTGGACGACGTAACTCTTGACCCAGAAAGCAGAAAGCCCTTCGATGCATTGATCGAAGGGCCTTCTGTCTCATTTGGTCGGACCGACTGGATTCGAACCAGCGACCTCTACCACCCCAAGGTAGCGCTCTAATCCAGGCTGAGCTACGGTCCGTGATGGCTTTCGTTGTCACAATGAGCAAGCCGCCGGGACTTGATAGCCGGCTTTGGCGAGGGGGAGGTTTTTAGAAAATGGGGGACATCGGTCAAGAGGCTAATCGCTTGCGAGGCTTTGACCGCAGCCCTAGTCTGCGCAGCCTGTGCGGTTCGGCCGCACGGATGGTGGTGTCCCGGCCTGGAACCCGGGTCGCGCCGAAGAGGAGTCCTGGATGTCGAAGCCGTTTACTACCAATGAGTTGCGCCAAGCCTTTATCGACTTTTTCACCGCTAAGCAGTGCGTGCACCATCCGAGCGCTTCGCTGGTACCGGCCAATGATCCAACCATCCTGTTTACCGTTGCCGGCATGGCGCAATTCAAGGACATGTTCCTCGGCCGCGGCTACCTCCCCTTTTCCCGGGCGGTGACCTGCCAGAAGTGCATCCGCACCAACGATATCATGCAGGTCGGTCGCACCCCCCGGCACCACACCTTTTTCGAAATGCTGGGAAACTTTTCTTTCAACGATTACTTCAAGCACGAGACCATCCACTGGGCCTGGGAATTCCTGACCGAGGTGATCGGTTTGGATCCGGAACGGCTGTCGGTCTCGGTTCATACCATCGACAACGAAGCCTGGGACATCTGGGAAAAGGATATCGGCCTGCCACGCTCGCGCATCTTCCGCATGGGTGACAGCGACAACTTCTGGCCGGCTGATGCCCCCGCCGAAGGCCCCCTCGGCCCTGGTGGCTGCTGCTCGGAGATCTTCTGGGATTTCCAGACCAACGACGATCCCGAAGACAACCTGACCAAGGATTCGGGTCGCTTCGTCGAGGTTTGGAATTGCGTGTTTCCGCAGTTCAATGTCACCGAACCGAAGGTCGATGGCCGATACACACTGGAAGAGCTGGGCCGCCAGAATATCGACACCGGCATGGGCCTGGAACGCCTAGCCTGCGTGGTGCAAGGAAAGACCAACAATTTCGACATCGATCTGCTGCAGACCATCGTGCAAGAGGTCGGCCGAGTCACCGAACAGCCCTACGTCATGAACGCTGCAGCCGCGAGCCGTGAAGAGGAACGCAATGCGCTCATCCGGCGGATTGCCGACCATGTCCGGGCCGTCACTTTCTGCATCAGCGATGGCGCCCTGCCCGGAAATACCGGCCGTGGCTATGTGGTCCGTCGCCTGATCCGTCGCGCGACCCTGGATATCGACAAGCTGGGGGTCGAAGCAGCGCGCCTGCACGAAATCATCCCGGCGGTGATTGAGGCCATGGGCGCCAGCTATCCGGAAATCGCTCGCCGCCGCGATTTGAGCATGCAGACCCTGGAGGCCGAGGAGCGCAATTTCCGCAAGACCCTGCGCAAGGGCCTGGAGCTACTGCAACGCGCCCTGGAACGACACCACACGGCTGGCGAACAGGTTTTTTCCGGCGATGATGCCTTCGAGCTGTTCACCACGCACGGCTTCCCCAAGGAACTGATCCACGAACTGGTGGCAGCAGAGGGGCTGCGCATCGATGAAGAGCAGTATCAGAAACGCTGGGCGGCGTTCACCGCCATCTCCAACTCGAAGTCCGTCGATGTCTTCACCTCCACCGCCCTACAGGAAGCCAAGCCACGCTTGGGCGAGACCGATTTCGTCGGCTATCAGTCGGGCAAACAACGCGCCACCATCACCCTGCTGGAACTGGACAGACGCGAGGTCCAAACCGCGCCCGCCCGCAGCGCGGTGCGGGTTGCGTTAGATCAGACCCCCTTTTATGGCGAAAGTGGCGGCCAGATGGGCGATACCGGCTTTCTGACCGGCGATGGCTTCCAGATCCGCATCGAACAGACCGTCAAGGACGATGGCTTGTTCATCCATGAAGGCCACGTGGTCGACGGCACCGCCGTCCCCGGCCCGGTGCTGGCCGAGATTGATCAGGGCCGTCGCGCTGCCATCACACGCCACCACAGCGCCACCCATCTGCTGCACGCGGCCCTGTACGAACTGCTCGGCGACCACATCGAACAGCAGGGGTCAGAGGTCCGCGCCGAGCAGTTGCGTTTCGACTACAACAACCCGGCCGCCCCCAGCACCAAGCAATTGCAGGCGGTGCAGGACTGGGTCTGCAAACACATCGCTTCAGCGCAAGCCGTCCAGGTCGAGGAACTCGCCATTGACGAAGCCCGTAACCGCGGCGCCAAGGCGCAATTCGGTGAGAAATACGGCGATGTGGTGCGCGTCGTCAGCATGGGCCAGCCCAGCTGCAGCGTCGAGCTCTGCGGCGGCTGTCATGTCGGCAATACGGCGGACATTGGCGCTTTCCGCATCGTCCGCGATGAAGCGGTCGCCGCCGGCATCCGCCGCATCGTCGCGGTGGCCGGTGAAGCCGCCGAACAACGGCAACGCCAGGAACAGGATGTCATCGACGCCTGCGCGCGGCCGCTCGGCCTAGCCCAGGGTAACCCAAACGAACTGCCCGGTCTCACCCGGCAATTCAAAGCCACCGGCATGGAACTGGTGGACCGAGTCACCGGAGTCGTACAGCAACTACAACAGGCGGCTCGAGCCATCGACGAGCAGCCGCCGGAACTGCAAGCAAACGGCGTTGCCGCCCGGGTAGCGGAAGCCCAAAAGGCGGTCAAGATCCTGCAACGGCGCTATGACGAGCAACAGGCCCGAGCCGCAGTAGACGCGGTGGACTCCCTGGCGGAGCAGCTGCGGCAAGTGGGTGAGGTTCCGGTTTTGACCGCCGAATTGCCGGTGGACGCCAAGGCCCTCCGGCAGGCCCTGGAGGCCTTGCGGCAACGCTGCCCCTCAGCCGTCATCGTACTCGGATCGCGCCTGGGCGGCAAAGCCCTGCTGGTTGCTTCGGTGAGTGATGACTGGATCGAGCGCGGGCTGAAAGCAGGTGTTTTAGTTGGCCAATTGGCGCGTATGGTAGGTGGTGGTGGCGGCGGCAAGCCCCAGATCGCCCAGGCCGGCGGCAAGGATTCTGATGCCTTGCCAACAGCCCTGGCAGCAGTGGACGAACTGATCGCCCAAGCGGTACCGACTATCGGATAAGCTATGACGCCGGGCGACGCAGACTATCAACCCAAAAGCAAAGGCACACACGAAGGCCGCGTGCGCACGGTGCAGATGCAGGCCGTTGGCCATCGTAAGCGCAACCAGACCGACACACGCCGCCGCGGGGAGTCGGAAAAGCAGACCAAGCGCAAAGCCGACAGCGGCCGCTCCTCCCGTCGCCGGCGCAGCTTCCGCGGCATAGCCGTGGTGCCCGGCATCGCCATCGGCCGGGCGCACATGAAATTCCGGCAAACGGTGATGTTTTCCGATCGTCATATCGATGCCGACGATGTACCGTACGAGATCGAACGACTGCGGGAAGCCATCCGCATCTCCAAGGAGCAACTGCTGGTCGCTCGCGGCAAGGTGGCCAAGGAGATCGGTGAAGTCGAAGCGACCATTTTCGACACCCACATCGCTCTATTCGACGACCAGAGCCTGATTGGCAAGATGATCGCCGAGGTCGAACGCAATCTGAAACCAGTCGAGGTGGTGGTTTCGGAGATCGTCGAAGGTTATTATCGCGCCCTACGCATGGTCGAAGACGATCACATCCGCGAACGGGCTGCAGACATCCGCGATGTCGGACGCCGACTGCTGAACAACCTCACCGCCCTGGACTCCAAGCTGGACGAAATCGAAGCGGTACGCCCCACCTCCGATGGCGATATCATTTTCGCCCGCGAACTCCTCCCCTCCGACATCGCCATGTTGGAGGAGCGTAATACCCTGGGCGTGGTTTCAGAAACCGGCAACGATCGCGGCCATGTCGCGGTCATGCTGCGCGCAATGAACCTGCCCTGCGTCATGGGCGTCGACGGGCTCAACGAATACCTGCGCGACGGCGACCAAGTGATCACCGATGGCTCCAGCGGCTTGGTGCTGGTCAACCCACGTGCCGACACCATTGCCGATTACTTGGAAAAACAGCAGGAATTCGAGGCCTATCGCAAACTGCTCAACAAAGAGAAGGACCTTGCGTCTCAGACCCAGGACGGCGAGAAGATCAATCTGCTGACCAATGTCTCGCAAGCGGGCGAGCTGTCCTTGATGCGCATGTATAACGCCGATGGCGTCGGCCTGTATCGTACTGAATTCGAACTGATGACCCGCTCGTCCTTCCCGGACGAGGACGTGCAATACGTCTTGTATCGAGAGATGGTGATGGCGATGGAGGGTCGGCCCATCACCTTCCGGACCATGGATATCGGCTCGGAAAAGGAACTGGCCTACCTGGACCTGCCACGCGAGGAAAACCACGCCCTCGGCAAACGCTCGATCCGCCTGGCCAAGGACCTGGAAGAATATCAGCTGCTGCAATTGCGCGCCATTCTGCGTGCCAGCGCCCATGGCGATGTCCGGGTGATGTTTCCCTTCGTCACCAACGTCGAGGACATCCGCTACGGCAAACGCCTACTACGCCAGGCGATGCGTGCCCTGGATCAGCGCAAAATGACCTATCGCAAGGACATGCCGGTCGGGATGATGATCGAAGTGCCAGCGGTCGCTTTCAGCCTGGATAAATTCGTTCGCGAGGTGCAGTTCTTCTCAATCGGCACCAATGACCTGACGCAATATCTCTGCGCCGCCGACCGTAACCAGAAGGACGTCGCTGGTTGGTATTCTGCCCACAATCCCGGCATGCTGTCGCTGCTGAAGCACATCGTCGAAACGCTACACGGCACCGGCCGCGAGCTGACCATGTGTGGCGAAATGGCCGGTGATCCACTCTATACCATGTTCCTCGTCGGCATTGGCGTCCGCAATCTGTCCATGAGCGCACCACAGGTCCCATTGGTCAAAAAGATCGTCCGCGCCCTGACCGTGCGCGGCGCTCGTCGACTGGCCGAAAAAGCGCTGACCCTCAGCACCACCACCCAGGTCTGCGAACTGTTCTCCAAGACCGTGGAACAGATCCTGGGCGAAGACGTCGCCGCCTGGCTACGGCAGCGTTAATTCAGAGGGAGGCTTTCCCTGCCAATCCAGCTCGGACCTCGCGACACCCGTCGCCCTCCTCGGCCTCGGTCGGACCCTGCTCGCTGCGCGAGCATTTTTGGCAGTATTTCGCGAATTTTCCGCCCAAAACCGGTCCTTGGTCGGCCGGCCCCTCGCGCTTGGACGCGCTCGCCGGGCATTCCTGCATTCGACCGTCGAAAGTCCGCCATCGTTGACGTCGGGCGTCCTGCTTTCAGCCTGTCGCCTGCCACCGGAGATGACATGGCCAAGCCACGCGACCGCGACCTGCTGACCGCTTTTGAACACGCCCATGGCCACTGCGCCAGCGGTCTGGTACGCGCTCCTGGACGTGTCAACCTGATTGGCGAACACACCGACTACAATGACGGTTTCTGCCTGCCCATGGCCATCGATCGTGACATGCGCATCGCCTGGTCCACTCGCGACGATCAGACGGTATGCGTCAGCGATGTTGGCCTGCCCGACACTGGCGTGGTCAGCTTCGAATTGTCGACGACCATCGCCAAGAATCCGGAGCTGGACTGGCTGGACTACCTGAAAGGCTGCGCCCAGATCCTAGCGCAAGCTGGCGTGCCGCTGCGCGGCTGCGATCTGACGCTGTCCGGCAACGTTCCGCTGGGCTCCGGCCTGAGCAGCTCCGCGGCATTGGAAGTCGCCACCATCCACGCCCTGCTCGCCGCCGCCGAACAACAGCTGGATCCAATCCGTATCGCCCAGCTCGCGCAGCAGGCAGAGAACCACTACGTCGGCACCAACTGCGGCATCCTGGACCAGCTCGCCAGTGCCTGCTGCCAGGCCGGCTCGGCGGCACTAATGGATTGCCGCGATCTCAGCCTGACACCTGTACCGCTGCCGTCAGACGTAACCATCATGATCGCCGATACCGGCAAGCGGCGCGGACTGGTTGACAGCGCCTACAATCTGCGACGCCGTCAGTGCGAGGCTGGCGCCCAGGCCCTACAGACGTCACACCTGCGCAATGTCGACCTGCACAGCCTGGCAACCGCGCGCGATGGCAACCATCTGGACCCTGAAGCCTTCCGACGCTGCGCTTATGTGGTGGCCGAAAACGGCCGGGCGCAAGCCGCCGCCAGCTGCCTGCGCGCAGGCGACGCGACGGCCCTGGGCGCATTAATGGACCAGAGTCATGCCGGCCTGCGCGACGACTTCGAGGTCACCTGCCCGGAGCTCGACCGCATGACCGCCATCGCCCGCTCCCTGCCTGGCTGTCTGGGCAGCCGCATGACCGGCGCTGGCTTTGGTGGTTGTACCGTCAGCCTGGTCACCATCGAAAAAGCCGCTGCTTTTCAGCAACAATTACTCGAGCGCTATCAACAGGAATTCCCCCAACACCAGGCTGCCGTCTATCAGACTGGCGCCGCCGCTGGTGCTGGGCCACTGCCGCTCTGATGCACTGAACACCGTTGCCCGTCAGGCGGTCGGGCCCATGCTCTGGGCATGACGTGGTATGCAGAGGGTCTTCGCTTCAGTTGCCAGCGCAGCGGCAACTGCTGTACCGGCGCACCGGGACAGGTCTGGGTCAGCGAAGCTGAAATCGACGGCCTGGCTCTGGCGACCGGCCTGGATGCCGACAGCTTCCGTCGCCGCTACACGCGAACTATCTACCGTCGCGGCGTGTCGCTGACCGAAAAAGCCAATAACGATTGCGTTTTTTTCCGGACAGGCCATGGCTGCCAAGTCTACGAACAGCGTCCGCGCCAATGCCGGACCTGGCCGTTCTGGCGCGCTCTGCTCAGCAGCCCCGAAGCCTGGGCCGCTGCAGCCAAAGACTGTCCCGGCATTGGCAAAGGACGCCTACACCAGCTGGACGAGATCGAAGCCAATCGGCAAGATGACGGCCTGCCAATATGAAGCGACCGGCAAGCACCACCAACCTGCTTGCGGCGAGTCGCCAGGGTGATCTGGCCGCCTGGCGACAGCTCCTGCAACGCTGGCTGCCATCAGTCGCTGCTTATCTTGGCGCTCGCCTCCGCCGGATCGACGTCATCGACGATCTGCTGATCAGTACCGCCAAGGAGGCCTGGTGCCACTTGGATCCATCCCTCACTGCCGAGGACTTTCCCCGCTGGCTGCGCAAGATGGGAGCCACCGTCGCTCTGCGCTGGCACCGACGACATCCCACAGAGGCTCTGTCAGCCCCTCTGCCACCGGAACTGCTCGCAGCCGCAGGCGAACACGTCACCCAACTCGTTCGACTGGACCAAGCCATCGCGCAACTCGAACCATTACAGCGCATGACGATCGAACAGCGATTCCGTGGCCAACTGAACGGACCGGAGCTAGCCGATGTGCTCCATTGCCAAGCAGACCAACTTCAGCCGCTGCTCCAACAGGCCCTGCAGAGCCTGGCCACACGACTGGCCAGTGATCCTCCCGAACCAGCCGACAGCTGAAGGCCCCTAGCCAAACCGGGAATCCCCGTACCCTAAACCGGAAAATGTGATACGCCTGAGAGCCAAGCCATGTCAAAACCACGCGCGCAATCGGTTTCCCCAAATATCTATTTGCCCTGCCGCAGGATCGCAGGACACACTCTGCCACTGATTATGGCGTGTGATGCGATTTGGCCTGACGATTACCTATCTTCAGCTTGATGGCTGGCTACCAGCACAGATAACCCACCCTGGACGCGCATTGATGAAATCCACGCCAACACAAGATTTAGCGGGTACAGTGCAGCGAATCGCATTGATTCCGATGTAAACATGGACGAGCGTGCCGTATGATCCTGATCAACGTCCTTCCACCCGAGTTCCGCAAGCGCGACACTGGCGTCAGTCCGGTGTTCCTGGCGGTCCTGATCGGCGTGCTGCTCAACCTTGGCCTGATCAGCGCCATGGGTTACGTCCGCTACATCCGGATCCCCTACGCCGAAGCGCACCTCTCCGACCGACAGGATGAGCTGACCATCAAGAAGGCCGAAGAAGCCCAGGTCCGAAAAATCGAACAGACCATCCAATCGGCCAAGACCAGGCGGGACACCCTGTTCAATCTGCTGGGACAGAAAGTGTTCCAGTCTCGTCCGCTGAACGACTTCGTCAGCCTGTTGACCGCAGAGTCCTATACGCAACCTGGCTTCATGGTAAGTGTTTCCCGCCTGACGATCACGCCAAGTTCCGGCAACAGACCACAACGCGGCACCCGGAACAAACAGAACCAGGGACCAGAGCTGCAGGAAGTCACCTGGGACTGGTCCTTCAAGATCGTCGGCGAACAAGAGGACATGGCCGGCAACTACATCAAGTCCTTCTTCCAGACCGTAGCCAACAGCGAATTCTGGACCCTGAACCAATTCACCGGACACCCAGCCAAGAGCTACACTGGTGACGCTCCCGAGTTCAACGAAGCCATCGAACGGGTCGTGGTCAACCACCAATTGCAGTGGCAACGGGTGGTCACCCCCGTGCAGTTCGTCGCCAAACCCAAACTCGACGTCACCACTGGCCAGGAGACCGACTGACATGGCCAGCCCACTGGATACCTTCAATACCCTGCCAAAAACACAGCAAGCCGGCATCATTGGCGGTGCCTTGCTGCTGGTTGCCGGGCTGGTCGGATACTTCCTTTATTCCGACCTCCAGTACCTCGGCAACGATCGCGAGCTACCCAGCTTCCTGCGCATGCAGGGGTCTGCGTCCAGCCTGTGGGCACAAATCGACAAAGTCGAAAATGACATCTCCGCTGCCGAGGCGGTCATCGCACGCCGACCAAAACTGGAACTCGAACTGGAATCACTGGAATCGGAAATCGAAGCCGCCCGCAAATTGCTGCCGCAGAATAAAGACAAGGAGATCCTCCGCGATGAGCTGCAACGCTATGCCCGCGAGGTCTCACCGGAGTTCGGCGATGTCCAGTTCAACAGCGTCCAGATCACCGAAGATGGCGGTGAACTCGGACGCGGAAGAGGACGCAACAGACAGACCCAAAGCCAATTCGGCACAATGGTCTACCAATGTCGCCTCCAAGCCAACATGGAAGGCCTGATCGCCTATATCGACAAGGTCGAAACCAGTACCTTCCGTTTCATGGCCGTACAGAAGATCTCCATCAGCCCCGGCGAACTGGAAGTCGACGAAGAAGCCCTCGAACTGGTTCGCGGACTGCATGAAATCGATCTCGATATCGTGACCTATGTGTACGAGGAGGGTGCCCAATGAACCATCGCACCATCTTCTGCGCGCTTGGCCTGCTGAGCCTGGGCCTCCTGCCCGCCGCCGAACAAGCCGCCGGTCGCGACGTCGTGGAATTGGACCTGGAAAATTTCGACATCATTCCGCCCCGCGAGCGTTGGCAATTCAGCCCACCACCAGAACGGCGCGATATCTTCTTCGACCTGGAAAAACGCCTCCTGGCAGAGCTGAAGATCAATCAACTACGTGCGGAACGCGACGCGGAAGCAATCGCTGATGAACTCGGCGAAGATATCAAGCGCGCTCCCATCACCAGCAAACAGGACGCCATCGATCGGGCCGAGGCCATTTTCGCCGACGTCCAACAAGACATGGCCAATGAACGCTGGAACGAAGCACTCAAACGCTCCACCAATGGCATCAAGATCCTGACCGCCATCCTCAAAAAGCAGGGGCACGACGAAGCCATTGCCAAAATCATTGACAAACTGGCCCGGCTTCAGGTCCTGGCAGAAGAAGCCAAATTGCTGGCCGAGGCAAAGGAAGAGTTCGCCAAGCTGGCACTCGAAGTCGAAGGCATACTGTGGTCGGCGGACGAACGCAGTCTGGCGATCATCAGCGGCGAGACCTACGCTGAGCAGGATCGAGTCAAAAACATCCTGATCGTCAACATCGACGTCAATCGCGTCGACTTCATGTTCACCTACAAGTCGCGCCGGTTCGAGTTCCAGCGCTACATCGGCGACTAGACAGAGGAACCCATGATGAAAACCCGGTTTCCCGGTATCCGGAACCTCTCGACCTGTGTTCTGGCCCTCACGTGTCTGGCTTCGACTCCGGCGGTGGAAGCGCCGCCCATCGATCCCAACTTGGCACCACTGATCAATCTCGAGACCAACGAGAAGCCCCTGGACATCGTCCTACAGTGGATCAGCCGACGGGCTGGCGTGAACATCGTCTGCAACGAAGCGGACCAACCCCTGGTCACAGTCAGATTGATGAACGTCACCTGGCAGGAGGCCATCGAGCAGATAGCCACCCGTTACGACATGGTCATCACAGAGAAGAGCGAGCGAATCTGGGAATTATCACGCCCGCCACGGGTGCGCATGCAATTCCGCGAGGCCAGTCTGACCGTCGTGCTGGAAGCTCTGGCCCGTCAAGCCGGCGTCAACATTGTCATCTCAGACGATGTCGACAGCAACCGACGCCTGACCATGACCCTCAATGGTGTTCCCTGGCGCGAAGCGCTGAATGTGATCGTGCGCGCTACCGGCTATGCCTGGACCGAGCATAATTACAGCATCATTCGCATCATCAGCCGCGAGAACGTCCAGAAGGACTTCGAAACCCGCATCTACCATATCAATTACGGCGATGGCACCACGCTGATGGATAGCGTACAGGTGTCGCTCTCGGAAGAAGCTCGCATCGTCTTCGACGATCGTGCCAATGCCCTGGTCATGACCGATACACCGACCAATCTGGATGCCGCTTTCCTGCTGTTACGAGAGCTGGACAAGCGGACCAGAGAAGTGCAGATGGAAATCCGCTTCCTGGAGTATTCGACCACCGACGCCACCCGCATCGGTTTCAGCAATCAAAGCCTCGACTTCGATATCGAAAAGATCGCCAATCTGAATGCCAGCTTCCTGCCGCTCTCCGACGATGGCTTCCAGCTGGTGGGCAACCGGCCGCCGGGCAGCCCCCAGACGACTCGCTTCAACTCAGCGGGACTCACCTTCGAAGCGCTGACCACCCTCAACAGCACCGAGATCATCCAGTCTCCCAGCCTGTTGACCCTCGATAACACCAAAGCCGAAATCGAAGTCGGCCAAGTGGTCCGCTTTGCTGAATCCAGCGTCACGGTCGAAAACGGTGAAATCGTCCGCAGCTTGTCGGAAGCCTCCTCATCGCCAGTGGAGGACGGCATCAAGATTTCGGTCACCCCGCACATCACCTCCGACGGCTACGTCTCGGTCAGCTTGGAAGCCAATGATCAGCTGAACACCTTCCGCCGCTTCGATGTTGGCCAGGACTCCATCGAGCTGCCCCAGACCAACAAGAAGACCCTCCGCACCAACATCATGGTGAAGGACGGCGACACCGCGGTGATCGGCGGCCTGCTGGAAAACCGAGTAATCGAAAGCGAGGGCCGGATACCCGGCCTGGGCTCAATCCCCTTCCTCGGCTGGCTGTTCAAACACAAGAACGACAACCTGGAACAGCGCAACCTGACCATCTTTGTCACCCCACGTATTGTACACCTCAGCGATCTCGATGAGCTGGAAGACGCCAAGCTGCGCCTCCGTGAAGCCCTCTCCGGCCTGCAGTTGCGTTCTAAGCAAACCGAAGAAGCTATCGAGGGAGTCGGCTTCTGACAGACAGCATGCCGCTGTCCCCGCCCGGATGAAGAATCCGAACGCCTGCCGAATCGGCGGGCGTTCGGCATGTATGGAACCAACCTGTATGAATGCGACGAATACCGCTACGCACGAACACCACATTCTGATGAACGTCCTAGACGAACAGGAGCTCCGCGTTGCCGTGCTGCGCAATGGTCGACTGGAGTCCCTACTCCACGAACGGCTCAGCAGCACCCTGCAACTGGGCAACATCTACAAAGCAAAAGTCTGCAACATTGAACCGAGCCTGGATGCCGCATTCGTCGATCTCGGCGGCGATAAGAACGGCTTCATCCACATCGATGATATCAAACACGACCGCGGCGATCGTGCTCGCATCGAAGACGTGCTCAGCCCTGGACAAGAGCTGGTGGTGCAAATCACCAAAGAATCGATCAAGGACAAGGGACCCTGCGTCACCACCTACCTCAGCATTCCTGGTCGCTACCTGGTCATGATGGCCGATACCGGCGGCAAACACGGCATCTCCAAGAAAATTGCTGATAATGCCGTCCGACGTCGGCTTAAACAAGTCGTTGCCGGTTTCCACGCCCCAGAGGGCTTCGGCTTCATCGTCCGAACCGCCGGCGCCGACCGCCTGGACGAAGAACTCGAGCTGGACTATCGCTATCTCAAGCACGCGTGGGATGCGATCTCCCAGCGCTTGACGGCCACCAAAGCACCGGCCTGCCTGTACCAAGAAGCCGGCATTGTCGTGCGCTGCCTACGCGATCTGGTGACCGCCGATACCACCAGCGTCCTGATCGATGCGGAAGAGATGCACGAAGAAGCGCACGCCTTCGCCCAGATCTTCATGCCCGAACTGGCCTCGCGCATCAAGCGGCATCAGGAAGCGATACCTCTCTTCACCGCCTACGGGGTCGAAGAACGCCTGGCCACCGTCCTCGATCGCAAGGTGGAGCTCCCATCCGGCGGCAACATCGTTATCGAGCAAACCGAAGCCCTCGTCAGCATCGACGTCAACTCGGCCAAGAACCGCAGCGCCGACAATGTCGAGCAGACGGCCCTGCTCACCAATCTGGAAGCCGTCCAGACCCTTGCCGAGCAGCTGCGCCTGCGCGACCTGGGCGGCCTGATCATTATCGACTTTATTGATATGGAGGACCGCGAGCACGGTCGATTGGTGCAACTGGCCCTCCGCACGTTCCTGCTGCGGGATCCAGCCAAGACCCATGTTGCCCAACTGTCCCGTTTCGGCCTGGTGGAAATGACCCGACAGCGTCGTCGCCCAAGCCACCGCCTGGTAGCTGCCGCCGAATGCCCCTATTGCGCTGGCACCGGTGCCATGAAGACGATCGAAACCATCGCCATTGAGAGCATGCGGGCGATCCGCACCGAACTGAATCGTCAGCCAGTCTCACGAGTCGAGATCATCGCCCCCACCGAAGTCGCCATCGGCGTCTTGAATGCACGGGCCGCCGAAATAGCTGAACTTGAATCGGAATATGGCTGCCGCATCCAGATCTCGGGCGACAGTCTGATGCGCCTGCGCTCGTTCCGGGTCCAAGCAACACCGAAGAAACGCCGCAGTCGTGGTCGTCGCCGCAGCAACGATGACCAGATCAGCGAGCCGGTCCGCCCAAGCCTCTTGGCCCCCTTCTTGGAGCAGCAGTCAGAGATCGCCACCAAGGCCCGCGAATTGATGGAGCGACGACCGCGCGATCTCGAACGCGAACTCTACACGGAACTCGACCAGATCACCACCCCCAGCCAGCCCAACAAGCCCAGCGCACCGACCACGGTCAGTCCCAACCAGCCGGCCGCCATACCCCGCGCGCCTCAGCTCTGGGAAGAGGCCGCCGGGCTCCGCAGCCTGCTGTTCAGCCAGCCCAGTCCGCAACGAATCGGCCCAGAGCTTGCTTCTCGATCTTCGGTCGCTAAAAAGCTGCCCCTTCGCGGAAAACGGTAGCACCGCGAGCCAGGTCCTTACATACGGGGTCGTAGGCGACCCAGGAGCCCTTCATGTACGCAATCGTCGAAGATCGTGGCCATCAATATCAGGTAAAAGACGGCAAGCGCCTGTTGGTCGACCGCCTTGAAGCCGAGGTGGGCAGCGAAATCCAACTGCCCGTGCTGCTGCTCGCTGGCGAGGACCAAGTTCGCGTCGGCAGCCCCAAGGTCGACGGAGCAACGGTGACCTGCAAGGTCCTGGCGCATGTCCGTGGCCGCAAAGGTATTGCCAGCCATGTCCGGCGTCGCAAACATAGCCGCACGCGCGTTGGCTTCCGGCACAACTACACGGCCATCAAAGTCGTCGGCATCTCGGGCTGAAGCCCGACCATTCCGAGCGTCTTCAGGGAGCGCCCCCATCGGGCGCTCCCTGTTGCGTATGAAGAACCAATCACCACGGTCCAGCCGCCAACCTTGGCCACCCGCATCACGACTGTAGCCTGCCGCAGTCTGGAGGACAGCCCGTGCGTACCGCCCTACTCTGCCTACTGACCAGTCTGGCCATGGCCATGCAGCTGCAGGAGCGCGAGCTCCTTTCACCCATCGTCAACCGAAGCTTCCAAGCCAAAGTGGTCCCCCGCACAGCGCTGACTTTCGACGAGACCAAAGCCGCCTCCCCGGCCGACATGAAGACCGATCTCGATGGCTGCCGGCACAACGCTGGCATCTCCGAGTACCATCATTTCATCGTCACAGACCCCTATACCTACTTCAGCGCGCTGGCAGAAGAATGGGATCCGCGTTCACCACGATTCCGCCATCACCTTGATCCGGAGTTCAAAACCTGGCTGACCAGCAAGGATGGCTTCCATTCCGAGTGGGTCATCGAGCGTAATCAGTTTTATCGCCGGGAGCAGGCCGCCGCACGCCGCAGCGGTCGTGAATTGCCACCCTTGAAACAATGGGTCATTCCCCAGGCCATCATCCCGGTCGAAAAGAAATACAAACTCGCCCTGCGCTGTTACGAAAAACGACAAGCACGTGCCGCACTGATGGCTAAAATCGCCCTCTCCGGCGCCTGGGCCCTGCGCATCGACTTCAATCGCCCACTCTTCGATGCCGATCTGAGTGGCGCCATCGGCGAAGTGAACGACCGCATCCGTCGCCAACTCCCCTCTGACAAGGAGCTGGCCGCTGCCGGCGACGACTTCGACCCCGACCAATGGCGCCAACTCTACGGCAAGGTTTTCCGGCAAGGCGGGCTGAGCAATGAAGCCCTCTATGTCGCGGGCTCCAGCTACCTGGGCTTCGTGCTTCGCGACGGCAACCTGGAAGAAGCCCGAGCGGTCCTGGATCGCCTTGACGAACGCCTGAAGAACGTCGAAGGCACCATCGGCATCAAGCTTCGCAGCCTCGTCCGCGATCGCAGCCTGATGATGGAAGACTACCTGCTCTTTCTGCGCGGCAGCGTGCGCTACCATGTGCAGGCCATCCAAGGCGAAGAAATCACACGCAGCCGACTGCTGACCACGGTCCTGGCAGTTGCCGAAAGCCTTCGTCGCAGCGGCCAGTATCTGGAAGCCTGGGACTGGTACTACGCCCTCGCCAATATGAGCGAAACCCAGCATTCCCTCCGTGATCATATTCGCGCTCAAGGTGGTGTTCCCGATCTCTCCGCCGGCATGGATGTTCAATTGGGCTGGATGGCCGATCAGATGATGACCAGACTGGCCCAGGACCACGACGTCATTGCCGGCGAAAAACCCACCTCGCAGTATGCCGGACTGATCAACGCCATTGTCCATGGCGGCCTGGGCACCCCGGAATTCCGCAGCCCCTCCTGGCAAGCGCGCACCGGTGCTGATGCAACCCAGGCGCAAGCTCAGCTCGACCGCCTCGGCAAAACCCTGCTGGATTACCAACTGCGCCGTGGCGCCTGGCCCGCTCAACTCACCGATCTCTGGAGCGAGGGAGTGATCCAAAACTGGAACGCTGTCAATCGCTTCCACTGTCCAGCCACCGGCGCTCCTTATGATTACCGACCACCGGAGAACGCCACCATCGGTGATCGCGTGGTATTGATCAGCATGTCCCAGGCGGTCCGCACCAATCAGGGCCTTCGCTATGGTGCCTACCTGATGGACAATACCCTGATCTGGACCACCGAACAACTGCAGCCTGGACAGACTCCCGGACCATGAGGGACGAGCCTTTCGCCGATGTGATTGGGCAAGATACGGTAAAGAGCCTGCTGTGCCGCCTCTGGCGACGGCACACGCTGCCGCAAGCCCTGGTGCTGGAAGGTCGTCGCAGTACCGGACGCCTGAGCCTGACACGCAGCCTGGCACGCCTGCTGCTATGCGACGACCCGACGGGAGCCATTGCCTGCGGAACCTGCTCCCAGTGCCGAATCAGCCTCGCCAGCCATCCAGATGTCGTCGAATTGGGACGGGAACCGAGCGCCCTGCTGGTAGACACCATACGCCAGGAGATTGTTGAACAGGCCAGTATGAGCCCCCTGCAAGCCAAACGCCGGATTTTCATCATACCCCAAATCGAACAAATGCAGCCAACCGCGGCCAACGCATTGTTGAAGGTACTCGAAGAGCCCGCTCCACACACCCACCTGTTGATGACAAAAGCTCCTGGTCGCACCGTCCTGCCAACCATCATGAGCCGGGTCCAATGCCTGCGGCTGGGGGCTCTGCGGACCGAGCATGTCACCGCGATCCTCCGCAAGAACGGCTGCGATCCACTGACAGCCGAAGCTCGCGCCAAGTTGTCGGACGGCAGCCATCACATCGGTGCGGCAGCCGCAGAAATCGAACGATGTCCGCTGGAAGAACTTGGACGCCTGATGCAACAAGGCCTCGATCAGGGCCTGATCGCCGAGTTATGTGACCAACTTCCCAGCCAAAGCCCGGAAGCCGGCACCACTGACGCCGCCTGGCAACGCCAAGTCTGCGGGCTCTGGCTCGATCACCTGCTGGTCGATATCAGACGACGCCTGCGTCGCACCGGCTCCCAGCGCCTTCTCGACCAGGTGGAACGAGTTTTGCTTGTTCGCGATGACCTACGCCGAAACCTAGCCCCACGTTCAATTTTTGAACGCCTCGCACTCGGGCCCTGAGCCGGCCACCAAGTGATGCAAGTCCTGTGCTGGTATCGCTTGCCACTGGCTTCCGAGGCATACCATCCAAGAAACCTGACTACCGTTTATAGCGGTGTATCGGGAGTGACCATGAGCCGTGACAGCTTGCTGGACATGTATCTTCAAGACGTCTCGGTCTTCCGCGTCCTGACTCGCGAAGAAGAAATCGAGCTTTCCCTTCGAATCCGCGAAAAAAACGATGATGCGGCACGTCAGGAAATGATTCAATGTAACCTCCGCTTGGTGGTCAGCGTGGCCCGGCATTTCGACAACCAGGGCCTGCCCTTGTTGGATGTGATCGAAGAAGGCAACATTGGTCTGATGCGAGCGGTCGAACGCTTCGATCCGGCCATGGAATGCCGCTTCTCCACCTACGCTGTGCACTGGATCAAGCAGGCAATTCGCCGTTCGCTCTTGGAAAAAGTCAAGAACATCCGTGTCCCGGCCTACATGGCCGAGCTGGTCGCTCGCTGGAAACGGATTTCACGAGAAAAACCTCATCTTACGGATATCAAAGAGATCTGCACGGCGCTGCAGCTGCCCAAAGAAAATGTCAAGCTGGTCAAGCGCATCTTGCGCACCGCCCAGCTCAGCGGCGCCAGCCTGGGCACCGACGATGTCGGCGCTCTCAGTTCGTATTTCGAAGACACTGATGGCGAACGTCCCGATGCACAAATGCTGCAACGGGAAGACGTCAATCTTCTGCAGAAGCGACTCGACCATCTGACGGACCGCGAAGCCGAGATCCTTCGCTACCGCTTTGGCCTAGACGATTATCCGGTCTTGACCCTGGAAGAAATCGGGCGCATCTTCAGTCTGACTCGCGAGCGGGTCAGACAGATCGAAACCAAAGCCCTCAATACCTTACGGGACGTGATCCCGAGTGACGCGGTCCTCTGAGCCTTGCCGAAACAACTTGCCAAGCAAGCACCCCACCAGATCCTGCATATTGTCTGGAGCCGAGCCATGCGACCCCATTTCAGTCTTTTTGCCAGCGCCCTGTGCCTGGTTCTCTTTCTGAGCGGATGCGAGGATACCGCGCAGGGGCAGATCTCTGTTGGGTTTGAATTCAAGCATACCACTGCCACTGGCGGCAGCACGGTGCTGCCCTACCCACCTCGGCTCGAGGGCAATGACCGCTCGGTTGAAGTACGCCCGATCTACAATGTCTCACCGGAGAATCTACAGGTGGAGACGTCGGTGCCACACATCACCGGCTTCATCGCTTACGACGTAGACGAAGAGGGCGAACGTGAAGCCCTCAACGAAATACCAGAGGAAGACTCGGTTGGGATTCAGACCGCGCCTGGGGATCCGACCAAATTCATCATCACCTTCATCTACCAAGGCGCCTATGTCATTCAGTTCGATGTTGAACAGACGAAAGGCGACACCGTTGTGAAGGAAGGGACCGGGCAGGTGACCATCCAAGTTGGCGATCCCTATAATCCTGGAGCCTCAAACCTTCCACTCGGTCCGTCAACCGACGCCTGAGCCGCAGTAAGGGCCCGTCAAAAAATAAACATTACATTTCGCTTGATCTTTTGCCGCCC
>CAYONM010000028.1:8021-25487 GCA_964405325.1 uncultured candidatus Brocadiaceae bacterium | reverse complement strand
TCCAGGACGTCGCCACTGCTGGCGATGGTCGGCAGGCTGTGGAGTTCGATCCCGATCTGTGGGTCATAGGCCGGAAAATAGAGCCGGCCATCGCTGGCGATCAGGCCGCTCGTGCCGCTGGTAAAGGGGATCACGTCGCCCAGCCGGACCAGCTGCTCGCTGCCAGGGCCGAGATACCAGAGGCCGTCGTTCTCGCCACTGAAGACGTATTCATCGCCGACCGACAGGCTGTTGTCGCTGCTTTCGCGGCCCTCGCTGGCGAGGCCGGCGCTGCCGGGACGGAAGACGTGGAACAGCTCGGCCGTCTCGCCATCGTAGCGGTACAGCTCGCGGCCCTCCTCGGCGTTCCAGGCGGTGAAATAGAGATGCTCCCCGTGCCGCATGAAGCGTCGGATCAAGGAGCCGCTCGAGCCGGGATTCAGGTCCAGGCTCAGTTTCGCATCGCTGCCGTCGCGGGCCATGCTCCACAGCTCGCCGCCGTGCTCGCCATCGGTGGCGGCGAAATAGATGCGATCGCCGTAGGGGGCCAGGGCATTGGGCCGCGAACTGCCGGAGCCCGGCCGGATGTCCGCGACCATCGTGGTGCTCGTGCTATCACAGCGCCAGAGTTCGCGGCCATGCGTGCCGTCATTGGCGGTGAAGAAGAAGGCGCCATCGATCAGGCGCGATGTGGCCAGGTCCGGGGCACCGCTGCCTGCGCCGGGGTGGATATCATGCACCAGCTCGATGCCATCTTGTGGTCGAGCGAGATCGAAGCGCACCAGTTCCGTGCCATGCTCCTCCAGGTACGCGACGCCGTAGGCCATACCATCGAGATAGACGAAAGTGGCGAAGGAGAGATCCTGGCCCATAGCCTCGAAATCCGCCAGCTGCACCACCGGACCATCGGCACCATCGAAGCGCCAGAGCTGGTCGATGCCCGCGCCCCAATCATTGTAATAGCCATTGTTGCTGTTTTGATGGGTCCAGCCGACGCAGATATAGAGGTCACCGGCGATCGACAGCAGCTTGATGCCGGTGTTGCGCGGCGTGCCCTGCTCGGTCTGGTCCGGGACATCGAATTCATGCACCAGGCGCGTCGTCTCCGGGCTCCCCTCGCTGCGCCAGAGCTGCAGCCAGTTGGCGTTCGCATCACCCGGCGTACGGCCGTTGCGGACGTCGATGGCGTAGTAGACCGCCCCCTCGTGACGATCCATCTGCAGCACCTCACCACGCAGATGGTCGTGCAGCAGGATCGGTGCCTGGCCATCGTGGGAGCACCAGAGCGAGATCGCCGTCGCTTCGCTGTATTGGGTCCAGTAGGCGACGCCATCGACCGCCAACAGGCGAACAATACCGGCTCGGGCATCGCCTGGGCTATCGGCATAGTCGTTGTCACTGATGTCGCCGACCAGGGTCGGCTCCGGAATCGCAGCTGGCAGCAGGCTGACGAACAGGCACAGGATCAGACACTGTTTGGCGGGGATCATGTTGGACTCCATGGCGCTGCGCTGTGGCGGCCGGACTTGCTCGGTAAGGCTTGTTGCTTTGAGTCTAGCACTATTTAATCAAGAGGCCACAGGCAGTCGCCGACCCGGAGGCCGTCGCGATAATCGCCTTCGAGCAGCACCATGCGCCCGGCTGGCAAAGGCAGTGAGACGGCGATCGAGCAGATCCATAGCGGTCCTGTTGTCCGGCGGGGTGGTCTGATCGCCAGCAAGACGATGGGACTGCCGGCGTCTGACCCGTCTGGTGATTGGGTTTTACTCGCCCAACACCGCCGCTCGGCTGGCCTCATCCAGCATGCCCAGCAGATCACGCTCCACGTGGCCGATGCGGCCGCTGCGATGGAGCTTTAAGGAGACCGAGCCCTGCTCGTAGGCCAAGGTGATGGTGCTGTCCCAGCCGATGTCGGCGGGAGCGCTTTGTAGGCTGCTCTGCCAGGCGCTGACCTGGGCTTGGCGCAGGGCCTGGATAAAACCTTCCAGGGCCTGGTGGTCCTGGTCCCAGGTGTCATCGGCGCGGCGCTCGTGCATGCGTGGGGTGCCGCTAGCTGGGGTAACCACGACCGCAGTGATGGTGGTGTCGGCTGGTAGCAGCACGACCTGCTGATCGACCAGTTGCGCTTCGGAGATGGCCGCAATGCCGGTCACGCCAGCGGGTGCGCGCCAGTGTTCATCGTCGATCCAGACCTCCCAATCGCTACCACTGGCGGCCGCCTGACGGCGGGGCCAGGCGTCGGCCGGGGCCGGCAGGGTTTGCAGCTGGGCCAGCAGGGCCTGGACCTGCTCCTGATCCATGTCCGGACGGCTGCCCTGCCAGCGGCCTTGCTGTCGTCGCAGCTCCAGTTGGCCGAGACGGATGCGGTCGGCCTGGGCTAGGGGAATGGGGCATAGGCATTGGGGGCGGAAACGCTCTGGCTGCAGGGCCACCGGCCCATCCAGGACCAGGAGTTCGTTCAGTCCGGCCTGCTGCCGCAAGACCAGGTCTCGGTCGCTGGCCTCCGCATAGCGCAGCTCAATGCGGATGGTTTGACCACGGCTGTCTTCGCCGCTGATCTGCAGCTGCTGTGGCAGTGCGGTGGTGGTCTGGAGGGGGAAGGCTGTGGCATGCCGGCTGGCGAGTTTGGCCAGCCACTGCTGGATCGCATCGGCTTGGCACCACAGCTGGGCTTGGTTCTGCTGCAGCCACCAGCGGCCTTGCTGCAAGCGGAGTTGCCACTGGCCGCTGTCGATGCGGGTACAACGTGCTGGTAGCCCCAGATTGCGCGCGCGCAGCTGTTCCGGGTGCTGCCGCAGCAGGTTGGCCAGGTCGCGATCCAGCTGCCAGACATCCGGATCCTGGCCGAAGCGGGCCCAGCCGCTGCCGTCGGCGCCGGTCCCCAGGGCCAATTTGCCGTGTGCCGGTGAGGCCCAGAGCAGGGGCTGATCCAGGCCGTAGTCGGCGGCTCGATGATGCGCGGCTTCCGGGATCCGACGCAGCAGTCGGGCTTCTTGCAGGGCCTTGTGGATATTGGCTGCCAGACTGGCATCCAGACGAGCCACCGGCTGGTAGCTGGTGTCTGTCAGACGGCCCCGCTCCAGATCCAGGCCGTAGGCGGTTTGTTCCCACACCACCTGACAGGTGCTGACCGGGCCGGTCAGCAGGCTACGTTCCGCGACCGTGCCGGCATCGGCCAGGCCCAGCAGGTGCAGACTGGCCAGGACGACCAGCAGAGCGACCAGACAGAGGGTTTCGGTCCAGGCGGGCATGGGCTCAGGCCTCCATCCCAGGATTGCTGATCGCCGGCACCTGACGCCGACGCCAGCGGATCAGCGCTGCCAGCAGCAGGGTGGCGGCGGGCAAGCCGAAGCCCAGGCCCCAGCGCAGCAGGCTGGCTTGGGTGTCGGAGAGCTGGTAGCGGGTGCTGATGACCGCGCGCGGCGGCAGGGCGGTGTCGGCGTGGCCGGCCAGGACCCAGCTGCTGAGGCCGTGGGCCAGCAATTCATTACCGGCGGTGCCCAGGTACGCATCCGATAGTGCGCTGACGCTGGCCAGCAGGGCGATGCGCGGTTTGGCGCAGGTCAGCAGGCCACGGTGCGGCCAAGCCAGGGCTTCGCGACTGCCATCGGGCAGTTGCCGAGCGGCATCGTTTGGAATCGGCAGCCAACTGGCCAACTGGTCATGCCGGCCGGGAAAGCAGGCCCGCGCATAGGGCAGCAGCAAGGGGCGTTGCTGGCGCGCCGCCAGGCTGACGGGGCCCGCATCGCTGTTGGTCGGGGTGAGCGTGATCGCTGGTAGGCGGGTTTGATCGGCTTCTGGTGGTCCCAGCAGCAGGGCTTCGTCCCAGTGCAGGCCGTAGTCGGCCAGCAGGGCTTGCCACTGCGGCAAGGGCCGGGGATCACGGCCATCCAAGGCCAGGATCAGAACACCACCGGAATGCAGGAAATCGGCCAGCAAGCGGTTTTGCTTGGGGGTCAGGTCGCGAATCAGGCCCGGGATCACCAGGCCGCGATGTCGCTCCAGGTCTAGTTCCGGCCAGCTGTTGATGGGGTCCAGACGATGGCCGGCATGCTGGATCTGCTGCTGCCAGGCCAAGCTGCGGCCAGTCGGGTCGGCGTGTTCGCCGCAGCTGCTCAAAGGGGGGCTGGCCCACGCGATGGCACGGTCGCTCTGTTGGCGCATGGCCTGGAGCGCTGCCAGCAGTGCACCTTCCGCCTGCAGCGCGGCGACCCGCTGGCGGCCGTCAGCCTCGGTTTCGATCTGGGCCAGGTCGGTCGGAGTCAGGACCTCGGTCCGTGCCAGATGTCGCAGCAGCAGATGCGGCTGGGTCAGATCATCGTGATCCAGCTGCTGTTGTCGGGCCAGCTGAGCAGCGCCGGCTGGGTCCAGGCCCGGATCCAGTTGGTGCCAGCGCAGGCCGTCAGCGCTGAGGGTCTGCAGCAGACGCTCGCAACCGGCAACGATCACACCATGCACCGGATCGCTGCGCATTTGCGGGGTGGCGACCAAGATGGCCTGGACCCCACCTTTTTGTGCGGCCTCGCGGACGCTCAGTCGGGTTTGTTCGGCCACCGCGTGGCTGCCGGCCATGGTGCCATCCCAGCGGCGATCCAGGTTCGGGCCCAGGCCCAGGAGTAGCACGAGGCAGATGGCGGCCAGTCCGGCGTCGAGGCTGGCCAGGCGCTGGCCGGCCTGGGCGCGCAGGCCGCAACGGGCGATGTACAGCGCGGTCACCGTGAGCAGCAGGTGGCTGTAGAGAGCCGCCGGGGCCAGCAGGCCGACACCAGCATCGTAGACGAAGCTGGCCATGGGTACGGCGGCACGCCAGTGGTTCCACCAGGAGGCGGCATCGAAGGCGTGACCGAAGAGGTCTGCGATCCACCAGGCCAGGCCCATGGCCAAGCTGAGCAGGCCGGCCCACAAGCGGTTGCTGGACCAGCAGCTGACCGCCATGGCGATGGCGCTCAGGCTCATGGCAATGGCCCCCAGGCTCAGCAGGGCCATCAGCGTTTGGCCCAGGTCGGTGCCGCCCTGCAGTGCAAAGACCGCGTGGATCAGCAGTGGCACTGCGGCCAGCAGCGCGCAGAGCGTCATGGTCGCCAACCAGGCGGCGGTGACCAGGCTGCCGGCTTTCAGGCCGGCGATGCGCAGCTGTTCGAGGCGACCGTTGGCACGCCGGCCAGCGATGGCCTCGGCGGTCAGGTGCGGGATGAACACCACCAGCAGCAGTGGCAGCAGCCAGGGGGTGCCGCGAAAAAAGAAGCTCATGGCGCTTTCACCGGCGGGCAGCTCGTTGCGGGCCAGGTAGGCGACCACCACCTGGACAAACAGGCCGCAGACCAGGTTCCATACGACCAAGAGGGCTGCGGCGGAGGGACTGGTGGCCTGACGCAGCCATTCGGCTGCGAACCAGGCCCGGATCTGGCGGAGGAAGATGCTCATGCGCCGGATCCCGCCAGTTCAATATAGGCGGCCTCCAGATCGCCATCCGCTTGCGACGCCAGTTCGTCGATGCTTCCCTGGTAGCGGACCCGGCCGCTTGCGAGCACCACCAGGCTGTCGCAGCAGGCGCGGACCTCAGGTAGATTGTGGGTGGCCAACAGAATGCAGCAGCGTTCTCGCAGTCGCTGCAGCAGCTGCCGCAGGCTGACGACCTGGGCCGGGTCCAGGCCGGCGGAGGGTTCATCCAGGATCAGCACTTCTGGCCGGTGCAGCAGGCATTCCGCCAGCGCCAGGCGGCTGCGTTGGCCGCGTGACAGGCTTCCCACCAGATGGCCGTAACGGTCTGTCAAGTCGACCAGTTCCAGGGCCTCGAGGATGCGCTGCTGATAGGGCAGTGGGATGCTGCGCAGGCGGGCGTGCAGCAGCAGGTGTTCGCCGACGCGCAGCTCGTCCTCCAGGGGTGGCAGGTCCGGTAGGTAGCCAAAGCGCGCCTGTGCTTGTCGTGGTGGTAGTCCGGCGATGTGGCAGGCACCGAAGCTGGGCTGCAGGGCGCCCACCAGGCAGCGGACCAGGGTGGTCTTGCCGGCACCGTTGGGCCCCAGCAGAGCGCAGATGTGTTGCCCAGGGACCTGGAAGTGGACCTGTTCCAAGACGGTTCGGCCGGCAAAGCGCATGCCCAGGCGTTGGACGTCGATCATGGTGGGGCAGGCTGGCGAGTATTGTGGGGGGGTAAATCGAAGAGATCGGTTTTTTTGCCGGAACGATCGGTCTGGCGATTCGCCAGATGATCGGCATGACGGCGTTTTGCCATCATGCCGATAGGGAGAATCGACTCAAATCGGCCCCGTCAAGATCGTCGTGGTGAATTGCCGTTCGAGTCCTGCTTTGTCGTAAGCGCGTAGGGCCGTCTGGTTGTCGGCCAGCACCTCCAGGCCCAGGGCCAAGGCACCACCGGCTTGTTCGTGGGCGCAGATGCCGCGCAGGAGTCGGGTGCCGAGACCCTTGGCGCGCTGGCTGTCGGTGATCGCCAGCATGCTCAGCCAGCTACGGCGGCGATGTGGGCGCAGGGCGGCGGCGCCGACCAGGGCGTGGCCCTGCCACAGGCCATAGTGACGGTATCCCTTGTGTTCGCGGTCGATCATCGCCTGTTCGAAATGACCGCTGTCAGGAAAGGCCAGGTAGAGCAGTTCCCGGGCGGCTTCCAGATCGGTGTAATCCAGCCGACAGACCTGTTCGTCCAGCTCGTACTGGCCCTGGAGGGCAACCTCGAAGATGACGTTGTCTTTCCAGATGCTCAGGCCGTGGCGCAGGTAGAAGGCACGCAACCACCGGTTACGGGTATCCACCTGGACCCGCAGTGAGGAATAGGGGCTCTGATGCAGGAGCCGACGCAAGCCGACCAGAACGGCGTCGGCGTGGCCTTCCTGCTCGGGCGGTTCGGTGACCGGACCCCAGAGGGTGATCTGTTCATCCGAATAGCTGCAGCAGGCCAGCACCGCCGTCAGGCCGTCGCCATCCAGGCCCAGCAGAACTCCGGGTGCGTCCAGGAGCTGATTGAGCTCCGGCGGTAAGCCCATGCCAGCCGGGTCGCCGCAGACGGCATGGTGTCGTCCGGGGCCGGCATGGCGGTACAGACGGAGGACCGCCGTGGCCAGCTCTGGGCGGTCGTCGAGATCGGTCAGGGTGAGGGACATGATCCGGGATTACAGACTGTGGGCCGGAAGTGTCGAGTCCGCAGGCTGGGATCCGGGTGAAGCAGCAGGCTATGACCGACACAGAGGTCCCAGGGACATCGAGGCACAGAGATCTGGTTCAGATTTTGCCGGGTAGAGCATTTTACTCCGCTGTGGCTCTGTGCCTCCGGTGTAAAAACGGTTCCGTCTGGCGTGCGGGTAATGGCCAAGTTGAAGCCGCTGCTAGCGGTATCCGGTGCCCTACTGCCAATGCCGGTAATCCAGCTCTTGGAAGATGGTGTCGTACCACTCGATGGTGGCGATGGCATCGGGGTCGATGCGATCCTGGGTGATCATCTCGTACAAGCCGGTGAAGCGGTTGATGTGATCCTTGGTCCGGCGGTCGGCGTAGGGCACGGTGGTGCCGGTGGTCATGATGAAAGCCCAGTCGCTGCTTTGTGCCAAGAGTAGTTCGCGACCCATCTGATTGAGGGCCCGGCGCAGGTCGCCCTGAGCGTCGGGATGGGCCTGGGCGAGCTCGATCATTCGTCGCTCGGCCATATGTAGATGGCGGTAGATCCAGTCGTTCTTGGGATTCAGCCAAACGCCGTTGTAGCCGTTTTCCCCCCAGCTGGAGGCTGATGGCATCACCACCTGATGCACCCGGTGGGCGTCCAGGAACTCGCTGCCGGTCACCGGCATGATTTCTGGCGCTTGGTGGCAGGTATGGAAGATCGACTCGATGAACTGCGGACCTTCGTACCACCAGTGGCCGAACAGTTCGGCATCGTAGGGGGCTACCACCACCGGATCGGTATCCAGCAGGTGGTGGAGGTGTTTGATCTGATTGATCCGGTTGTATACGAAGTTGCCGGCGTCTTCCATGGCCTGATGAAACGCGTGGTTGGGGACGTAAGGTTCCTTCTCGTGCAACTGGACCTTGCCGGTGACCCGATGGTACTTCAGGCCGATGTTGCGCCGGATGCCATCTTTGTGCAGGAAGTTCTTCACATAGTCGTAATCAGCGTCATAGCCGAGATCGCGGTAGAACTCGCGATAGAGCGGGTTGCCTGGATAGCCGGATTCTGCTGACCACACCGAACGGCTGCTTTCCGGATCGCGACCGAAGGCAGCAACGCCGCCTGGCGTGTACACCGGCCGATAGACGCCATAACGCGGGCGGGGATCACCGAAGTAGATGCCATGGGTTTCCAGGAAGAAGAAACGGATCGCATGCTGGTGTAGGATCTCGTCGATACCGGGTACAAAGCCACATTCCGGCAGCCAGATGCCACGTGGATCACGGCCGAAGTGCTTGCGGAAATTCTGGACCGCCACCGAGATCTGGGCCCGCTGTGCCTCCTTGGTCAGCATCAACGGCAGAAAGCCGTGGGTGGCACCACAGGTGATCGGCTCCAGCACGCCAGCGTCGAACAGCTCGCTGACCCAGTGCAGGATATTTCCGGTGTACTGATCGAGCTTGCGCAGGCAGAAGCGGTAGTGGTCCCGGTACATCACCGCGGCTTGGGCGAAGGGGCTGTGTTCCTTGGCGGGGACTTCCTGCTCGGCCATTTCCAGCAGTCGCTCCAGATGCCGTCGATAGCGGCCTTGCAGCAAGGAGTCGGCCAGCATTTCGCACAAAGGGGGCGACCAGGTCATGGTCAGACGCGGTTGGACGCCGGCTTCCATGGCTTGTTGGAGATGGTTGAGCAGCGGAATGTAGGTCTCGGTGATGGCTTCGTAGAGCCAATCCTCTTCCAGAAAGTCCTCATCCTCCGGATGCCGGATGAAGGGGAGATGAGCGTGCAAAACCAGCAGTAGATATCCGTGCGCCATGGGCTTCCTATCCTCGACCGAGGGATCATCGGCCTGGCAAGCAGATTGGCACTTCCAGGCACTCGTAAAGCCGTTGGTGGCGTGGCCGCCTTCGGCGTGTTGTTGACCGTTCACCCTCCGCACAACGGATACCGATCATAGGACGGCAAACGCCGCCCGAATCGATCAGGCGGCGTTTGCTGAGGGGTGCTACTTTCTGAGGGCTGTAAACGAGCCGGACCAGTCGGCTGAACAATGGTTTCAGTGCTGCAACCAGGTGTGACTGGAGAGCATGCCGCTGGAGAGCGCGGCGGAGGAGAGCAGGGTGTCGGAAGAGGGGAGGCTGGGGACATCCCACTTCACGGTTTCCAGGCGCCGGACCAGGTCGGCACTGCTCAGGCCACCGTCGGGGAGTTCGGCCATTTCCAGCAGGGTGGCGAAGCTCTCCTGCACATCCATCCATTCGGCGTCGGTGCGGTGCGAGGGGCGATGCGCTGGTGTGCGGACCGTATTGGAGCTCATCAAGATGTGGGTTTCACCGGTTTCGTCTCGGACTGCCAATTCGACGCGGCAGTCTTGGTTGGGCGGGATTGCCAGGTAGTAGTTGTTGGCCGCCAGGTCGATCACCCGTTGTTCGTGGCTCTGGCCAGTATGGACCAGCAGCAGCGACGCACTCTGCCGACCGAAGCGCGTGCGGATCTGATCCAAGGTATGATGACTGATTTCCCAGTAGGCGAAGACGTGGTTGGGGTCTTGCACCATCAGCACCAGACGATCCTGGTCGTAACCCGGAGGGATTGGCAAGCCAGTGTCGGTCTGCTTGACCACGAGTTGTTGGTCCTGGAGGTCGGCGGACGAGAGTGAGCTGGAGCTCATGCCGTCGATGGAATCCTGGTGCAGTTGCTGCAGGGTGCTGATCGCCTCGACCAGTTCGCGTTTGCGCATTTTGCTCCGGTTTCGGACACCCAGTTTGGCGGCCATTTCACGCAATTCCTTGAGGGACTGCTTATCGAGCGACATGAGAAGCTCCTTCAGATGAAGAGGCGGATGTGTTTAGTAAGTAAACGTTGACGCTTAGAGTTGATGTCGATCCGTTCGAGGAGAGTGAGAATGGGATCGAGTTCTTGGTTAGTCTGCACTGCCCAATTGATGATGTCCAGGTTCTCTGCTCCCGAGGCCAGCATGGTGCCAATAAGCTCGATGGTGCTCTCGTTGACCATCGCGGCCAGACTCTGGCGCCGGAGCAGGGCGAAACTGTCCAATGCAAAGGCGCCCCAGCAGCGCCAGCCGATAAGGTGCTCCAAGAGTTTCGAGCGCGCCCAGCCGTTCCAGTAGTGATCGATCCAGGCTTCCTCGCAGCGTCGGCCGCAGTCGCCGCCGGTCTTCTCGCTTTCGATCCAGCGATGCCGGGCAATGGCTTCCAGGGCATGTGCGGTGAGGGAGTAGACCACCACGCCATTGGTCTGCTCGTAGTCGCCGGCAAGACGTCCTTCCGGCAGATGGGAGGCGCGGGTCGGTTTGGCCATGTCACGGCATCTGGATTTGGGTGTTCTTGCCGATAACGACGATGCCGCTTTCGGTGACATGGAAACGTTTGCGGTCTTTTTCAAGATTGAACCCAATGAAATCGTTTTCCGGAATGACGACGTGCTTGTCGATAATGCAGCGTTGCAGGCGAGCGTTTCGTCCGACGGTGACATCGTCCATGACGATACAGTGATCGATGTGCGAGTAACTGTTGAAACGACAGTTGCGACCAACCACCGAATCCACCACGGTGGCACCGGAGACGATGGTGCCCTCGGCCAGCACCGATTGGTGCGCCTGGCCGATACGGTTGTCCAGGTTGTTGTGGACGAACTTCACCGGTGGTGCGTTGGTGACTTCGGCTCGGATCGACCAGTCGGTATTGTAGATGTCCAGCTGGGGCGACACCGCGCGTAGATCCATATTGGCTTCGAAGTAGGCATCCAGGGTACCGACATCGCGCCAGTACCAGTTGTGCCCGCTGGAGCCGGGAATCACGTTCTGGGTGAAGTCGTAGGCGTAGAGATTGCAGCCTTCCTTGAGCATACGTGGCAGCACGTCGTTGCCGAAGTCGCGGCTGCTTTGTGGATCGGCGGCGTCGCGTTCCAGATAGTCGAGCAGGGTCGGGGTCTGGAACAGATAATTGCCCATGGAAGCCAGGGCCTTGGTCGGATCGTGCGGCAGTGGGGTGGGATTTTTGGGTTTTTCCTGGAAGCCAACGATGCGCCAGTCTTCATCCACCTGTACCACACCGAAGCGCGAGGCCTCGTCCAGCGGCACGGGAATGCAGGCCACGGTGGCCTCGGCCTGGCGCTTACGACCAAATTTCAGCATCTGGCGGACGTCCATCAGGAAGATGTGGTCACCGCCGAACACCACCATGTGGTCGGGCAAGCGATCGGTAATCAGGTTGGTGTTCTGCCACACCGCATCGGCCGTGCCTTGGTACCAATGGCTGCCTGTGCGTTGCTGCGCCGGCACAGAGGTGACGAACAGGTCTGGCAGGATCGAGCCGAAGTTCCAGACCTCCTGCAGGTGTTCGGTCAGACTCTGGCTCAGGTACTGGGTGAGGACGTAGACCGAGTAGATGCCGGAGTTGATCAGATTGGAAAGTACGAAATCGATGATCCGGTAACGTGCTGCGAACGGGACCGATGGCTTGCTGCGCTGCGAAGTGAGCGGCTCTAAACGGGTTCCGCGTCCACCGGCAAGTACGAAGGCCAGGACTTTGTCACTGCTGGGTTGAAGACTGGGGCTATAGCTGTTGTTGTTGGTCATGCCGTCCTCGATGAGCCGCTGATCAGAGTAGCCCATTTAATGAGCGACGAGCATCAGACGCAAGTTCGAAAACAGATGAAATGTTGGTTTCTTCAAAGGGGTGTTGCCCCTCGCGACGTCCGTCGCACCCGCCAGCCGGGCTCCGGTCTCTCGCTCCTCCGCTCTGACGCGCTTGCCTGGGCGCAACGTGATTTCGACTTTCATCAGGTGAAGTGTCGAAAGACAGAACAGGCCCCTCGAACGAGGGGCCTGTTCTGGAAGCGTCATCGGTCTTTGGGATTCAGCTCATGATCTGATTGCGCGTCGGATCGATGCTCATCAGGAACTCGACGTTGGTCTTGTGGTTCTTGAGCTGGCTCTTCAAGAATTCCACCGCATCTTGGCTACTGCGATCGACCAAGAAGCGACGTAGTGCCTGCACTCGTATCAGTTCTTCCCCATTGGTGATGATCAGATCATCGCGCCGGGTGCCGGAGAGCGCCACGTCCAGGGCTGGATAGATGCCCTTGTTGGCCAGGCGTCGGTCGAGCACCAGCTCCATGTTGCCGGTGCCTTTGAACTCCTCGAAAATAACCGTGTCCATGACCGAGCCGGTATCCACCAGGGTGGTACCCAAGATGGTCAGGCTGCCACCGTTTTCGATGTTACGCGCGGCACCGAAAAATTGCTTGGGTTTGATCAGGGCGCCGGATTCCAGGCCGCCAGACATGATGCGGCCAGATGACGGTGCTTCGGAGTTGTAGGCTCGGGCCAGGCGGGTGATTGAGTCCAGCAGGATCACCACGTCCTCGCCACGTTCCACCATGCGTTTGGCCTTGGTGATCACCAGTTCGGCGATCTGGACGTGTCGGCTGGAATGCTGGTCGAAGGTGGAGGCGATCACCTCGCCGTCGACCGAGCGCTCCATGTCGGTGACTTCTTCGGGGCGTTCGTCCACCAGCAGCACCATCAGTTTCACTTCCGGATTATTGGTAGTGATGGCGTTGGCGATCTTCTGCAGGTAGACGGTCTTGCCGGCTTTTGGCTGAGCCACGATCAGGCCGCGTTGGCCTTTGCCGATCGGCGCGATCAGGTCGATGATGCGCAGATTGAAATCACCGGGCTTGTCGTGTCGCTCCATGAATAAGCGCTGCTCGGCATGCAGTGGGATCAGATCCTCGAAGCGCGGATAACTGGTGCGGACACTCGCATCGGTGCCCATGATCTCGGTGATCTGCAGCATCTGCGGACAGCGCTCGTTGCCGCGAGGAGCTCGCGCAATACCGCGGATATGCATGCCCGGTTTCAGGCCAAAGCGGCGCAGCAGCTGATTATTGACGAAGGGGTCGGTGGGACAGACATGGTAATGGTTGAGTGGGTGCCGCAGATAGCCGCTGCTGTCCTTGTGCTGTTCCAGGAAGCCGTCCGCCACGATGGAGTCCTGGCGGTTGCTGGCGACCCGGCGCAGGATCTCATTGATCAACTCGTGTTTACCCAGGGCACGGACATCCCGGACCTCGAGTTTTTCACCCTCGTCCTGTAGCGAGGTCAGACTGCGCGCCAGATATTCGTTCATGTCGGCAACGACCGGATCCGGTTCGGGAGGCATGACCTCTTCGATGATGGCCGGAGTCAGGGTTTCGGTGGCGTCGACGCCCTCTTCGTTGTCATCCAGCTCCGACTCGTCGGTTTCCTTGTCCTTGCGTTTAGCCAGGGGGTCGATGCCCAGCAACCGGGCCAGCACGGTTTTGGCGTAAGTGGCCAGCAGCGCGGTATCACCGGTGTTTTCGACAATCACATCGCAGACCTGGCTGCGCTGATTGGCATTGCCTAGGGCGGCTTCGCGGCGTTGCAGTTCGGCCTCATCCCAGCCGCGGCGCCCGACGCGTTCGAGACGGGCAGCATACGGTGATCGGACGTAGACCGTGGTGTCGCACCGTTCGTTCAGGCCTAGTTCGTGCAGCAGGGCGGCATCGATGACCACGAAATTGCCGGTTTTCTTCAAGGCCATCTTGACCTTACGGCTTAGCTGCGGGTGCACGATCTTGTTGAGCGTCGTGGCAGTGTCGGCGCTGCTGAAAGCTTTGGCAGCCAGGTCGGCGCGGGCGATTTTGCCATCCTCACCCAGTATTTCTTCGCCGAAAGCCTCGACCAGTTTTTTGCGAGTGGCCGGACCATCGATGACCTGGTGACCTAGTTCGTCGACATCCAGGATTTCGGCGCCGAGCTTCTGCAGCTCCTTGCCGAGGGCGCTTTTGCCCGAGCCCGGTTCGCCGGTGATACCGATCACTACCGATTTATCGTCGGGGATCTTCAGGACCAGCTCGTCGAGTGGGTTGCCGGGACCGCGATCGCGACGGGGACTGCGTCGGCGTCGGCGTCGGTGGCTGTTGTTGCGAGCGGAGGAATTGCCTGGACGGAAAGGCGGTTGATTCATACGTGTCCTTCAAGTTAATTTAATGCGGGTCGTTTCGTTTGGGGTTCAATCGAGTTTGAGGGGGTGGTGGGGGCAGCCGGGGCAGGGATCCGGAAGGGTCGGCCGTCATCGGTTTGGGTGGGTGCGGGCGATTGGGTAGGTATAACGTATCAACCGATGTCGAGCCAGTTGCGGCCACGACGGACCTCGGCGATCAGGGGGACGTTCAACTGCCAGGCGTCGACCATGGCGGTGTGTAGGGCATTGGCGGCAGCATCGGCCTGCTGATCAGGTGCCTCGATGATCAATTCATCGTGAATCTGTATCACCAGTTGGCAATCCGTCGGCAGACTGCGACGACAGCGCAGCATAGCCTGTTTGATCAGGTCGGCCGCCGAGCCTTGGATGGTGCTGTTGAGGGCGGTGCGTTCACCCATGCGGCGTTCGTTGCCATTGGACGACTGCAGCAGGGGAATGTAGCGACGGCGGCCAGCCAGCGTGCTGACATAACCACGATTCTTGGCCTGGACGATCAGATCCTCCTTGAAGCGGAGGACCTCCCGGAAGCGGCTGAAATAGGCATCGATGAATTGTTGTGCTTCGTGGCGGGAGACGCCGATCTGGGCGGCAAGGCCGAAGGCTGATTGGCCGTAGATCAGGCCGAAGTTGATCGCCTTGGCGGCGGAGCGCATGGCTGGGGTGACGCTATCTTCATCGCAGTCGTTGACCTGAGCAGCGACGTAGCGATGGATATCGGTGTCGTTGGCGAAAGCATCGCACAGGGCCGGATCACCACTGAAATGCGCCAGCACCCGCAATTCGATTTGGGAGTAGTCGGCTCCCAGCAGCAGGTGGCCCGGTTTGGCAACAAAGGCAGCGCGTAATTCGCGGCCCAGTTCCGAGCGCTTGGGGATATTCTGGAGATTGGGGTGCTCGGATGACAGTCGACCGGTCTCCGTACCCGTTTGTTTGAAGGTGCTATGGATGCGACCGGTACGTGGATGGATGCTGCCGGGCAGGCTGCGGATGTAGGTGCCCAGCAATTTTGACAGCGCACGGTGTTGCAGCAGCAGATCAACCACCTCGTGCTGGTGGCGCAGGGCATTCAGGACGCCGGCATCGGTGCTGGGTCCGCCCTTGTTCTTCTTGAGCACCGGTAGTCCCAGCTTTTCGAACAGGAGCTGGCCCACCTGTTTGGGACTGGCGGGATTAAAGGAGGAACCGGCGATGCTGGTGATGTCGCGTTGCACCTGATCCAGATACGCCTGCAGGTTCTGTTCCTGCTGCGCCAGCACCATGGCGTCGATGCCCATGCCGGTTTGTTCTATATCGGCCAGGCACGCCGCCAGAGGCAGTTCTTGCTCCTGATAGACCCGGAACAGGTTGTTTTGCTGTAGGCGTTTTTCCAATACCTGCGCCAGGCGCCAGGTGCATTGGGCGTCTTCACAGGCATAGGTGGCGACGGTCGCTACTGGTATTGCGGCCATGGTCTGGCCGGCCTTCAGGTCCACCACCTGTTCGGTGGTGATCTTGGTCTCGTGCAGAAGGTCCCGAGTCAACACGTCCAGGCCATGCATATTGCGGCCCGGATCCAACAGCCAGGAGGCCAGCATGGGGTCGCCATCCAGGCCCTGCAGCGGCAGCTCGTGCTGCCGAAGGATCCGCAGGTCGTATTTGCAGTTCTGAGCGATTTTGCCGATGGAGGCATCGGCCAGCACCGGGCCCAAGTGCTCGCGGATCGCCGCTAGCGGGATGAGGTCCTGATGCTCGGTGCCGGCCACCGGCAGGTACACCGAGCCGCGGCCGTCGGCTTCGCCCCAGGCCAGGCTGATGCCCACGATCTCGGCGCTCAGTGGCTCCAGACTGGTGGTCTCGGTATCGATGGCAAAGCGACCGGCCTGTTGCAGTTGGACGGCCAGGTGGGGAAGATCATCGCTGCCAAGCGTGCGGTAGGCGGAGGCATCGCTGGTAGCCGCCTGGATCCGCAGCGGGAAGAAGGTCTGTTCCCGAAAGCCGAGTTCGGTGTAGAAGGGCCGCAGCTCGGCGGCGAGTTCCGTGGGACAGGCCAGGCGTTTGAGGTCCGGGAGGTCTGGTACATCCACCAGCGTAATCAATTGCCGGGTCAGATCGGCAACGGTTTTGAACGCCTCGACGTTTTCGCGCCGCTTGCCTTTCAGCAGGTCCGAGCGTTCCAGCACCATCTGCAGGCTGCCAAATTCCTGGAGCAATTTGGTGGCGGTTTTCTGGCCGACGCCCTTGATGCCGGGGACGTTGTCAGCGGTGTCGCCCAGCATGCACAGGTAATCGATCACTTGGTCCGGGCGAATGCCCTTCTCTGATTCCAGATCAGCCGGGCCGCGATAGCGGTTTTTGCCAGGCTCCCAGGTTTGAATCTTGGTGCTCAGGACCTGATCGAGATCCTTGTCCCGAGAACAGATCCGTACTGGCAGCCCGGCAGCGGCGCCCTGTTTCGCCAGGGTGGCGATGATATCGTCGGCTTCGTAGCCGGGCACTTGGATCAGCGGGATGCCATGCAGCTGTACCAGCTGCTGGATATCGGGTACCTGTTGCTTGAGCTCCTCGGGCATGGGATCGCGATGCGCCTTGTAGTCCGGGAACAGGTCGTGCCGGAAGGTTGGGGCGCTGTCGTCAAACACCGCGGCTACATGGCTGACATCAGGATCGTCAATCAGATCCTTCAGCAGTTTGGCCATGGCGAAGGTGACGCCCGTGGGGCGTCCGCCGCGGCCAGTCAGCCGGGGCATGCCGAAAAAGAAGCGATAGGCGTAATAATGCCCGTCAATCAGGACGAAAGCGCCCATAGAGAGGGGGTCCGTTCCGCAGAAAACTAAAGGGGCGGGGAAAGGCCACGGCTCTTCGGAGCGACGACCATAGCAGCTTGAGCGGATAGCTGGCGGATAGACGGCCCAACGCGCTCAAGGCAGCAACACGATAGCGAGCGGTGGGGGGGTGTCAATTTTTAACAGAGGGGGCGTTGCCCCCTCGCGCCTCCGGCGCACACCCCCTCGGCCTCGGTCGGACCTCGCTCGCTGCGCGAGCGTTTTGGGCGGCGCTTCGCGCATTTTCCGCCCAAAACCGGTCCTCGGTCGGCCGGTCTCGCGCTTGGACGCGCTCGCTCTCTCGCTCTCGCTCTCGCTCTCGCTCTTGCGCTCTTGCGCTCTTGCGCTCTTGCGCTCTTGCGCTCTTGCGCTCTTGCGCTCTCGCGCTCTTGCGCTCTCTCGCTCTCGCTCTTGCGCTCTTGCGCTCTCGCGCTCTTGCGCTCTCTCGCTCTCGCTCTTGCGCTCTCGCGCTCTCGCGCTCTCTCGCTCTCGCTCTCGCTCTTGCGCTCTTGCGCTCTTGCGCTCTTGCGCTCTT
>CAYONM010000028.1:0-7921 GCA_964405325.1 uncultured candidatus Brocadiaceae bacterium | reverse complement strand
CGCTCTTGCGCTCTTGCGCTCTTGCGCTCTTGCGCTCTTGCGCTCTTGCGCTCTTGCGCTCGCCTCGGTCGGACCTCGCGCTTGGCTTCGGCGCACACCCCTTCGGCCTCGGCCGGTCTCGCGCTTGATGAAAATTGACCGGTCAAAGGACCACCAATGATGCCGCCATGTTCAATCCCGAGGAATTCATAGCAGCGGGCGAGGCCATACGGGTCGACCTGCGTGACGGCCGTTCCGTGAGCGGCCATCTGGTTGGCGCTGATGGGCACTGGCTGGGATTGGAAACCGACGACGGTCGCTTATTGCTGCCGGTTGCGGGTATTGCCGCCGTGTGCGCCGATCAGGTTCGTCTGGGCCTTGCCGAGAAACCACGTCGCAAGGCCGCAGGAGCGGCACCTGCGGTTGGTCGGGGCTGGAACGATGCCGATTTGCGGCAACTGGCCGACGCCTTTCTGGATGGCGAGCACGATGCTCAGCTGGCCGAGCGCTTTGGTCGCAGCCGGTCGGTCATCAAGATCTTGCATGCGGCTTTTGAGTGTGCTCGCGGTAACCTGGTTGAAGAGGATCTGCCCGATGCCGCCAAGGCCTGGTTGGGCCGGTGGTCGGCAGTGCTCACCCGTTGAGTGAATCGCTTGTTTGGCATGGGCTCTGATACGGTGCTGGGCCTTGTCGAAGAGCTGACTTTGCAGCAGATCCCCTGGCCATATGCTGTGGCTCCGCTGTCGCGGTGGATGAGGAAACTGGATGGATATTTTCTTCTGCGACGCCTGTGCCGCCCGTGTGACTGACACTCATCTTCGTCGTGGCCACGGTCTCCGGGCTCACGACGTGGTGATCTGTGCTAAATGCATCGAAAACGGCCATGGTCGTGATTATCTGGAAAAGGCCAAAGAACAGGGTCGGAGCATCAGCGCTGAGCCCGAGTTGGCTGGCGCGACCGTGCTGAACGAACTGCGGGATCGCAAACAGACCCAGGCGAACGTTGAAGAAGTCGTGCTCTCCACTGCCGAGTTGATCAGTGATTTCTATGAGGGCAGCGGTTCTCGCGACGTGCTTGCCGTGGATCCGGGGTTTCGTCCGCAGGCCGAGCAGAGCCGGCGGGCCTCGACCGATGATGACGACACCGACGAGCGCGGCATCGCCAGCAGCGACGTGCGGCCACTGGGTCCAACCACGGCACGCTTGGTCAACTCCCTGGGGGACGATGATGCCGTCGAGGCGGAGGGCTTCGATGCCGATGAGCTGGACATCGACGAAACCAAATCCGGCCTGGAACAACTACCGGCCTCCGACGGTCACCCGGCGGTGGTGTCAGCGCTGTCTGAACCGGAACAGGCCAATCAGCCACAGGCGCCCGATCTGGGTGAGGTCGACCTGGAAGCGATCGACATTGGTGATGAGACTCAATCCAACGATACGCTCATTGCTGCCGATGCGCATCCTGATGCCGTGGATGACCTGATCGAGTCTGATCGGCAGGACGACGGGCTGGACAGTGATGACGACGACGATGATGATGATGATGAAGACGTCGACAGCGACGACGACGACGATGATGCGGAGGAACTCGACATTAGTACTGCAAGCGATGTGGAAGATGCGACGAGAGTCTACACGGTCACCGAGGCCCAGCGGGTGAAAGCGCGGACCATGGGCCAGGAAGAGTCGATGGCAGACCGTCCGGCTCGTTCTCCTTTCAGTCAACGTCCGGGCAGTCATGGCAAGCGTCCGGCTACCCGGAATCCGGAAGCCGGTAAAGCTGGGAAGAAAAAAGCTGCCCAGAAGGACCTCAAGAAGAAATCGAGCAGCAAGAACGGTGACCAGAACCGTGGCCGCAAGGCGACCACGCAGCAGTCCACCATCAAGAGCAATCGTACGCCGACCCGTGGCGGCTCCTCCAGCGCCACCCGTCGCGGCAAGTCCGGTAACAAAAAACCCTGGTTGGGTCCGGTGATCTTCGTCGTCGGTCTGGCTCTCATTATTGGCGGCTGCTACGGCACCTATCTGTTCTTTACCGGCCATCTGTCACAGTCACGGGAGCTGGTGATCGATCCCAACCATGATATCGTGCATCTGATCAAGGAGGTCGATGGCATGGTCAGCCGGGCTATGGCGGAGAAGGAAATGGTCGGCATGCAGACTGCTGTCCGAGCATTTGAACAGTGTCGACGCCAGGTCGAAAACGAATATACGCCATACCTTAAGGCGAAAGGCCAGTACAGCGATGATGGCGTTACCAGTCGATTGCAATCGATCGGCTACTACAAGCTGGTAAAAAAGGTGAACAACCTGCGTATGATTCTCAATGCGCAGGAGAATGCTCAGTAGTGAGCAGTAGTGTCGACCCCGCCCGCGACGCCGCCTGGCAGCTATTGGCGGCTTGGCAGGACGGGCGGCTGGAGTGGCTGAGCGATGGTGCCGGCCCCTTGCAGCGGCTCGATGGCCGTGATGCCGCCTTGGCTCGCGAGTTGGCGTGGGGTGTGCTCCGGCATGGCGAGCTCTATACCAGCCTGGCGCGCCGCTATCTGCGTCCCGGCAAGCAGGTGGAGCCCTTGCTGCGAGTCCTGTCCCTGGTGGCGCATCAGCTCTTCGGTATGGACCGCATTCCACCGCATGCCGCGGTCGACAGCGGGGTGCAATTGCTGCGTCGATTCGGTCAGAACCATCTGACTGGTGTCGCCAATGCCGTTGCCCGCCGACTCAGCGAATTGCGTCGCGATGAGCCCGCCACTGACACGGTCGTCGGGCCCCTGGCTCGCATCGCGCCATCCGCTTGGCCGCGGTCTTTGGCCGAGCGGCACGCCTTGCCGGCCACTTTTGTCACCCATTGCCAGGCGCGCGGTCGCGCCGACGACCGGCAGCTCAGTTTGCTGTTGCAGGTGCCGCCACTGTGTACCCGATCACGAGACGGCAGCAACGAGAGCGATCCGGCTGTCATTCGCAGCGATGGTGCTTGGCACTGGTGGCGCGATCCCCAGACCGCACTTCAGGGTCCGGTTGCCGCTGGTCGACATCGGGTCCAGGACCGGTCCCAGGGCGAAGTCGCTACCTTGGCTGCTGATGCCAGCAATCCAGTATTGGATTACTGCGCCGCTCCCGGCGGCAAGAGCGCTGCCCTTCATGATCTGGGGCTGCGGGTGATCGCTGCCGATCGTCGTCTGGGCAAGTGCCGGAGCCTGCGTGAACTCGCCCTGCCCGTCGTGATGCACGACGGCCGCCGGCCCGCCATCCGAGCTGCGAGTTGTGGCCTGGTGGTAGTGGACGCGCCCTGTTCCAATTCCGGTGCCTGGGCTCGTCATCCAGAGGCCAAGCATCGTTACGAGCCCCAGGCTCTGGACTCGCTCAATCGCCTCCAGAGCCAGCTGCTGCAGCAGGCGGCAGCCCTGGTTCGCCCAGGCGGCCATCTGCTGTACAGTACCTGTTCTCTGGATCTGAGCGAAAACCAGGACCGCGTCGCCGCCCTGTCAGGCTGGCAGCGGATCGACGAACGCGAAACCTGGCCCGACGGTTGGCAGGCCGGCGCCTATGCCGCCCTGCTGCAACGATCAGAGGCTTGATTCATCCCATCCGCCGCCTACAAGGCGTGCCCTTCAGCCATTCAGCACCCGTAGCTCAGCTGGATAGAGCGTCGGTTTCCGGAGCCGAAGGTCAGAGGTTCGAATCCTCTCGGGTGTGCCAAAAACCCTCAGCCCTCAGGTTGAGGGTTTTTTTTTCGACCCCGCTGGACAAATCCCAATCGGAGCAGAGCTTGGCGGGCATGGCCAGCTTTGCCAAACAGTGGGACCAGCGCCTCGTCTGGGAATTTGGAGTCGATGCGGTCATCGTTGCCGAGGAGGTGCAGGCTTTTGCCGCCGATGCCGAGCAGGCCGAGGAGTTGCTGCGCGATCTGATGAAACTGCTGGAGCTGGCGCCGTCGGCGGCTTCCGAGTTGCGGAGTTTTCGGGCGCAGCCGCTGGCCTTGGCACGATTGTTGTCGGTGGCGCGCTGTAGCCGCTATGGCTTTAACTTGATTCTGCGCGATTCGCGGCGCTTTTGGGATATCCTGCAGACGCAGGTGTTTCGGGAAGTGATCGAGCGGGATGAATTGCTGAAGCGGGCCCAGGCAGCAGTGGCGCCGTATCGGCAGGAAGCCCGGCAGGTGGCAGCCCTGTTACGTTTCTATCAGTATCAGGTACTGCGGATCATGATCGGTGATCTGTCGGAGGTCCTCGGTTTCGAGGCGACGGTGCGGGAATTGTCCGATCTTGCCGATGCGGTGGTGCAGGTGGCGCTGGATATCGCGATCCAGCATTACCGAGAACGCTTTGGTGAAGCCGGTGCCGGCTTCTGCGTGTTGGGCCTGGGCAAGCTGGGTGGTCGGGAATTGAATTACTCCTCGGATCTGGACCTGATTTTCATTTCCGGTGGCAATGGCCATACGACTGGTGGAGCCAATTCGATCGATCACGACGAGTATTTCCGGCGTTTGGGAAAATATCTGATCGGCATTCTCGACGAGCCAACCGATGGCGGACGCTTGTTCCGGATCGATATGCGACTGCGGCCGGAGGGGGCCTCGGGCGAGCTGGTGCTGAGCAGGCGGACTGCGGTGGATTATTATTACACCAAAGGCCGCGCCTGGGAGCGGCAGGCCATGATCAAGGCGCGGCCTATTGCTGGTGATCTTGCCTTGGGCGAGCGACTGCTGGAGGATTTGCGGCCATGGGTATTTCCGCGTGAGCAGAGTCTGGATCAGATGCATTCGTCACGGGAGATGCGGCGACGCATCGAGGAACGCGCTGACAGTGAAGATGTCAAAACTGGTGTCGGTGGCATTCGTGATATAGAATTTCTGGTCCAGAGCTTCCAGCTGAATTACGGTGGACTCAATCCGGAACTGCGTCACCGCAGCACTCTGCCGGCCTTGCGTAGTCTTGGCGATCTGCGCCTGATCCGTCGCTCCGAGGCGCGGCTTTTGGAGAAGCATTACATCGCGTTGCGGCACGTGGAGCATCGGCTGCAGCTGTGGGAGGCGCGGCAGTTGCATGCGGTGCCCGATAGCCGTGCCGAGCGTTTGCATCTGGCGAGACGGTGCGGTTGCGATCCGGACGACCCACTTGCGGATTTTGAACGACAATTGGGACGGGCACGTCGCGAAGTGCGTGAATTGGCCGAGCACTACTACTTGACCGCGACCGAGCAGGAGGATGCCCTGTTCTGCCTGCTCACGACCGAGCAGCCTGATACGGCCTTGATCCAGCGCAGTCTTGGCGAGGTGGGCTTCCGGAATCCCGAGCGAGCGACACGAATCCTGCGCGATTTGGCATCGGAACCGTTTTTCGTCTTGTCGGAGCAACGCACCGAACGTTGTTTCTTGGCGATCTTGCCCCATTTTTTGGATTTGCTGGCTGACAGTCCGAATGCCGATGTGACCCTGACCGAATTCGCGCGTCTGGTGCAGGCAGTGGGCGGGCGGTCGTATTTCTACGAGGAAATGGCCAAGCATCCGGATCGCTTTCAGGCCTTGGTCCACCTGGCCGGTTGGGCGACCTATCTGGTGGCGTACCTGGAACGTTTTCCGGGACTGATCGATGATCTGATGGAACATGCGGAGGGGCTGGTCCACTGGACTGCGGCGGGTTTGCATGAAGCCCAGCGCAGCCTGACAAGCAGTGGTACGGCGCGTTTTGACTTTGCCCAGAACCTGGCGTATCTGCAGGCACGGGAATTGGTGCACATCGCTTGGGTGGATCTCCAAGGCGAACAGCCGGAGCGGATCGGACAAGCGCTCTCGGAATTGGCGAGTGCGGTCTTTGGTTTGTGTCTGGATCAGGTGTTGCAAGATCTGGATCAGAAATGGGGTCGGCCGATGACCGATGGCAAGCGTAAGCGCTTTGCGGTGCTGGGCCTGGGAAAACTCGGCGGGAAGGAATTGACCTACGCCTCCGATATGGACGTGATTTTTGTCTGTGATCCCGGCGGCAGCTGCAGCCGCAAGGCGCGTGATGCGGATTATTATTGGGAACGCCTAGCCGGTCGCTGCATGGGTCTGCTGGGCGAAAAGAAGATCTACGAGATCGATCCGCGTTTGCGGCCGTGGGGGGACCAGGGCCCCTTGGTGGTCAGCCTGCCGATGCTGGAAAAATACTGGAGTGCCGATCGGGATTTGTGGGAACGCATGGCCAATACCCGCGTCAGTGTGCTGGCTGGCGATGTTGATTTGGGACGAGAAGCGGTGGCGATCATCCATCGTTCGGCGCTCGGTGCGCCCCTGCCTTGCGAGGCTGCCCACCAAGTGTGGCATATGCGACGACGCTTGGAAAAGAGCGTGGCGGGTCGTGATCACCTGAAACGTGGTTCTGGCGGATATGTGGATATTGAATTTGCGGTGCAGTTCCGTTGCCTGCATGCCACCCCGGAGCAGATCCCGCCAGGCTTGAGTACACAGGCCGCTTTGGCGCGATTGCAGGCCTTGGGTCAGATCAATGCCGAGCAGGCAACGAACATGCGCGAGTCATTGCAGCTGCTGCGGCGGATCGAAACCCGGATGCGCCTGGCTACTGGCCGAGCCATCTCGTCCATCCCCACCGATGCCGACGGTCGCCTACGCATCGCTCGGCAGAGCGGATACGATTCGGTTGCGGCCCTGGATGAAGCGCTCTATCAGGCCCGGGAGCGCGCCCGGCACTGTGCTGAGCAATTGATCCGATAGGAAAGAGACCATATGCCTGCCATTTTATTCGATCTTGATGGAACTCTGGTCGACAGCCGGGAGGATCTGGTCGCCGCGGGCAATGTCGCTCGGGCCACGGTTGGGCTGCCGCCGCTGCCCATCAGTACCGTAACCGGCTACGTCGGCAACGGACTGACCAAGTTGCTGCAGCGCTTGTTGCCCGAAGTGGATGAGGTCGGCATGCAGCAGGCGCGTGCCGCCTTCGATGCCCATTACCTGGAGCACTGTCTGGACCGGACCAGCACCTACGATGGTGTCGAGGAACTGCTCCCGGCTCTGGCGGCAGCCGGTTGGGCTATGGCGGTGGTCACCAACAAACCGCGCTCCTATTCAGAAAAGATTCTCCACGGTCTGGGCTTGGACCGCTGGTGCCGTGCCCTGGTCGGTGGCGATGAAGCGCGCAAGCCCGACCCGGCGGCCGTGCATTTGGCCTTGGAGCGGCTGCGCTGCAGCGTCGTGGGTGGCTGGATGGTGGGTGATCATGACACCGACATCCGGGTCGGTCATGCCGCCGGTCTGCGGGTGGCTTGGTGCGCCTGGGGCATTGGTCGGCACGAAAATCTGTCGGTCGATGCCCAGCTCAGCAAGCCGTTGGCGCTGCTGGATGTGTTAGGCACGGCTGCTTCATCGTCCTGAGGGACCCCTTTACAAGGTTTTGAACGACCTAGCATCAATCGGACATATGATAACTACATGCGGTCGTAAATAGGCCGCGAGGAGGTTCGTGTCATGCAACGTCGTCATTTCATCGCCGCTTCCACCGTCGGCATCAGCGCCTTGGCCGCGGCAGCCAGTGCTGCCGAAGTGCCCCCGGCTGGCGGTGATCCGGCCCCGATGCGCCAGGGTGGTGCCTGTGGTCTGTCCTGCGCCGCCTGCCGTATGAAGTTGAACGGCAAGTGCCCCGGTTGTGGTCAGGGCAAAAAAGCCGAATGCGCTATTTTGCAGTGTGCAACCATGAAGGGTCACACCTACTGTGCGCAATGCCCTGGTTTGCCCTGCGACAAACTGCGCCAGGCCGGTAAACTCGGTGAAGCCTGGATGGAGAAGTTGGGTCAGGCCCCGATGCCCAGCTGAATAGAAGCTGAGGCCGGAACTTCTTCTTTTAAACAAAGTTGTTTCCGGCGTGAGATTCTGGGGTCCGAGGGGCTTGCCCCTCGGTGTAAGTGTAAGAGCCGAAAATCGAGAGTATACGTGGCCATAATCAAGTAT
>CAYONM010000027.1:0-26435 GCA_964405325.1 uncultured candidatus Brocadiaceae bacterium | reverse complement strand
GGATCGACAAAATCTCTGCGCGATCTGTAACGTTTATTTCTTTCCGCACCCTTACTCCCGATCAACGAAATACAGTGGATTTTGGCGCAAGACCTGCAGCGCTGCCTGTTTCAGTAGCGGCGCATCGATCAGAAAAGCCGTGGCAGCAAGCACCGGCCCCTGCCGCAACACACAACCGGACCGCAGTAGAACTTGGCCATGCAGATTGCGCACGTCCGAGGCCAGCACCATGCCATCTTCCACAGCGTCCAACGAAACGATCATGCTGGGGTGTACCACAGAAAGATCGAACCGGCCATGCACGGTTGCAGCTATGAGCTCAAGGTTGGGTTCCTCAGAGAAGGAGCTGTTCCCTGGCGACTCGCAAGCCTGGCCGGTTGATGCCGCCGCCAGACTGATTGGTTATGGTGGGCCGACATGTAACATGGCAGCATGCGTACACTGCACTGGTTCCGCAGCGACCTGCGGCTGGATGACAACACCGCCCTGGATCTGGCGCATCAGGCCGGTGATTGCTTGGGCCTCTTCCTGCTAGCACCGGTGCAATGGCGTCAACACGACTTTTCAGCAGCCAAGGTCGGCTTTCTACTGGCCAACCTGCGCCAGCTGGCAGCCGACTGCGATCGCATCGGCCTACCACTGCTGATCCGGCACGCGCCCCGCTTTGCCGATGCACCACAGGCGTTACTGGCGGTCTGCCGCGAGTTCGACATCGATCGGGTGCTGTGGAACCAGGAATACGAAGTCGATGAACAGGCCCGCGATGCCGTGGTAGGCCAAACCCTGAACGCCGCCGGCATCGGCACCATGGCGTTCGACGACCAGACCGTCCTGCCGCCGGACGCGGTCCGAACCGCCGCCGGCGGGCCCTACAGCGTGTTCACCCCGTACAAACGGCGCTGGTTGCAGCAGGTACAAGAGCAGGGCTTCCACCTGGCGCCCCGGCCCGGCAAACGTCGTCGAAGCCGAAAAAGCGATCCCATCCCCGAACAGCCGGACTGGCCGGCGAGCACCGACTGGCCAGTCGGTGAAACCGCGGCCATGCAAAAACTGAGCGACTTCCTGGACCAGGGCATGAACGCCTACCACGACCAGCGTGACCACCCAGCACTTGCCGGCACCAGCCGCCTATCGCCATACCTCACTCTTGGTATCATTTCACCGCGACGCTGTGTGGCCGCGGCACAGAGCATTGCCGGCAACGGACCGGCAACCTGGCTGTCGGAATTGATTTGGCGAGAATTCTATCGCCAGGTCCTGGTGGCGTATCCACGGGTGTGCCGAAACCGCGCTTTCAAAACCAAAACCGATACCGTGGCTTGGCGTAATGATCCGGCAGGTTTCCAGGCCTGGTGCGATGGCCAGACCGGCATACCCATCGTTGACGCCGGCATGCGCGAACTACGCGCCACCGGCTGGATGCACAATCGCGTCCGCATGATCACCGCCATGTTCCTGTCCAAAAATCTGCTACTGGATTGGCGGCAGGGCGAACGTTTCTTCATGCAGCACCTGATCGATGGCGATCTGGCCAGTAATAATGGTGGCTGGCAATGGTCCGCTTCCACCGGTACCGATGCCGCACCCTATTTCCGGGTTTTCAATCCGGTCAGCCAATCGAAACGCTTCGATCCCGATGGCGACTATCTCCGGCGCTGGCTGCCGGAACTGCAAGGGCTGGACACCAAGCAGATCCACGATCCACCAGCAGCGCTGCGTGGGGATTATCCCGCAGCCCTGGTCGATCTGAAACAGACGAGACAGCGAGCGATCGAGGCCTTCAAAGCGCTGGCGTAGGCTGCGCTTCCTCGGCTGCCAGCAGGGCCAGAGCCTCGGGGCTGAACGCAGCAGAATCCGCCGGCAGGGGTAGTCGCGCCGCGCTCAGCGCTGCTGCCAGGTCGGGCAGGCTGGCAAGCATCTGCCCGGCCAAGGCCTTTTGCAGGTCCATGGCCTGGGACTGTACCGACAAAGCGGCCTGGTAGCTGGCAAGAGCAGGTGATACGGCACTCATATCCGAAGTATCGGATGACCGTCACACGACTTGAGCGCCTCTTGACCTTGCCGTCCCAGGCCCTGAAGCCGCTGGCCCCTACTCCTCGGCCGTAATCTGATCAAAGAAGCCAACGATGTCGTCGGCCTGATCGCCCTCGTTCCAGCGCATGGCTGAGCGCGGATGCTGGTTCATCTGGCCGCAAAGCATGTACGGGATGTCCGGGCCCCACTTCATCTGGCTGCGCATGGGCATGATATCGTTCTGGATGCATTCCAACAGTGGTCGCATCTTGTACTTGGGATTGTGCAGGAAACCGGCCAGCAACTCGGTGGGGCAGTTGCCGGCACCGCGACCCAGGCCGGACAGACTGCCGTCCACCATGTTGGCACCGGCGATGATGGCTTCGATGGTATTGGCGAAGGCCAGCTGCTGGTTGTTGTGGGCATGCATGCCCACTTCCTTGCCGTTTTCCTTGACGAAACCCAGATACTTGGAGACGTAGCCGCGCGCCTGCTCACCGTACATGGAGCCAAAACTATCGACAACGTAGATCACATCGGCATCGGAACCGGCGAACAGTTCCAAACCACTCTCCAGCTCCGCTTCTGCAACGGTGGACAGAGCCATCAGATTGATGCTGACACGGTAACCCTGATCTTTGGCATATTTGGCCATATCCAAGGCACCAGGTACCTGATGAATATAACAGGCCACGCGCACCAGACTGACCGGACTCTGATCCGCTGGCGGAATGTGATTCGGATCGGTGCGGCCGATGTCGGCCATCACCGACAGCTTCACGTCATCACCACAGCTTTCGGCGATACGCTTGATGTCGTCCTCGGAGCTGAATTTCCACGGACCAAACACAGCCGGATCGAGGAATTCCGGTGAGCCTTTGTAACCAATCTCCATATAATCGATCCCACCAGCGGCACAGGCGCGATACACCGCCTGGACCGTCTGGTCTTCGAAGTGGTGATCGTTCATCAGGCCACCATCACGAATGGTGCAATCGATGATCTGGATTTCGGGCCTGTATGAGACCCATTCGGCCGCTGGATTGTGGCTCATCGCGTCAACTCCTGTGTGGGAGTGATGAGTCTTACAAGGAAAAATATGAAACAAGCGGTGGTTGATACACAACCAGGTTGCCAGCGTCTCGGAAGCGAGAAACTCACAGCATGTCCGGTGGATGTTGCGAACTCTGTGGCCGCGAGGTGTCGGAACTGACCCGCCACCATCTGATTCCGCAGACCCGTCATAAAAACAAGAAGAACAAGAAGCGGTTCGCGCGTAGCGAGGTGCGCAGCCGCATCGCCTGGCTGTGTCGTCCCTGCCATAGCAACGTCCACTGCAGCATCGGCATCAAGGAACTGGAACGCCACTATGACCAGCTGGAGACACTTGCCGCACATCCGGCAGTGGCATGCTTCACCGCCTGGATCCGCAGCAAACCACCCGGATTCCGGCCGCAGTTCCGCAACGCCAAGCATGACGGCGCCTCGGATGCGGGGTCTGTGCCGTAGTCGACGGCAGGCCAATGGAAAAACCCCATGCCCCACAACAAAACCGGGTGTATGCTCAGGTGAGTCTGCTATGTCCGGTGATCTGCACTTCCGCCCCAGCCGCCGCAAGGCCCCCAAAACCGCCGATTCGCCCGGCGATCAGGAACTGTTCGTTCGTGGCAAACGCGACCATCATCGGCTGCGCGAGGCCGAGATCCTGGCAGCCATCGATCAAGTGCCGGCACTCTCCAGCGTGGTCAACCAGATCCTGTCCCTGGCCGGCTCGCAAAACAGCTCGGCCAGCGACCTGGAAGCCATCGTCAGCCGCGACATGGTCATCACCGGCCGGCTCCTGAAACTGGTCAACAGCCCCTTCTACGCCCTGGCCAACGATGTGCGTTCCATCACCCAGGCCGTGGCCATCGTCGGCATGAACAGCCTGCGCAGTCTGGTGGTGGCGGCCTCCATGTCGGGCATGCTGATGGTGGATCTGCGGCCCTACGGCTTCGCCGCAGAAGGACTGTGGCAGAATTCCATCGCGGTCGCGACGCTGTCCAGACGCATCGTCCTGAGCACCCGCGGCGACAAGGACATTGCCGAAGACTGCTTCATAGCGGGTCTCCTGCGCTCGGTGGGCATGCTGGTCCTGGCTCCCTTCCTATCCCGTTTCGAGGCGGATCTCACCGTGCCCATCGCCGGCCTGGAGGAGAGCCTGATCCTGGGCGAACGACAACATCTGGGGTATGACCACGTCTGGGTCGGCGGCCGTCTGGCAGATCGCTGGAACCTGCCCAGCACCCTCAAGCGCCTGATGCTCTACAAAGGCAAGCCACTCAAAGAGCTCGACAAGGAACAACGCTGGCAAGCAGCTGTCCTGGTGCTGGCGGAGCGCCTGGCCAACAACAATGGCATCGGCCTGTTGCCCGAAAACGCCTTCCCCAAAAATATCGATAGCAAACTGCTCCAGCGTTGCGATCTGGATTCCGATGGCTTCCGCAATTTGGTGACCCACGTCCAGGATGTGGTGGAAGCCTCACAGATGGACATGCGATGATGCGATGAGTAGCGGTATACGCAGCAATCCGATACTCGCCGAATTGATCCGCTTGGCCGATGACCTGGTCGGCGCCGAATCCGGTCGTGAGCTCTTGCAGGGTCTACAGAGACAGCTGGAACGGGTCGGCGCGCTGCCCGCCCGTTTATACTTGGTCGACGAGGCCGCCGGCAACCTGTACCGTGGCGCCGCGCTCGAATCGGATGCCGGCCCTGAGGAGCTGGAAGCGGATCAGATCTACGATCCCCAGCCAGGCCAATTCCCCCTGCTCCAGCACGGTGATCCGGTCGGCCTGCTCTGCATCGATGCCCATGAAGGCAGCTACCCCACAGAGGTCCTCGACCGGCTGGCGGTGCTGCTGGGACCGGCTCTCGCCGGCGTGCAACGGCACGAACTCACCCTGGGCGAACTGCGCCAGATCCACGAGCAACGCCAGTTGTTGCTGAGCACCGGCAACCTGCTCAAGCACCTGGACATTGAAGTCCTGTTGGTGCGCATCTTGGAAACCGTGCTGACGGCAGTCTCGGCCCAAGTCGGTGCCATCCTGACCGTCACCAACAATGACCAGCTCGAAACCCGAGTCACCTGGGGCATCCAAGACCACCATGTCGATGCCCTCAAGCTGCCCGACGGCCGCCGTCTGGTGGATGCCGCCTTTGCCGAGCAGACGGTGTACTGCTTCAACGCCGAAGAAATCACCAGTAAACTGGACTGCAGCGAACTCGCCGCGCACCTGGACGGCCTGCTCCTACTGCCCATGGCCGGCTCCGAGCGCTGCCACGGCGTGGTGCTGCTGGCCAACGCCCAGGCAGAATTCGACGATGGCCTTCGGCGCCTGGCCGAAACAGTCTGCGGTATGGGCGCCATCGCTCTGGATAATCTGCATCTGGTGCAGGCCACTTTGGACCGGGAACGGCTGACCCGGGAACTGGACATCGCTACCCGGGTCCAGGCCAACATGTTCCCCGAAGCCGATCTGGCCGCACCGGGGGTCCACATCAGTGGCGCCAGTCGCCCCTGCGAAGAGACCGGAGGTGATTACTTCACCTACCTGCACGATCAGGGGCTGACCCATGTCGTGGTCGCCGACGTCACCGGCCACGGCCTGGGGGCCGCGCTGTACACCACCATGGCCCATGCCGTCATCCAACAGCAACTACGCGCCGGCACCAATATCGCCGTCGCCGCCAGCGGCCTCAGCGAAACCCTGCGCCTGAGCAATTCTGAACGCTTTATGACCGCTGTGATCCTCAGCATTGATCCCGAACGCTACTGTTTCAGCTATGTTTCCGCCGGTCACAACCCACTGCTCTGGCTGCACGCCGATGGCCGGGTGGAATGGTTGGAAAGCAATGGTCTGCCCCTGGGCATCCTACCGGAGGCCGACTATGAATGCTCGGCCGAGCATCATTTCAGCGCAGGTGACTGTCTGGTGCTGTACACGGACGGCTTCATCGAAGCGGTCTCCCCGGCGGGCGAGCAATACGGCGAGGAACGCTTCCGGGCCACCACCCAAAAGGCCTTATCCAGCGCATTCGAGCCGAGACAGGTGATCACCGCGCTAGACGCCGATGTCCGCGCCTGGCTGGCCGGCGCCGAGCCGGCTGACGATCTGACCGTGGTGGTGCTCTGCTTCGACCGCTGTTGAGCGAGCCTGGCGCAGCACCTGCCTTGTCGCTTGCTCGATATCGCTATGCTCAGGAGACAGCCCGACTGCGGTCGGTCATGCAACATGATGAGGTGATCGATGATACGGACCTGCGCCCGGTTCCTGCTCTGCCTGCTACTAGTGCCTGGCGCCCTACGCGCCGAGCAGACCACGCCCTACGCCCAGCTGTGTCCGCTGGTCGGCACGTACCTCGAGCGGGATTATTACGATGCCAAGCGCTTCGACCCGCCCACCATGCTCGCCGAAGCGATGCGCGCCCTGGAAAGCTCGCATGTCGCGATCGACGCCGAGTTCTCGGAACAGCAGCTGATCCTGCATCTGGGCAGCGAAGTCGCGACCATTCCGCTCCCTGCTCCGAGCCGGCTGGTCACCATCGACAGCGCTATGGAGGTGCTGCAAAAAGTCCAGGAACACCTCCTGAGCTCGAGCCTGCTGGAGGGCGATGAAGGTGACAACCTGGTCTACACCATGCTCAATGGTGCGCTCCGGACGCTGGACCCACACACGGTCGTGTTGCCACCCGAGCCAGCCAAGGCCTTCTCCGAAGACGTGATTGCTGGTGAATTCTTCGGCATCGGTGCCTACTTGTCCATGACAGAGGGCCTGATCACCATCGACCGCGTCATGCCAGGCCTGCCGGCCGATATCGCTGGGGTCAAGGACGACGATGTGGTGTTGGCCATCGATGGCGAAACCGCTGCGGGTCTCAGCCTGAGCGAAGCGGTGCGCCGGATCAAAGGTCCCAAAGGCACCACCGTGCAATTGCTGATCGAACGCGGCGAAGACCACCGGCAAGTCACCATTCCCGTGGTCCGGGACAAGGTCCAACCGATCATCATCGCCTCCTCGCGACGCGGCCCCATTGGTTACATCCGCATGGATGAATTCTCCGGTCATACCTATCGCGAACTGCGCCTGCATATTCAGCAGCTGAAATACCAGAGCGACGAGCCCATGCTCGGACTGGTGCTGGACCTGCGGCAAAACGGCGGCGGCCGGCTTGATCAAGCGGTGTATACCGCCGACCTGTTCCTACCACCCCGGCGCGAGGTGGTTCGCACCGTGCGCTTGAACTCGAAAATGCAACAACGCCTGACCGATCGCAGCCAAATGACCGATGTGCCCATGCTGGTGCTGGTCTCTGGCGGTTCCGCCTCAGCGGCGGAAATTCTCTCTGGCGCACTACAGCGCAATGAACGCGCCGTCGTGATCGGCCAGACCACCTTCGGCAAGGGCTCGGTGCAGACGTGGCGCAAACTCCCCGACGCCAGCTACATCAAATATACCATCCAGGAATACCAGCTGCGCGATGGCGTCAGCATTCAGGGTCGCGGTGTGCAGCCGGATATCGAGCTGCATCGCCATGCGCAACGCGATGACGGCGGCATCGACCTGATACCCTTCACGCGACACCAAGAAGCCGACGAGGAATTTGCCCTGATCGGTGACGGCAGTTATGACCACACCACCAGCTACCAGCTCAACTGGTTCCAAGCCTGGCAAGAAGATGAGGAATTGGAGCAATACCGGATTTCGCATCCGCAATTCCAACCAGATCAAGAAGCCAACCTGGCGGTACAGCTGCTCGGGAAAACCCTGGCACCGCTGGCCGCCAGCAACGGCGGACAACCGATCCGTCTCAATCGTCAGCAATTGCTTGATGCCATGGCCGATCCGCTGGCCGCCCAACAACGGCTGGAGAACCAGTCTCTGGCCCAGGCCTTCGTCGATGAGAACAAAGGCGTGGTCTGGAATGGCAGCGGCAGCCCGGTCCCCAGCCCTGAGGACTTGAGCCTGTCCTTGCTGCAAGACAAACGCATCACCGCTGGCACGGACATCGAACTCCAACTGCAGGTCGACAATCACAGCGACCAGGTCGCCGCGCGCCTGTACGGCGTCATTGAAGCCGATGGCAACAGTCCCTACTGGGAATCGGAAGTCGTTTTCGGCGATGTGCCGGGGGGAGCGTGCCGGACCGGGCTTCTCAGCCTGAGCGTACCACCACGCGCTTATCCTGGTCTTGAATATTTCGATGTCGTCCTGCATCAATCGGGCACCGATGCCGAATTGGCCCGCCTGCCCGTGCAGCTGACCATCGATGGACAAGCCCGGCCAGAATTGAACTACGCCTGGTCCCTGCCGGGCGCACAGCAATGGGAAACCGATCGCGAACACGACTTGCAATTGACCATCCAGAACCAGGGAGCTGGATCCAGCGCCCCGCTGGTGCTGTTCGTTCGCAAAGAAGACGACCCCTTCATCCAGTTGGGAGCAGCCCGTTGGCGCCTGGACTCGCTGCCCCCCGGTGGCGAGACCAGCATCTCGATACCAGTCACCATGCTCAGCGAATTGACCATCGGCAATCAGACCAAGCGCAACGATCAGGATCAGCTGCACCTGACGGTCCATGTCGAAGAACGATTCGAATCAGGCACCTCCCATTACCTGGCTGAACGCCTGACCCACAAACTGAAGATCCCGGTCGATGAAACCCTGCACGGCGACCACATCCATCAGCCGCAGATCCACATCGAATCGCAGGACCGCAGCAGCGATGGCATGCTGGAGCTACGCACCCGCATCGACGATGACAACGCCGTCCACTTGGCGATCTTCGTTGGTGAGGACAAGCTGGTGATGCGTCTGCTGGACCAAAACCAGGACAGCCAGTCCTTCGCCGACCTGCTGCCGCTGCAAGAGGGCATGAACGACATCCGCATCGTGGTCGAAGACGCCGACGGTATCAATCGGCTACGCCTGCTGCGAGTCTGGAGCGACCAGGGCGCCACCCCCGCCGTCGTCAAAGCACCCGGACCATCGGTGGAAATGCCCTAGACGTCCCCTGTCAATATGACAACAGTATTGGCAATAAATAAAGTCACAAACCAATTGGTTCGCCGAACTGGTCGACCGTCCGCAAAACCGCGAGCGGAACTGGGTTACCGGCACAACGAGGTCAACACGACCGCTTGATGACAGTCGACGGCACGCCGAAAACGACCCCAGGAGTTTCCATGCTGCAACGTCCCCGTCGCAATCGTGTCAGCGCTGGTCTGCGCGATCTGGTCCGCGAAAACCAAGTAACCCCAGCCGATCTGGTTCTGCCGGTCTTCGTTCAAGACGGCAAAAACAAGTGTACCCCCATCGGCCCCATGCCCGGCTGCGCGCGCTTGAGTATCGACCTGCTGCTAAAATTGGCCGCCGAGGCCGCCGAGGCTGGGATCCGCGCGCTGGCTCTGTTTCCAGCGTTACCCGAAAAATTGAAGAACAGCCAGGCCAGCAGCAGCACCGACCCGGATGGCCTGTTGCCGCGTTGCCTACGCGCCCTGAAACAAGCCCACCCCGAATTACTGCTGATCACAGATGTCGCGATGGATCCCTATAGCTCTGACGGGCACGATGGCTTGCTCCGCGATGGCCAGATCTGCAACGACGAGACCCTGCCGATCCTCGCCGCCATGGCGGTGACCCAGGCCGCCGCTGGCGCCGACATCGTTGCTCCCTCGGACATGATGGATGGTCGCGTCGCTGCGATCCGTCAGGCCCTGGATGACGCTGGTCAGACCCAAACCGGCATCTGCTCCTACTGCGTCAAATATGCCTCGGCCTTTTACGGTCCCTTCCGCGAGGCCCTGGATTCCGCTCCTCGAGCCGGCGATAAGAAGACCTACCAAATGGATCCGGGCAACCGCCGGGAAGCGCTGCGGGAGATCGCCCTGGACGTGGCCGAAGGCGCCGACTGGCTGATGGTCAAACCCGGACTGCCCTACCTGGACGTCATCGCCGCCATGCGGCAGGCCTGCCAGCTTCCCGTAGCCGCTTATCACGTCTCCGGCGAATTCGCCATGCTCAAGGCAGCAGCAGAAAAAGGCTGGCTGAATTACGAGGCCTGCCTCTTGGAGGCTTTGTTGTCATTCAAACGAGCCGGCGCCGACATCATTTTCACCTACGGTGCCTTGGATGCCGCCCGATTGCTGGACTCGTAACAGACAGGCCGCCGTCAGCCTCGCTGACGGCGGCCCCCCTTTCACCCCACCCGGCACAGACGAGTCGGATTCATTTCCGCCTGCAGTTCCTGGTAGACCTCATCGCCGATGGGATCGTCCAGAGTCAGGATCACCAGGGCATCACCGCGACCATCGATGCGACAGACCTCCATACGGGCGATGTTGATGCTATGCTTGCCCAGAATACCGCCGAACAGGCCGACCATACCTGGGCGGTCGGGATATTCGATCACCAGCAGATGGCCGCCCACCGGTAGATCCGGGGCGTAGTCGTCGAAGCGCATCAAGCGCAGCTGACCGTTCACCAGACTGCCGCCAACGATGTGATCACCATCGGCGGTGGTCGCCTTGATCATCAGATGCGCATACCATTCACGTAGCTGCTGGGTGCTGGAGCTGGTCAGCGTGATGCCGCGCTCCTCGGCGATCAGCTGGGCATTGACCAGGTTGACCTGATCCTCGGTGATCTGGGCCATGGCACCCTTCAGCGCCGCGATCGCCAAGGACCGGGTGTCGTACTTGCCCAGATCGCCGCGGGCCCGCACCTCCAGAGCGCGCAACGGCTTGTCCAGAGTCTGGGCGATGATCGCGCCCAAACGCTCGGCCACCGACAGGTAGGCATCGATGGCCGGGTCCACCTGCAGCTGGACGTTGACCGCATTGATGATCCGGCCGTCCTCGAAGAAGGTGTTGAACTGCTCGGCAATATCCACCGAAACCCGTACCTGCGCTTCGGCGGTGCTGGCGCCCAGATGCGGTGTGATAATGCAATTGGGAGCGGTCCGCAGTGGACTGTCGGCCTCCAGCGGCTCGTTGCCAAACACATCCAAAGCGGCGCCGGCGATCACCCCCTGCTGCAAGGCCTCGGCCAGGGCGGCCTCATCGATGATGCCGCCGCGAGCGACATTGACCAGACGAGCCGTTGGTTTCATCAGCGCCAAGCGCTCGCGGTTGATCATGTTGCGGGTCTTATCCGTCATTGGCGTATGCAACGTGATCAGATCCGCTTCGCGCAACAGCTGGTCCAGATCCTCAACCGCTTCGATGCCGATCTCCTCGGCCACCTCTTTGCTGAGGAAGGGATCGAAGGCGCGCACCTGCATGCCGGCAGCACTCAAGATCTGCGCCACATGCTTGCCGATCTTGCCCAGGCCGACAATGCCCAGGACCTTCCCATGCAATTCGACACCGACGTTGGCCTTCTTGTCCCACACGCCGGACAACATCTGGTGATGCGCGTGGGGGATATTGCGCGCGACGGCAAACAGCATGCCAATGGTATGCTCCGCCGCCGACAGGATATTGCCCAAGGGCGCATTCATCACGATCAGCCCAGCCTGGGTCGCGGCTGGCACATCGACGTTGTCGACGCCAACGCCAGCACGGCCAACCAGCTTCAGGGTCGACTGCCCAGCTGCGATCACCTCCTGGGTCACCTGGGTCGCGGAGCGGACCACCAAACCATCGTAGTCACCAATGACACTCAACAACTCCTCCGGCGACAGCTTGCGATTATCGACCACGTGCCCGCCCTGTTGCAGGATTTCGATACCTTCCGCGGCCATGCCATCGGTAACCAGAATACACGCCATCATGCGCTCCTTCGACGAGACCCATCAAACGACCACCGGCCGATCAGGGGTGGGTGGATTGTACGAGGGATGCTGGGTGCGAGTACCGAGCGAGTCAAACGAGGAGCGATGATTATGCACTCAGGACATACGTTTCGGAACATTTATAATCACAGCGAGGATTCAATGCGCCAAACCGCAGCTGGTTGATGTGCAATGCGCATGCACATTGCCTGTACGGTCAGCACACCCAGGCTGCTACCATGGCCAGTCGCTACGAAATCCGTGATCCCATCCATGGCAGCATCGTCATCGACGAACTGGAGCGCCGGGTGGTGGACCACCCCTGGTTCCAGCGCCTGCGGCACATCAGACAGCTGGGCTTCGTCTCCCTGGTCTACCCCGGTGCCGTGCACGACCGCTTCCAGCATTCCCTGGGCGTCATGCACTTGGCCGGCGAGATGTGGCAACGCCTGTTGGCCCAGAGCCCGGAATTCGACCAGACCCTGAGCTGCCGCGACCGGGCCCATGCCCTGATGCTGGTCCGACTGGCCGGCCTGCTGCACGACACCGGGCACGCTCCCTACAGCCATACCGCCGAAGCCTTTTTGCCGCCACGGTCCGTATTGGCGCTGCCGTGGCACTGGTATCGGGAGGGGCATGCCCCGCCGCTATCGGCGCAGGCCAGCCACGAGGACCTGACCCTGGCCCTACTGCACGGTCTGGCGCAACAGGGCATTCTGGAGGCCGAACTCTCCCAGGACGTAGCCGCCATCATCTGTCGCGACGTGCGCTGCGTCGGACGGCTTGCTGAACTGGGACCGATCCGGAGGATTTTGACCGCTTTGATCAGCGGCGAGGTAGACGCCGATCGCTGCGACTACCTGCTGCGTGACAGCCACTACACTGGGGTCAGCTACGGCGTCTACGACCTGCCACGCCTACTGCACTGCCTACGGGTGATCGATGGCCCCGAAGGTCCGGAACTGGGCCTGGACCTGCATGGCGTACACCCGCTCGAAAGCCTGCTACTCGCGCGCTACCACATGTTTTTGCAGGTCTACTTCCATAAAACACCACCCGCTTTTGAGTTTTATCTGCAGCAAGCCGTCGCCAGCGATGAGATCGACTTCAACCTGGCTGGCCTCGACGACCTAGTCAACCAACGCGATGACAGCATTCTCGGCCGGCTGTACGCTGCTGATGCCGCCGGCAAAGCCTGGAGTCGCCGGATCGTGCAACGCATCCCAGCGCACCTGGTCTGGCGGGAACGGGTTGGCAAGGACGACGATCTCTTCTCGCGCCGTCTGCTGACCGGATTGCAGGAAGCCGGCTGTCAGGTGTTCACTCGACACAGCAAGCAGGTCTTCACCAAGTTGGATGGCGCCGGTGCCCAACCGGGCCGCCGCCTGTTGTGCCAGCGACGGGTGCTGAACCGAAGCCTGATCGAGCCGATCACTCGGCATTCCGACCTGCTGGCTCAATTCAACACCCCCATCGACCTCCGGCATACCTACGTACTACGCGAAGACGAAGCACGTGCCCGACGTGTCCTGGATGGCCTGCTCGGAGACTAGCAAGCATGTAGGAGGTGGTGCCGTATTGTGCTGTAGATGCGAGGCCATGGACAAACCGCATGATCTTTCGAAGTTATGGCGGCGACATTTCGAGGGTCCTGCAACACCGAAGACGGCACTTTGCGGCAAACATAGGTCTCAGGATTGCTGAGACACATCACGAGGAAGGCACCAGTCATGCGGGTTGTCATCATCGGGCTCGGCATCTGCGGCAAAGCCCTGGCCAGCGCGCTCCAGCAGCAGCATCGCGTCTGCGGTATCAGCCGCCAAATGCGCAATCTACACGGCGTGCCACAGGTCCAGGGCGATGCCACGGATCAGACGGTCCTCGCCGCCGCCGAGGCCGAACTCGGCGGTCCAGCAGAGACCGTCGTGCTCTGCGCCGGGCCCGGCCTGCGCAGCGGTAACGACAACATGATTGACGTTATCGCCAGTAATATTACCCGCCGATGGCCAGACGCGTGGCTGGCTTATACCGGTTCAACCGCGGTCTATGCCAATGCCGACGGCAGCACGATCGACGAACATGGCCAGCTTGCCAAGCACGACCGAGCCGAACGTCTTCGACAGATCGAAACGGCTGTCGAACGCCAGGCGCAGCATCTGATCCTCCGCGTCGGCGCCCTGGTCGGACCACAGCGGCATTTTTTGCGCGAACGCTTGCGGCAGTCCCCCTGCCGGGTGCGCGGACCGCTGCAGCGACAATTCCCCTTCTGCCATGACGACGATCTGGTCGCGGTGCTGCTGCAGGCCATACCGAACCAGACCACCGGCCTGTTCAACTGTACTGCCCCCATGCAGCTCCGTGCCCAGGAGTATTATGACCAGTTAGCCCGCACTGATGGCGGGGCGCCACCGAACTGCGAGATCCATGGTCCGCCGCAGCCAGACCGTGCTATCGATTCGAAAAAACTCCGGTGCGTATTGCCGCACATCGACTGGCACGATCCGCTGGGCCGGCCGATCACAGATTGCACAGTCTGCCATCACGATTTGTCGTCTTCAGGCCAGACGTCAGCGGCTACCATGTGCGATTCAGGAGGTGGCAGCATGCCAACGACAACCGACATCGATACCCGCGTCGCCGACGACAAGGGTCACGCCGATCACACCAAATCCGCCACCAAGCGCAGCCTGCCCGGCAGCATGCGGCGGCCCATTACCGTCACCATGCTCGGTGCTGGTTCCGGTTTCACGCCACGGGTCGTCAACGACATTCTGCGCATCGAGGGCAACCAGGGCGGCACCATCAACTTGGTGGACATCGACGTCAGCCGTCTGGACACCATGGCCAAACTGATCGCCAAGGTGATCGATCAACTCGGCGGCAGCGACCATTGGTCCGTCTGCGCCAGCACCGATCGCGGCGAAGTCCTGGTCGGCACCGACTACATCGTCAATTGCATTGAAGTCTCCGGCACCGCCTGCGTCCGCTTCGACAACGACATCCCGACCAAGTACGGCGTCGACCAATGCATTGGTGACACCATCGGCCCCGGTGGCTTGTTCAAGGGCCTGCGGACCATTCCCGTCTGGCTGGAGGTGCTCGCCGACTGCGAACGGCTGTGCCCGGAAGCAATCATCCTCAACTACACCAATCCCATGAGCATGATGTGCCTGGCCGCGGCCAAACAGAGCAGCATGACGGTACTGGGCATGTGCCACTCGGTGCAGGGCACCAGCAATCGCCTGGCCACCCTGGCCGGCGTACCCTACGACGAGCTGGAATGGCACTGCGCCGGCATCAACCACCTGGCGTGGATGACCAAGCTGGTCCACAAAGGGCAGGACCTGTACCCCAAACTACGCGCGCGCTTCGAAAACGAGGTCTACGGCAAGCACGGGGAGATCGAAGATTCCGACCTAGTGCGCAAAGACATGATGCTGCATTTCGGCGCCTTCATCACCGAATCCAGCGGCCATTTGTCGGAATACCTGCCCTATTACCGCACCAGCCAGGAGCACATCGATTTCTTTTGCCGCGCTCGCTACAGCGGTCAATCCAGCTTCTATGCTGACGAATGGCCGGGCTGGCGCGCCAAAGCCGACGAAGAACGCCTGGCCATGCTGCGCGGCGAGATGCCCTGCGAATGGGATCGCAGCTGGGAATACGCCTCCTGGATCATCGAGGGCATCGAGAAGGACAGTCCCTTCCGCTTCCACGGCAACGTTCCCAACAACTGGCGCGGCGGCGGCCCCGCCATCGCCAATCTGCCGCACGACGGTATTGTCGAAGTCCACTGCACCGCCGACGCTCATGGCATCCATCCGGGCATCGTCGGCCGCCTACCGGTACCCATGGCCGGCATCTGCGCCTCGCACATGTACTACTACGAACAGGGCGCCATGGCGGCCATCGAACGCAGCAAGGAAGCGGCCATCCAAGCCCTGCTGCTGGATCCGCTGACGGCCGCCTGCTGTACACCGCGCCAAATCCGCGACATGACCCTGGAAATGTTCGAAACCGAAGCCGATTATCTGCCTGGATTCCACTGACACAGAGGGGAACAATGCGCCCCAGGAGTGTCAAACAAGTGCCACAGCGTCGACTGGAAGCCCTCGCCGCCACTAGAAGTTGAGCCCGCAATAACTTCGAGCAGAAAAAGTTGTTTTTGCGGGCTCCGCTTCGGGGTCCGAGGGGCTTGCCCCTCGATATAAAAGCCGAAAATTGGGCGCCGACCGATACAATTGAACCCGTGGGTTCCGGGCGGCGCCCGGTTTGTTGCCCTGTCCAAGCAACAATGTGGAGCAGGTGCAGGATCGTGCGGTGGATGCAAGGCGCAAAAGCCGAAGGAATGGCAGCGCCATTTCGAGGCTTCCGCAACGCAGCAGACGCCGTGCGAGACAAACCAATACCCGTCCTTGTTGCTTGGACAGAGCACTGAACAATCGACGATAATAGCCAACACCACCCTTGCTCGTCAGGGCAAGGGTGGTGTGCTGCGTCCCATGAGCGACCCCCTCCCAGAAGCCTCTTTCCTGAATTTCCTCAGCGGCCTGGGCAGCCAAGCCCTGATGCAACTGGGAAAAATCCCCAATCCCCACAGCGGCAAACGGGAGGTGAACCTGCCGTTCGCCCGCTACTCGGTGCAACTCTTGGATATTCTACGAGAGAAGACCGAAGGGAATCGCAGCCAAGAGGAAGACGATTACCTCGTAGCAGCGTTGGTCGATCTGAAACGGCATCTCCAGGAAGCCGAAGACGCGACCTCCTGAAACCGTGCCTACAACATCCGCGGCACCTGCGAACTGTGGTGATGAACGATCAGACCATCACCATCGAGCACGAAGGTGAAACGGGCCTCGAAGCTGAGGTCTTCACCGTCCACTTCAAAACCCCAACGGTAGATACCACCCAGGGCATGGCCGTCACCAGCCAGCGACTGGATGGTCAAGGTTTTGTCGTGCAACTCGACCCGAAGATTGGGTCGAGAACCAAGCCGTTCAAAATAGTCCCGCAGACCAGCCTCACCACGTAAGCTTTTATTGCTGAAGGTCGGCAACAGGACCGCATCGTCCTGATAGCAAGCCAAGACTTGGGCTACATCCGCCTGATTGACGGCATGTAACCATTGGTCGAGTTTTTCACGCGCATCGACAGCCATCGCGATCCTCCTTGTCGGAAGTGAATATTTCCGACAACAAAAATCCTGTCAAAGCAAGGTCACGGAAAAACAAACGAGTCCCGATGCTGCGCATCGGGACTCGTTGTTGGGCATTCAATCATCAGCAGATCACTTGAAGGGATTCTGCTGCACCTCGCCGTTGAGTACGGGGTCGTTGTATTCCTGCAGGCCCTTCCAGCTGACCATGACACCACCCAATAGGGCGATCAGAGTCACGATGGATGCCCACATCAAGAGCTTCTCGCCGTCCATGTGTTACTCCCTTCCCTCGTGGCCTTAGAATAAGCGGTTCTGGGCAGTGTCGCCTTCTTGGACTTCCATGCCGCTGGCATTCCAGGTCTCTGGCAGAACCCAGCAAGCCGTCATATCGGGCATGACCTTCTTGGCGCGCACCTTGACGATGTACTGGTCGCCACGATAGACGATGAATTCCATGCCTTCCTGAACCTGATCGTCGGATCCAACGGTCAGCATGACCAGATCCTGAGCTCCTTGCGGATTGGAACGAACCGCCGCAACCAGCCCCTGCACCACGGTGGCAACACCCGCACGCTCGGTATTGATCTCGCTCCACACGCGGGGATAGCGATCCTGAACCAGCTGCAGCATGGCACCTTGGCGCTTCTTGGCGCTTTCCAGCGACGCGATCGCCTCCTCGCTCTTGCTGAGCTTGAGGTTGGCGTTGTTGAGGTCGTCCTCCAACTCGGCCAGTTTGACATTCAGCTGAAAAGCGACGCCGCGGCTGACCTGAGCGATATGGTTCAGCTCCATATTACGCTGGGTCACCTTGGCCAAGGACTCTTCCTTGGAGGCCAGACTGCTCTGCCTGGTCTGCACATCGTCGTTCAGCTGCGTAATGCGCAGGTCCTTGTTGGCCATCTCGCTTTCACGCTGCTTCAAAGTGCTCTCGAGCAAGGTCTTGGCGTCTTCCAGGCTGTGATAGTCAACTAGCTTCCGCTCCAGGGCCAACTCCGCATTTCGACGCTTGAAACTCTCGTCCTTGGTGCGGTCTTCCAGACTCGTCATGGCCACGGACATGCGCGTGGTGTCGTCGTTCCATCGACGTTTCCAGTTTTCACTGGTGGCGTAGTAGCTGGAGACCATGCCGGCAAACACGCAGGCAAGGGCCAGATTGATGAGGACGATCAGCTTGGTAATGGTGTTCATGGAACCTGAGCTCCCGGGTTCGAAAGGGCGTACGTTTAGTCGGAAATGCCGTTGCCGATGGTGCGAGTATCGACACGCATCTGCTGCAGGAAGCCGAGACGGGCTTCCGGCGTCAGGCCGCTGGCACGGCCGATGGCTGAGGCTGCAGCACGACGGACTCCGAGGTCCTCGTGATCCAATGCCTGACCCATGATGCGGGTGGTCAACTCACTCTCGACGCCTAGCAGACCCAATGAATCGATGAAGGCGATACGGAGGGGAACAGAGAGATCCTGTTCCTGATCCAGGTAGATTTCTGCGATGCGATGCGCGTACTGTACAGCGCCAAATTGACCGAGGGCGCGCAAGGCGCCGATACGAATGTTGTCGGCCCGCTGCACCAGGGTGTCAGCCAAGGCATCCAACATCTGCTGATTAGCAATATTGTAAGTGGTGGTACCGGGCTGGATGCTGGCGAGCGCCTGCACCGCCGCCAAACTAATGGCCTCACGACGGTCGCGATTGTACTCGCTGGTCGCCCCTTCACCAGTGACTTGGGTGATGACATCATTCATCGCCGCGCCATCGTAGGGCTTGTTCATGAAACCGGCCACCTGTCCGGTAAAGGCGGTTTCAACATCCGCCGCCAGTTTGGCGTCTTCCGGCAAACTGATAAACACCGGCAAATCCGTCCAACGCTGCTGACTTTTGATTTTGGCCACCAGGGTCGGCGCGCTCTTTTCGGCGATGTCGACCTTGTCGACGTCGGTCAACGCCACCGGATTCAGATCACCAGCGACGATCAAGGCGTCCTTGATCGGCGATTCGGCCAAGCGAGCCAGGGCCTCGAACCCATCGCGAGCAACCACAACCAGATAGCCACGATCCTCCAGCTCTCGCACCGCAGCATTCCGATAACGGTAATCCGGCTCCAGCAGCAGCACCACCTGCATGCCCCACTCGCCCACCGCTTCAGCCAGCAAAGGCATTACTTTTTCAGCGCCGGCAAAGCCGAAGCCAGGATCCAAACGAGCCAGGGTGATGGCTGCCTGATACCGGATGTGCTTCTGACCATGGTCGAGCGCGGCCACCAGGACGCTTCCTGGCTTGGCATCGCTCAGTCCCTCCTGCGGCAAGGGGAGCATGTCCTTGGCCCGAGTCAGATAGGGGTCCTGCAGCAGTTCCATCAGGCCAACAGCAACATCGTAACGCTCGGCAACAATGGCCTGCTTTGTGGCCAGGCAGAGGTTGCGAGCACCGGCCATCAACACGCGATCGTTGGCCTGCTCCAAACCGGCGATGCGTTCCTGGATGGCAGCCGGCTGCTGGTCGGGACCGTCCACCGGCATGGTCTGCTCTCGCGCCAGAAGCAGACGCTGCTTGGCTTCGACCAACTGCGCCGCTTGCACCGCTGTTAATAATGACATGTAGCCGTTCTGCGCGGGATACAGCTCCGCCGCGCGGTAGAGCATTTCTTCAGCAACCAGCTCATTCCAGGCATACTGCGGAGCCTGAACAGCACGTACCGTCGTGTTGGCCGCATCCCACTCCCAAAGCAGGGCTTCGCTGGAGATCATCTCGTCGCGAACATCGCCACCTTCACGGAAATAGCGCAATGCCTCCGAGAAGAACAGTACCGGCGTATCATCGATACGACCAATGCCCATCACTCGGGTGATGGCCGCCACCGCATTGGCGGCGACTCGACAAACCGTTTCATCGGCATGAGTGTCAGCCAGACGCAGCAGTTCTGGCAGGGCGCGCGCATCGCCGACATCGGCCAGCAACGCGGCGACCGTCTGCACCACCCGCGCCTCGGGTGCTGCCAACGCAGCGATCAAGGGCCGGACAGCGCGATGCCCCATACGGGTCAACACAATCCGGACCCAGACCCGCATCTCATCCTGGCGGGTGTCGCCAAGATAATGCATCAGGGTCGGAATGGCACGTGGCCCGATGGCGATCAGCTCATGCGTTGCAACCAGACGCTCTTCCTCGGTGCCGCGCAGTTTCTGCACCAGCTGTTCATGATAACTGGGATCCAGACGCAAGCCTTCCTGATAGATGCGAGCGCGTCCCAGGACCCGATCGATAATATCGACCAATTCCTCGTGCTGCTGCATCTGCATCAGGCCCTGCGGACCGACGCGAAGATAAAAGTCGAAAATCTGTTGATTGTCGGGATCCAAGTCGATGGCCGCTTGGAACTGCAACGCCGCTTCGTCGAAACGTCCGCTCCGGTACTGCTGTACGGCTTCAGACAGGATCTCCCGGATCTGGTCATCCTTGGCGAAGCGTGCGTCCGACTCAGCGGCGTGCAACGGGATGCCTGCCGTCAGAACTGCTACCGCCACTACCGAAGCCAATATCCGCATTAGAGCCTCCTACGCGTGTCGGTGTCCAAATCCTGCCTGGAACCGATGGGAGGCACACAATCACGCTCACAAGGTCCGTGCTCAACCGGAGATAAGCAGCCAGTACGTGTGGTGTATGACTAACTATGCCAAATCACATTGCCGCGATTGACCAAACAAGGCGGCAACCAACATATCGTTGTGACCCAGCGCCTGGAAGCCCTTGCGCCAGCTAAAATCAACCCCTTTCTAGAGGTATTAGGGAGACGCGCGGACGGTTATCACGAATTGGAAACCGTGTTCCATACCATTGATTTCTCGGACCGCCTTTGGCTGCAATCCGGGCCGGCCGGCCTGATCCTGCACGATGCCCCACTCGACTGTCCCCCGGCCGAGGCAAATCTGGCATGGCGGGCCATACTCGCTTTTCACCAACAACTCGGCCAACCCCCAGCCTGTCAACTGCACCTGCAGAAGCGCATTCCCGCCGGCGCCGGTCTGGGTGGTGGCAGCAGCGATGCCGCCACTGCCCTGCAGTTGTGCCAGACCTGGCATGGCCAGCCGCTGGCGCAAGCCACCCTGCATGACCTGGCCGCCAGACTTGGCGCCGACGTTCCATTTTTCCTGCGTGGCGGCTGTGCGCATGGCCTGGGCCGCGGCGACCGCCTGCAGCCACTAGCAGACCGACATGGGCAGCCCATCAGCCTGCTGCTGCCTGGCTGTTCGCTGGCGACACCACGAGTCTTCGCCGCCCTCAGCGATGCCGATCGAGAGACGCGGCAGGCCCTGGGCCCCACGATTTGGCACGACCGTCTGCCCCAACTGGAAAACCATCTCTTCAACCGTCTGACGGGGGCAGCTCGTAGCCTGGAACCGAGCGTAGACCAACTGCTGCGCGAATTGGAACAGCAGACTCGCCTGGCCCTGATGAGCGGTTCGGGCAGCGCCTGCTTCGTCTGGGGACACCTGGACCCAGCGCCAGCCGGGGCTCGACTCATCCACACGCAGCTGATCGGGCCGACGTCGTGGCCTGGCAGCTGAGTGCACCGCAACGCCAACTGCGTTGGTGGCCAGCTTCGGTCGTCCTGGTCATCGGACTCCTCATTGGCAGTACCCTGGCCGACACGATCCCGGCCTGGGCCGGGCTGGGCTGGATCGCCAGCGGCCTGGCCCTACTGAGCATACTGCTACCCGAACGGCACTTGGGCCTGCGCCAGTCGGCCCTCCTGACAACTGGTATCCTCGTGGCCTGGTGGTGGTCTCCACCCCAAGCGACGCCGCCGCCACAACTGGTCCAGTGCCAGGCCACGGTGTCGCGGCTACTGTATCGTGGTCACCAGCAGGGCGTGCTGTTGGATCTGCCGATGGTGGGTCAGCGGGTGTATGCCAGCCTGGCGCTAACCCCACCACTACGGCCTGGCGACCGCATCAGTGTCGCCGGCCTGCTTCGCTACGAACCCTACCGTGACCAGCTCCGACCCCGTCTCCGGCCGGGTACCTGGCAGCTCCAGCAAGGACGAGAACAGGGGGCCCAAGGCTGGGCCTGGCGCTGCCTGGATCGCCTGACCCGCCACCAGGACCTGGCCGCCTCCTTGCTTCTGGGACGCGGTCGCCCGGATTCGGTTCAGCAATTCCGGCATGCCGGCCTGGCCCATGTCCTGGCGGTCAGCGGACTGCATGTCGGCATCGCCTTGCTGGCGGTCGGGCTGCTGCTGCGCGGTACCAGCTGGTGGTGGTACAGCAGTCTGCTGGGCTCAACCGCCCTGGGCTATCTGTGGCTGACCGGCGGCTCCGTCCCCACCCAACGTGCGGTGATCATGGCCCTGGCCCTGCTGGCCGGACTGTTTAGTTGGCGGCGTGCGCATCCCCTGGCGGGCTGGGCACTGGCAGTACTGGTTTTGCTGCTGCTGGACCCGCACCAGGCCCAACAGCTCGGCTTTCAGCTCTCGGTAGCCGCGGTTTTCGGCATTCTGACCCTGGGCCGTTGCTTGCTGGCCTGGCGACGCTGGTTACCCCTGTCCCCCTGGCCCCTGGATCGCCCCAGCTGGCGAGCGGTGCTGGTACTGTGCCGCTGGAGCCTGGATGCCGTGGCCGTCGGCCTGGCCGCCAGTCTAGCCACGGCTCCGGTACTGATCCATCACCTGGGACACTGCAACCCCTGGTCACCGATCGCCACCCTCCTGGCCAGCCTCCCGCTGATGCTGACCCTCTGCGGCGGCCTCGCCCTGATCCTATTGGCGGGCATCTGGCCCAACGGCCCCTGGGAGCTGGTCTATCAGCTGACGGAATCCGGCCTGCACATGCTGGTCTGTTTGGCCGAATGGTGTGCCAGCTGGCCGTGGGCGCAGGTACAGGCACCGGCCTGGAGCAGCCTGGCGCTACTACCACTGCTGGCGCTGATCTGGCTCCCCGCACCAGTCTGGCGGCACGATCAGTCCAACCAGATGCCCTGAGCGCGCAACTCGATCAATGCCGCCTGGGCCCAGCCGGCATTAGCCTTGGGACTCGCCGGACTGGGATGCAACACGGTACCGATTTGAAGTCCGGACAGCCCCATCTGTTCGGCCCGCTGCCGAGCAAAAGCACCGATCCCCACCAACCAATCCGGCTTCAGCACCTGCAGACACGCCCGCAAATGCTGATCACAGATCGTCTCGAGCGTCAGCCGCTCGGCCGCCGGCAATTTATCTGGAGTTCGATTGCGACCACCCGCCTCCAAAAAAGCGAGCGGACAATAATTCAGCACGAAATGCTCTTCAAAAAATTGCCCGGCAGAATCGAATCGTTCGGCGAATAAACCCCAGAGTCGTCGACCACTGACCTCGCTGCGTGGACAATCCAGACCGATAATCGGTCTTTTGGGATGTTCCTCCACCGGCTTGGCAATGGTCTCGGTCAAGCCCATCCAGTCTCGCACCGCTGCTACTTCACCGAAGGGGATGCCGGTCTGCACCATGCCGAAAGGACCGGGATTCATGCCGAGAAAGACGACCCGCTTACGGCCCTTGCCATAGGTCAGACAATAGGCGGCGTAATTGGCCCAAGCATAGCGGAGCGGGTTATAGACCAGGCTCGTCGGTGGCGCGAAGGTCAGCTGATCGCAGGCATCGCGCAGGGTGGCGGCAGCGGTCAGCAGGCTTGTTCTCGGCATGACCAAGACGATCGATGCCATCCCGACAGGGCAAGCGGAGCCTGAAGGGAAAGGAGAGAAGAAACCCGGCGGACCGTTCAAGCCACGAAGCCGGGATGGCCTGCAGAACCGAGCCAGCCTGGCAGGGGGAGCCGTAGGCCCGATACCATCGAACTGGCGAATCGGGCCGGAGGCGAGAGCCCCCTCCTCCAAAACAATAAAGTGGAGCCGGTGAAGGGAGTCGAACCCTCGTCCCCTGCTTGGGAAGCAGGTGCTCTGCCGTTGAGCTACACCGGCGGATCAGCGACCGGTCGGGGAGTATGATTGTCACCCGATGCACCGCAAGCCGGCGTGCCCCACAAGCGGGGCACCGCTGCCACCAAGCGCTGCGTGTAGGCTTCACGCGGCTGCACGAACAGCTGAGCGACGCGTCCTGCCTCCACAATCCGACCTGCTTGCATCACCGCCACCCGATCGGAAATCTGATAGGCCACGGCCAAATCGTGTGTGATAAACAAGAGCGCCAGCTGATATTCCTCCCGCAGCTCTGCCAACAATTCCAGAATCCGGGCCTGCACCGTCACATCCAAAGCGCTGACCGCCTCATCACAGATCAACACCCGCGGCTGCACCACCAGGGCCCGGGCAATGGCGATGCGCTGTCGCTGTCCACCGGAAAAAGCATGCGGATACGCCGCTGCATCAGCTTCGCTCAAGCCAACGCGCCGCAGCAGTTCCGCCGCCCGCTGCTGCGCTTCACGGCGCGTGGCCAGGCGAAAATTCAGCAAGGGATCGGCGATCTGCTGCCCAACCGGTAAGCGTGGATCCAGCGAGCTGTACGGATCCTGGAACACCAGCTGCACTTGCCGATAACTCATACGTCGACGCCGGGCATCACAGCCCACCAACTCCTGACCATCCAAACGGATCGAGCCACCAACCACCGGCCCCATGCCCAGAATGGCACGGGCGGTGGTGGTCTTGCCGCAACCGGACTCTCCCACCAGGGACAGGGTTTCGCCGGGATGCAGATCGAAAGAGACCCCATCGACAGCGACCACCTGCCGTTGGCCCTGTTGAAAGACCACCTGCAATTCCCGAACATCCAGCATCGGTTCGAAGCCGCTCATCGGGCGACCTCCGGCAAGGTCGGCATTGCCGCCAGCAATTGCCGGATGCAGGCGTGCGTAGGCTTGACAAACACCTGGTCCACCGCACCGCGCTCCACCACCCGGCCCTGATCCAACACCACCACCGACGAACACACCGTGCCGACCACACCGAGATCGTGGGTGATCAACAAGAGCGCCAGATCGCGTTCGCGCTGCAGGTCTGCCAGCAGCTGCAGGATCTCTGCCTGGATGGTCACATCCAGAGCAGTGGTCGGCTCATCAGCGATCAGCAGCTGCGGCTCGCAGGCCAGAGCGGCGGCAATCAGAATGCGCTGACGCTGCCCACCGGAAAAGCGATGCGGGTAATCGTCCATGCGCCCCACCGGAATCTCGACCCGCTCCAGCAGTGCCGCCGCACGACGACGTGCCTCGCGCCGACTCACCTGTAAATGGAGACGCATATGTTCCGTGAGTTGCGTCGAAACCCGTAAATAGGGATTGAGCGCAGTCATCGGATCCTGGAAAACCACCCCCACCTGCTGGCCGCGCAGCCGCCGCAGCTGGCCCTGCTTAGCGCCAACCAATTCCTGGCCCTGGAAACGCACCGAGCCGCCGATGATGCGGCCGCCCACCGGCAGCAGACCGAACAGGGCCATGGCGATCGAGGTCTTGCCCGATCCGGATTCGCCCACCAGCCCCAGAGCCTCACCCCGCTGCAGGTCGAGATCGATGCCGTGCACCACCGGCTTCAGCCCCTGCTCATCGATAAAACCCACCTGCAACTGCCGCACTGCCAGCATCAAGCCACCCGTTCCTGCAATTGCGGGTCGATGGCGTCGCGCAACGCATCACCCAAAACATTCATCGCCAACAAGGTTGCCGACATCAGAATAGCCGGCGCCAACAACAACCAGGGATATTGTTCCATGCCACGCGCGCCGATATGCACCAACGCCCCCCAGCTGTCCAGAGGCCGCCCCCCCCATTCCACCTGCAAACCGATAAAGGCGAGAAAACTCTCCTCCAATACCACCACCGGTACCGTCAGTGTGGTGTAGACCACAATCGGCCCCAGGCAGTTGGGAATGAGATGTCGCAATAGAATACGCAGGTGCCCAGCACCGCCCAGCCGCGCGGCTTCAATGAAAGCCCGCTCGCGCAAGGACCACACCTGGCCACGCACAATCCGAGCGGTGGTCAACCACTGCACCGCACCGAGGGCAGCAAACAGCACGATCAGATGCCGACCAAACAACACCAGCAACAAGATGACCAGAAACATGAAGGGGATCGCATACAGCACGTCCACCGCACCCATCAGCAGACGATCGACCCGACCACCGGCGTAGCCACTGATGGCACCGTACAGAATCCCAATCAGCGCGCTGACCAGGGTGGCGACCACGCCGACGGTCAGAGAAATACGACCACCGTACAACACCCGCGCCAGCACATCGCGACCCAGTTCGTCAGTGCCCAGCCAGTGCCGCCGCGTCTGCTCGTGACCGTCAGTGACAACCGACACCACGCTGGCGCCATCAATCACCAGCTGGCCAGTGATCGGCTGGTCACTTTCCCGGATTTCGGTCACCACACCGTCTGCGAGGGCGATGTGGTACTGGCGCTCCTGCACCGCGTCCGGATCAGCCAGAGTGATCAGCAGCACCCGGCCCTGATCAGCCACGACC
>CAYONM010000026.1:0-26511 GCA_964405325.1 uncultured candidatus Brocadiaceae bacterium | reverse complement strand
TTATCGCCAAAAAACCGCCGCTCGGTCGGACGGCTTCGCGCTTGGACGCGCTCGCCTGGCTCTTATCGGATTCGTGCCGAATTCGACCTCTGAGGGACCCGTCAATAATTTGGGCGGCTGTGGTTTTCTGGCCAACAGCGGCGGTCCACACAACTCCCTGGGCCAAGGCCAAGACCAAGGCCGGCCGCAACGCCGATCTGGACGCGCTGGCCGCCTATGTCCCCAGTCAGGACCAGGTACCGAAAATACCTGGCCGGCAATCGCATCTTGGTGGAACCAGACCGGACGACACCGCCCTGGCCGGATGGGCCATTTTCAAGCACCTGAATTGCGCCAGCTGTCACAGCGGCTGGGTTCGGGCATGCCCAGGTGTGCCCAACCACGACTGCACAGCTGTCGGCCCTGGGGGCTCTTGTTCAAAAAGCCCTGCTGGATCAGGTAGGGCTCGTACACATCTTCGATAGTGTGCTCTTCCTCGCCAATGGTCACCGCCAAGGTCTTCAGGCCCACCGGACGACGGTGCTCGGCCAGACAGCGCAGAATGCGGCGATCCAATTCAGTCAGACCGGCTTGGTCGATGCCCAGCATCTTCAGACCCTCGGCGGCGACCGCTTCGGAAATATGGTTATCGTAACGGACCTGGGCCAGGTCGCGAATACGGCGCAGGTGATGGTTGGCATGCCGCGCCGTACCGCGACTGCGCTTGGCGACCTCAAGCAGACCTTCGTAGTCGGCCTCCACCCCCAGCAAGGTGGCCGAGCGCGACAGGATGCGGACCAGCTCATCGACGCTGTACAGATCCAGTCGTTCGCGAATGCCGAAGCGGGCCCGGAAAGGCGCGCTCAGCTGGCCCTCGCGGGTGGTGGCCGCGACCAAGGTGAACGGCGCTAAATTGATGGTGAGCACGTCGGTGGTGGCGCCTTCGCCCAGCTGGATGGCGATACGGAAGTCCTCCATGGCCGAGTAGAGATACTCCTCGACCACCCGCTTGAGAGCGTGCACCTCGTCGATGAACAGCACCGAACCCGGTCGCAACGACGACAACACGCCAGCCAAGTCGCCGGGCTTCTCCAGCATGGGGCCGGCGGTCTCGCGCAGCTCGGCTCCCAACTCGTGCGCCATGATGTGCGCCAGGGTGGTCTTGCCGAGGCCAGGCGGCCCAGAGAGCAACACGTGGTCCAGAGCCTCCTGCCGCGCTTGGGCGGCCTCGATGGCCAGTCCCAGATTGCGCACCACGCCGCTTTGTCCGGTGAATTCCCGGAGGCTGCGCGGACGGAGGGCGCGCTCGGTGCTATCATCTGGCTGTTCGAAACCGGCGGGATGCGACATGGCCAGCAGGTTCGGGGCTGACCAAGCCGCTGGCAAGTACCCGGCTGGTCCAGAAGGCTGCGCCATCTGATGGTCCCTGGGGATACGGCATTGGAGGCTGCCGGTTTCGGCAGTAGGGTCTCTCGTGAGCTTCGTACCACCCGACCTTGGATCACTTCCAGCCATGGACCCGTGATCCGGGGCTTTTACAGTCCGCCCCCCTATGCTACCTAATCCCTTCGGTTCTAAACGCGACGAGCAGCACTCCACCCGGCGGCGGCGGCGACGCCGCGAGCCCAATCGGGACGACCAACGTCGTGAAACCGGAGCTCGCCGCGGCGCCACGCATCGTCGGCAACGACCGCAGGATGAGTCGGTTGCCGCAGCAGAGAAGCCCAAGGACCTTGAACAGGCCCTGCGCCAGCATCTGGAGACCGATCCTCTGTTCCAGGTGACCACGGTCGATGGCATGTATTGGATCGACCCGCACACCGGCACCGTGGTAGACGCTCCCTTCGACCGAGTGGAATCCGCCCTGGCCTGGCTGCAGGAAAACCAGCCCTGGAAAACGCAAAAGCTCAAACCGTTGATCCAACTGCGCTACATCCGCTGGCGCCGCTTCCTGCTGGACAACCTGATCGACGATCCCCACCTGCGCCTGTTCTCCGATCAGGGACTGTGGCTGAACCCCTACATTGGCGTCTGGGAAGAACAGGTCCGCTGCGCACCCGAGCGCAAGATCAGCTCGACCCTGCTGTCGAACATGGCCAAGTGCCTGATCAGCTATCCGGAAGAACAACTCCACAACATGCTGCCCATGGCGCATCTGGATCAGATGGTCGCCGGACGCCTGCAGCACGAACGTCGCGGGCCCAAGCCATCAGATCTCTGCACCGCCTCGCAGGCGGAGCTCTCGCTCACCGCGGTCCATACCCGTCTGGCGCCGGTGCCCCAGGATGTGAATCCCGGGCAAGAGAATGTGTCAGCCCCACGCGATTATGCTGATCTGGACAGCCCGGACTTCGACTTCCTGACCAACCTGGGGTCCGATCACAGTACCCAAGTGGTGCCCGAGCCGCCCGAAGCACCGCCACCGGTCAAGCCGGTGCTGTTGCAGACGCCGGTCCGCTTTCCCACCCCCATCCCCTCACCCAGCGAATCGGTGAATCTGACCCTTGATGGCGATGATTCGTGCCGGCAGGTCGGTGGCTTCCGCATCGGCACGAAACTGGCCGAAGACGCCCTGGGCGTGCTCTACGTCGGGCACGATGGCCATGGCCAAGATGTCGTGGTCAAGGTTTTCACCTCGCAGCTCTCCACCGATCCCGAATTCGCCGCCACACTGGTGCAGGAAGGCCTGCGTATCCAGCAGCTGCAGGACCGGCATCTGGTCACCTGTCGCGGTGTCGGCCTGGATGCCGGCGTCTGCTATTTTGCCCGAAACTTGATGACCAAGGGGGATGCCGCCCAGCTGGCCTCGCGTCAGGAGCGTGGTCTGCTGCCCTGGCGGCTGGCCTTAAGCATGGTGCGCGGCGCCTGTCGTGGCCTGTTGGCGGTGCACCGCGCTGGACTGGTGCACAGCAAAGTCTGTCCGGTGAGTATTTTCGTTGATGGCACCAGTGCCCGCCTGGGCACCCCGCGGCCCTCGTGTTGCGCCACCCATGCCCGCCGTATCCCGGATCTGCGCTGGCTCAGTCCAGAACAGGTCGACGGCCAAGCGGCCGACCACCGCAGCGACTGCTACGGCCTGGCCCTGAGCCTGTTCACCCTGGCCTCCGGCGTGGTCCCCTATCACGACGCCAACGAGGCCCGTATGCGCGAGCGCATCCGTCACGACCCGCCACCAGACCTGAACGCGATCGTCAGCGACTGTCCCAATCGCGCCAGTCAGGCGATTCGACGGTGCATGTCCAAGGACCCGGAAACACGACTGCTGCCGGACGAACTGCTGCAGGTGCTCAGCCGTGGCTGAGCCGCGGTGGACCACCACCGGACCATGGCCACACTGACCGCCATGCCCCACACTAGCTTCGATCAAGCACCCTTCATCGCCATCTGGGAGACCACGCAGGCCTGTGCCTTGGCCTGCCAACACTGCCGAGCCGAGGCCGACGACCAGCACCACCCGGATGAACTGAGCACCGCCGAGGGCCAGGCCCTGATCGACCAGCTACAGGCCATGGGGACCAAGGTCGTGGTCTTCTCTGGTGGGGATCCGCTGCAACGGGACGATCTGGAAGAACTGATCCGCCACGCCGTTAGCCGCGGCCTGCGGGTGGGTACCATCCCCGCCGCCACCGAACGGCTGACCCGCGACCGGGTCCAGTCCCTGGCCGATGCCGGCCTGCACCAGATGGCCATGAGCCTCGATGCCGCCAGCGCCACCGCGCACGATGGCTTCCGCGGCGTGGATGGCTGTTTCGAACGCACCATGACCGGCGCTGCCTGGGCCAAGGAGCTGCAGTTGCCCTTCCAGATCAATTCCGCCTTCGCGCGCTGGAACCGCAACCAGCTGGAACCCCTGGCCGCCCTGGTCAACGAGCTGGGCGTGGTGTTCTGGGAGGTCTTCTTCCTGGTCCCCACCGGCCGCGGTGCCGACATGGCGGGCTTGCAGGTTGACGACTACCGCCAGCTCTTCGCCAGTCTCTACGCCATCCAGCAGCGGGTCCCCTTCATCGTCAAGATCACCGAGGCGCCACACTACCGCATGTTCGTCTCCGAAGCCGAACGCTTCCGCGCCCAGGGCGATTTAACTGCCGCCGAAACCCGCATCCAGAACCTGCTGGCCCGGGAACTCGGCCCACGCCGCAGCCTGGGCCAAGCCCCGGGCGGGGTGAACTCGGGCAAGGGTTTCCTGTTCATCTCCCACACTGGCGACATCCAGCCGTCGGGCTTTCTCCCCCTGACTCTGGGCAACGTCCGTCGCAACGATATCGCCGCTATCTACCGCGAGCATCCGGTATTACGCGAGCTCCGCGACAGCCAGCGCCTGGGTGGACGCTGTGGTCGCTGCCCCTACCGCGAGCTCTGCGGCGGCTCCCGCGCCCGGGCCTACGCCCGCAGCGGCGACTACCTGGCGGAAGACCCGGACTGCTGGTACCAAGGCGACGGTACCTGAATGTCTTGGTGGCATTACAGCCAGGTTTCCCTATAATCGCCGATAGCGTCAGCAAGGATGGCACTGGCGGTGCCGGGAGGGAACGAGATGGAACTGCAACGCGTCGACCAAACCAGCCGTGCCGCACCCGCAGCGGCCGAACAACTACAAACCTCAGTCCGCAACGAGAACCAAGCCGCGGCCCGATCGGCCTCCGGCGGCGATAGTGCGGATATCTCAGCCGAAGCCCTGGCTCGGCTGCAGGCAGCGGCGATCACCGAACCGGAACAAGCCGAAACCCCGATCACCGAGCAAGCCGAAAGTCCGGCGGAACAACGCGCCGAAGCGGCCCGTGCCGCCGAAGACGACCATGCTGCTGAGGAACAAAACCAACAGCAGGCGGAACAACAACGCCCGGCCGCCAATCCCTTGGGAGGGGTCAATCAACTGGCCTGATGGGAAATCCGGCATCTTCATCGTGCAGCTGACAACCATGCAGCGGCGCGCCGTAACGACGAAAGCAGGGGGCGCCTTTGGTACCTCTTGCTTTTGGGCACCTCTAAAAACTCAGGCACTTCGCCAGACTTGCGCTTTTCGGCCCTGCTGCCCCCTTGGCAGCTGCCAGGAGCACGGCAACGTGCCCCGCCATGCCTGCACCGCTACCACGTTCCGCCCGTTTGCTCGGCGGCTTGATCGGTCTGCTGACCCGCCTGCTGGCCTGTACCTATCGCTATCGGGTGCACGGTCAGGAGCATGTGGACCGCTTGCACCGACAGCGAGCGATGGGCATCGGGCTGCTGTTGCACAACCGCATCCCGTGCTTGTCGTCCTTTTTCAGCCGGCCGCACAACCGGCCGGTGGCGGTGCTGGCCAGCCGCTCCCGCGATGGCGACCTGATCACCGCGGCGCTACAGACCCTCGGCTTTGATGCGGTGCGTGGCTCCAGCAGTCGCGGCGGCGGCCAGGCACTGGTGCAGATGCAACATTACCTGCGCGCCCGTCCCGAAAGCCTAATAGCGATTACCGTCGATGGTCCACGCGGGCCACGTGGGGTCTGCAAAGCAGGTGGCCTGCACCTGGCCGCACAACTGCCGGCACCGCTACTGATTGCGGCGGCAGCAGCAGACCGGGCCTGGATCTTCCGCAGCTGGGATCGCATGTTGTTGCCCAAACCCTTTGCCCGCATCGGCGTTGTCTTCCTGCCACCAATTGCCCTCCCCGCCGCTGATGAACGGTGGCGACAAAAGGTCGAAAACCTGTTGCTGCAAGTCAACCGTTGCTGTTCTGACAAAATGGGTCTGCGCGAAGCACCCCTACGAGCCGTGCCCGATGAGCGATAATTCGTTTCCCAAACAAGCCCGCCTGCGACTCCGGCGAGAATACGGCTACCTGATGACCCGTCAGCAAAAAGCCGTTGGCCGGCATGTGGTCCTGTTGGCCTGTCCGCGTCGAGGAGGGCAACCGCGCTTGGGCATCATGATCTCCCGCAAGGTCAGCAAATGCTCGCCGCGCCGCCACCAATTGAAACGCTGGGTGCGCGAATTGTTCCGCTGCGAATTGCAGCATCGCGTCGAGACGGTGGACCTGCTGGTCCTGTTTCGACGCGATCTCGTGAGAGATGGCCACCGCATGCTGGACCGGGAGATACGTGCTCTGGTGGACGAGGCGATTACGGCCAAACCGCTGTGGAACAAGGGCCGCCGCGGGCGCGGACGCAAGCGCTGAGGCAATCCTGAGCGCCTGTGACGCTATTCCACCGGATAATCGATATCGATACGATACACCTGCACCGCGCTCGGCTTCTTGTCCAACGGCAATTGCTGGAAAATCAGCGTAGTCGGTGCATCGGGCCAAGCTGCGGGAATACTGGGCACCAAACGGTCGCTGCGGCCACAGAATTTCCGCCAGGGAACATCATTGAGACTGACAGCAATGGTGTCATCTGTTTGCCAGTGCAGTTCCACCAGGAAACGTCCCCTGGGTGGCAACAAGCGAGACTGCCCCAGGGCGGCATGCATCAGCACCTTGCCCTGATCGGTAATGAACCAGGCCGCCAAGCGGCGCCCCTGGGCATCCAGCCCCAGGCGCAGGGCTTCCTGACCACGAGCCAGGCCGAGCAGCAGGAAACCACTGCGCTCTACGGCCAGCTCGACGCGGATTCGCGCTCCGGATGACACCGGTTCCTGCAAACGGAGCGTGGCGATACCCTGCTCATGCAGCGGGCTTCGTTCAACGGCTTGCCGTTGAATCCAACGGATCGACTCGTCTGCCAGTTCGAATTGGTAGGAATAATAATCGAAACCAAGATTGATGACGGTCGGGCTGGATCGGTATCCAGAGCGCTCGTACAGGAAGCAATCCATCGGATCACCCCCCTGCCAATGGAACAGCTGCGGCATGATCACCGGATCGTCCTGCTCCAGCGGCCCCTCGACCAAGCCCAGATCATCCATCAACGCTTCGTCCATATCGACATCGCCGTTGTCATCGACAGGAGCCTCGTCTTCGGCGTAGTCGGTGTCATCGACGACGGGCTCCGGCGATTCCGGCGGCTCTGGCGGTTGCAAAGCTGCCGGCGCTTCGCCGCCGAGCCCCCAATGCCAGAGCCACTGCGGGATCACCTCGGTCAAATCCGGCCGACCAAGGGTAGCCTGCAGGGCGAATTCCTCCCAGTCGACATCCAGGCTGACCCGGTCCAATTGCAGAATGCCTTCCGGATCGATGGTCCGCACCGTGACCCGCTCGCCATCCACGATCTCCAAAAGTCCCTCATCACGCAATCCCAACGGCACCAATGGCTCGTTGTCGCTGACCCAAGCGACCAGCAGCTCTTCCAACTCCTGCATACGCGCATAACAATCGGCCAAGTCCGAAGCCTCCTGCTTGCGCTCGGGATCGCTCGTATCCATGGCCAAATCGTGGATGGCGCTGGCGTGCCATTCGAGCACGTCTTCGCCGCGAGTCTCCTGCAGCCGATCCAGCAACCCCGCCCAGACCGCCGCCTGCAGCTGCGCCTTCCGTTCACGCTCCTGCTGTTCGGCAAGAATGGCTGCCATGTTGAGGTCGCGGCTGCGCGCCACGGCTTTCTCGTCCACTTCGCTGCGCCGGTGCGCTGCCGGCACCCGGGTATGGTAGGCCTTCAGCGCTTGCTCCACCGCCGCCGGCGTACTGGCCTCGTCCATCGCCTGGATGGTGGTCTGGTAGAGATGCTCCAATGCTTGGGTGAGTTGGTCTTTGACCGCAGTCATCTGCTTTTCGGCTCGTTTGCGCGTGTTCTCATCCAATGCTGCCAAGGCCTGACTGGCAGCGACCAGATCGCCAGCGACGATCTGCTCTTCGATGGCCTGGACCTGCTCGCGAGCCGCCTGCTGTACTTTGCGACGCTCGTCGCGCAGGCGCTGGAGGCGCTGATCCAAAGCAGCTTGCAACAACTGCCGCGCATCCTCGAAACCGGCAAAATAGGGATGATCCAGGTGTTGACTCAATAACTTGAGCGCTGCGCGTTCGTTGCTGGGCAATTCGGCGATGATGCGCTGCGCCCGTTCGGCTCGCGCCTCTGCATCGGTGGGCAGATCCTGGCTGGGACTGGGATCGGGGAGGGTCAACGGATCCTCTGATTTGGAACCGAGACTCAGCAGCAGCAACACCAGCAACAGCACCCCAACGACAGCGCCAGCGATGAGCAACCGGCGGCGCTGCGACCCCGGCACCCGGACACCGGGCCGGCAGGGCGCAGTCGGGACGCGCCCCTCGACCGTATTGCGAATGGCCTGGGCCAAGGTCGTGGCGTCGGGATAGCGATCCTCTGGCTTTTTGGTCATCATGGTCATCAAGAGCAGACGCCAGCGCTCCGGGACGGTGGGCAGCTGTTCACGCGGATCGGGCACCGGCGCCAAGACATGGGCCCGCATCAGATCCTTACTGGTTTTGCCACCATAGGGCGGATGACCGGTGAGCAGATGGTACAGGGTCGCCCCCAGGCAGTACTGATCGCTACGATGATCCACCGATTTGCCACGCGCCTGCTCGGGACTCATGTACCGGGGTGTCCCCATAACCCGGCGGTCCTGGCCGGCGGTCTCCACCGCTTCCTCGTCGTCCAGGCGCAGGGCCAGACCGAGATCAGCCAGCTTCACCATGCCATCATCGGTGATCATGATGTTCTCGGGCTTGATGTCCCGATGCACGATTCCGACCTGCTCGGCGTACACCAGCGCATTGGCTATACCGCTAGCAATGATCGACACCTCCGGCTCGCTCAGACAGCCGCTCTGTTTGAGCGCCATCTTGCCGTCCTGGCCTTCGATCAGCTCCATCACGAAGTAGAACACCGGATGCTCGTCGATCATGGTCTGACCGACATCGTGCACCGCGATAACATTAGGATGGTTCAGACGACCCGCAGCGCGCGCCTCGGCAACGAAACGCTCGCAAAAACTGGGATCACGTTCGGCCAATTCGGGCGACAGGACCTTCAGCGCCACGTGTCGGCGCATGGATACCTGCAGGGCACGGTAAACCGTTCCCATGCCACCTTGGCCCAGGACGCTTTGGATCTCGTAGCCTTCGAGGCTTTGACCGGGCCGGAACGCCGCCATGCTGCTGATCGTTATCGCTTACGGGAAGCGTATGCAAGGCCCGGGAGCGACCTTCAGTGCAAGTGGCAGCAAGGGGTTGTGACGTGCCGGGCGTGGTGCTGGTAGGCTATCGAGCCTGTGGAAAGAGTTATCTGGCGCGCTATCTGGGCCAAAGCTGGCAACTGCCGGCCCTGGATGCGGACGAGCTGTTGGAACAGGGCCTCGGGCGACGTATTCCGGAGCTCTTCGCCAGCGAGGGCGAAGCCGTGTTCCGTGATCATGAAAGCCGCATCCTGCAGGCCCAGCTGGCGCAAGCGGGCCCCTTCGTCTTCGCCACCGGCGGCGGCGTGGTTGAACACGAAGCCAACCGCCAGGCCCTGCAAGCCAGTCCGCATCTGGTGGTCTACCAACATGCGCCGATCCAACTGATCCGTCAGCGCCTGCAGGCCAATAGCGGTGACCGCCCGTCCCTGAGCGCCGCCGGTCTGCTGGACGAAGTACCGGACATCCTGCGCCGCCGCGATCCCTGGTATCGGGCGGTGGCCGATCTGGTGGTCGAAGCCGACGATGCCATCGAGACCCGTGTCAGGCAGGTGGAGGAGCATCTCAATGGCTGAACGAGAGGGCCGGCCCGTCGCCGAGAAGCAGCTACCAAACAACGTCGAGCTGGAGCGGGCGGTCTTGGCGACGCTGCTGCTGGGCAGCCATAGCACCGCCATCCACAAGGTGCGTCAGCACCTGTCGCATCCCCTCGCTTTCTACGCCCGCAATCACCGCATCATCTACCTGGCCTGCCTCGACCTGGACGATGACAGCCAGCACATTGACGCCACCGCCGTCGCCGACTGGCTGGGCCGCCTGGACTTCCGGGTCGCTCTCGACCGATTACGGCGCCAGCAGCAGGTGCTGGATGCGCAATCCGATGGCGGCTTCAGTCGTGAAGCCTATCGCCGCCTGCACCGCCTGCGCGACGAGGACTTCACCAACGAACATGGCCAGTCGGCATTGGCCGCCATTGGCGACTTTGCCGCCCTGGCGGAAATCGCCGATGCCTTCGCCCCCGTTACTGCCCTGGAACGCAATAGCCAGTTGACTTGGGACCTGTTCCTCAAGCGCCGCTTTATTGATCGGCTCAGCAGCTTGGCGGACGAAGCCTACATGACCACCGCCAGCTTTGGCGATCTGGTCGACCAGGGCTCGCAGGCCTTGTTGGACCTGGGCGGCATGGACTCCGCCACCGGTATCAAGCCGGTAGCCAAGGTGGTGGACGACACCATCGATCGCATCGGCGAAGCCATGAACACCGGCGACGTCGGCATCGTCACCGGCTGGGAAGATGTGGACCGCATGCTGATGAGTCTGCGTCCCGGTGGTTTGTACATTATCGCAGCCCGACCCGGCGTGGGTAAAACCAGCTTCGCCCTCAATCTGGTGGAGCATGTCACCTCCCGCCAGGACAAAGGCGTCCTGTTCTTCAGCCTGGAAGTGGACGCCACAGACCTGGTGAAAAAACTGATCTCGGCCTACGCCCGCATCGGCTTCAGCAAACTGGAAATGGGCGATCTCGACGACGCCGAAATGGCTGCCATCCACGACGCCGCGCAGCAATTGCGTTCCTGGCCCTTGGATCTGATGGACCTTTCCGATCTCACCGTGCTCCAACTACGCAGCCACGTCAAACGCCTGCTTCTGGAGCGCCAGGGGCAATTGGGGCTGATCGTCATCGACTACCTGCAGCTCCTGTCGTCCTCGCGCGCCAACATGAGCGAGTACGAAAAGGTCTCGGAAATCAGCCGCACCCTGAAGATCATCGCCAAAGATTGCAAAGTACCGATCATCGCGCTGTCGCAGCTCTCGCGCGAAGGCGAAAAGGGCAAAGAGCGTTCCGAGCCGCGCTTGGCCCACCTGCGCGGCTCCGGCTCCATCGAACAGGATGCCGACGCCGTGGTCTTCCTACACCGGGTCGACGAATCCGACGAATCCTCCGAACGCCGCATGAAGGTGATCGTGGCCAAAAACCGCTTTGGTCCGACCGACTCGGTACCGATGATGTTCTACGCCAGTCGCCAACGCTTTGTCCAAATGCAACAGGACGAAACCCCGGACAACTTCGAGCGCGAAGCCGTGGAAACCATCATGCGCGACAGCCAGGGCGACGACGAGGACCTGTTCGGCTGAGCCTCACCGATACTCGATCAGCGCCTCGAGTTTCTCGATCGCTTTGCCCTCGTCTATGACGCTGGCGGCGCGGTGGATGCCGGCGCCCAATTCGTCGACTTGGCCGGCGCTGACCAAAGCGGCACCAGCGTTGATCAGGACCACGTTCCGAGAGGCGCCCTGGATACTACCGTCGAAGATGCCACGCAGGATGCGGGTGTTTTCGGCCACATCGCCACCGCGCAGGTCGGCCGGGTCGGCCAATTCGCCGAAATAGCGCTCGGGCTGGATGTCGTAGGTGCGGATCTGGCCGTTTTTCAATTCCGAGACACGGGTTGCGGCGCAAACGGATATCTCGTCCAGGCCGTCGTGGCCATGGACCACAAAGGCGCGACTGGTCCCCAGGAGCTTGAGCGCGCCAGCGAACATTTCCGTCAGCTGCGGTGCGAAAACCCCCAGCAATTGACAGCTGGCGGCAGCGGGATTGGTCAGGGGACCGAGCATATTGAAGATGGAACGGGTGCCCAAGGCCTTGCGAGCCGGCATCACGTGCTTCATGGCGCCGTGGAAACGTGGGGCGAACATGAAGCCGATGCCAATTTCGTTGACTTGTTCCTCGACCAGCTCTGGATCGATATCCAATTGCAAGCCCAGGGCTTCAAGCACATCGGCCGAGCCGCAGGCGCTGCTGACCGAACGATTGCCGTGCTTGGCCACCTTGATGCCGGCACCGGCAACCACAAAGGCGGTGGCCGTGCTGATATTGAAAGTGTCGGCACCATCGCCGCCGGTACCGCAGGTGTCGACCACCGGCTGCCCCATCACCTGGATACGATGTGCCTTGGCGCGCATCGCCCGCGCTGCACCGGCCAACTCGGCGACGGTCTCACCTTTGGTACTCATGGCACCGAGAAAGGCGCCGATCTGGGCATCGTGCAATTGGCCAGAAAACATTTCATCGAACAATGCCGCGACCGCCTCCTCGCTCAGGTCCTGACGCTCGATCAATTGCCGGTAACACGTGACGAATGACATCTGCCTTGTCCTTTTCATCTTGTGACCTGTCCGGTCCCCAGTTTTGCTTCGGCAAACCAGCAATGGGAAAGGAATGCCTCACATTGCTGAAGACAGGCCTGATGGCCAGCATGCAACGCACGGCGTCGCATTCCGCGTTTGTTGTCCACTTACCGCAACCTCTACCAACGCGAAACGCTAGGTCGCCCCACGGTCTATCAGATGCAAGTGATGATAATCAGGACGGATTCAGCACCTGATCGCAAATGCCGTATTCGACGGCGGCATCGGCATCAAGCCAGTAGTCACGGTCACAGTCCTCGACCAGACGCTCGTAGGTCTGACCACAATTGTCGGCCAGCAGCCGCAGCAGCATTTCCTTGGTCTTGATAATGCGCTGAGCGCTGATCTTGATATCGGTAGCCGGGCCGCGAGCACCACCCAGGGGCTGATGCAGCAGCACCTCGCCGTGCGGCAGGATATAACGATGCCCCTTTTCACCGCCGGAGAGCAGCACCGAACCCATGCTGGCCGCCATGCCGACCACCACCACGTGCACCGGGCAGCTGACTTGCTGCATTAGGTCGTACACCGCCATGCCGTCGACGATGCTGCCGCCAGGTGTGTTGAGATACAGAGTGATGGGCGCCTTGGCATCCTGGTGCTCCAAATAGAGCAGCTGCTGGACCACGGCGTTGCTGGAGTCGCTGTCCACCTCCTCGCCGAGGTAGACCTTGCGTTGTTGTAACAGACAACTGCCGAGATCGACGGCTTTGGTTTCTTTAGCGTCTTCAATCAAGACCTTGGGAGCGGAGGAACAAGCCATGGACATCTCCTGGGAGGCCGGCCGGACCGGCTGGTGAATCCGCAAGCGGATCGGGAAATACGGGCGAGTAAAGTCTTCCCCGGTATCTGGACCGGGGATAGGCTCAGGTATCGTGATCTGGCGTTTCGACCTCGAAGCCGTGCAGGTGGTCGGTAGAACCGGGCGTCGCGACCACGCGATAGATGCACCAGCCGAACAAAGTAGTCACGCCACCGACACTCACGGCCATGATCAACCAACCAAGGGGGGTCATGCGCTGGCCTCCTGCTGCTGGGCCGGCTGCTCCTGCCGATGCCAACGATGCACCGCCTCAGCAACCAACAAAGCAAAGAACAGGGCATTCAGGGCAATGAAGGCAACGGTCACCTGCACCAGGGTATTGTCGGCAATAGCCTTGAAATAGGTGCCATTGACGATCTGGTCCCACAGCCATGCCCCGAACACGACAATCAGGAAACTGGGGGTGATGTATTTCAACAAGATGGGCAGAAATCGTGGCAGCCGGATCTCGGCCCCGATAGCCAATTCCTTGAGACCCTTGTCCAGCCCCAATACCCAGGCGAAGAGGATCACCTCAACAGTTGCCAGAACGAAGATGCAGAGATTGGCAGTCCAGAAATCCAGGTGATCCAACACGATCAAATCGCCGCTGACCAGGGCGACGAAGGCGGCACCCAAGCCAGTGATCAGACCGAGAATGCTGACTGAGGCCTTCCGTCCGATACCCAGGCCCTCCTCCAGAAAGGCAATCGCCGGCTGCAACATCGACAAGGACGAAGTCACCGCCGCCAGGAATAGCAAGAAGAAGAACAAGCCGCCAAAGAAATGGCCGCCCCACATGTTCTCGAACACGCCCGGCAAAGCAAAGAACCCCAGGCTCAAGGAACTCGCCTTTTCCCCCGCCGACACGATCGACTGCGGCCCCATGAAGATAAAGGCCGCCGGAATAACGATCATACCCCCCAGGGCCACCTCGAAAAACCCATTACCCGAGGCCGCGGTGATGGAACTCAGCGCAATATCGTCATCCGGCTTGGTGTAGGAGGCGTAGGTGATGATCACCCCCAGGCCCACCGACAGGGAAAAGAAGATCTGACCGGCGGCCGCCAGCCAGGTTTGCGGGTCTTTCAGCGCCTCCCAGAAACCGACTTCGGCGACCACTTTGCCCGGTTCGCCAGCAGCAGTCTCGATCGACACGGAACGATGCCCGGCGGGATTCCACATGAAGCCAAGACCGTTGGAGATGTTGGCATCCACCGTCTGGGCCACCGCCCAACGTCCGGTCGGCTCCCAGCTGGTGACCCCCTCGGCATTGGTCTCGGCCCGCATTTCGCGCACCGCGCCGTCACTCGCCTGTTCGCTCATGTGGTAGACCGTATGCGGCTCGACTCCGGCGGGGTCGCCCAGGGTCAGAACCCGGACCAGAATGATCAGCGCACAAAAGACCAAGGCCGGCATGGCCCAACGACAGAACCATTCGATACCCTTGTTGATACCGCGATAGATGAGCACGAAATTGATCACGAAGCAGACCAGCAGAAAGGGCAGTGCGCCACTGGCAAATTGCCGCCAGATGCGCAAGTTGCCGCTGTCGGCCCCCGCTTCCGGCACGACGCCGGCAAACTGCAGCAAAAAACTATTCGCGGCACCGACACCCGCCACCTGTGGATCGGTTCCGACGGCGACCGCCTTGGCCTGGGCTTGGCCAACCACCTCCGCCATGCCCCCAGTCCAATAGGACCAGGCGTACCCGAGGCACCAGGCCTCTACCGAAACGTAGTACATGTAGATGAGCACCGGAATGATCAGAGCCAGGACCCCCACATAGGCGGTTCCCGGCCGACGACCGGCAATGGCCCGGAAGATGCCCGGGGCCGAAGCAAAGCCCTGCCGCCCCGCATAACGGCCCATGGCCCACTCCACCCAAGCGATGGGCAAACCCACCACCAGAAAGGCGATGACATACGGGATCATGAAAGCACCGCCGCCATTGGTGGCAGCAACGCCGGGGAAGCGGAGGAAATTCCCCAGGCCGACCGCACTGCCGGTCACCGCCAGGATCACTCCTAGCCGGCCGCTCCAGTTCTCACGTTGTCCACCACTCATATCCACCGCCTTTTCTGGGACAGCTGCAGACCCGGGCTTGTAAAGGCCGATGCCTGGGGGGCAATGCGCGAGCCAGCGAATACGGCGCCGGCTGTGCCGCGCAACAAGGCCCACGCTACCAACACGCTCATACGCAAGCCACGCACAGCACCGCGCTTGCGTTACGATCCTCAGAGCTATACGGCCTTGACGCTCGGCAGTGTGTGGTGGACTATGAGCTCGTCACGTTTGTGTCTTATGTGCCACAATACACCCCCCAATGAGCCCATGCGCCTTGCCCTGATCAGCGACATCCACAGCAACATCCCGGCCCTGGAAGCGGTTTTGACTGACATCCGGGATCAGGGCTTCGAGAACATCCTGTGCCTCGGTGATGTGATCGGCTACGGCCCCCATCCCGGTCGCTGTATCGACATGGTCCAGCAGAACTGCTCCGCCTGCCTGAAGGGCAACCACGAGGAGGCCCTGCTGGACGCCAATGAAGCAGCCAGCTTCAATCCGCGCGCTCGTCGGGCCATCGACTGGACCCGGCACTTCATCCAGACCGATGGCGATGCCGAAACCCAGCAACGTCGCTGGCAGCTGTTTGAGACGCTGAAGACCCAAGCCCGTTCGGGCAGTTTCTACTTTGTCCATGCCAGCCCGCGGGATCCGACCAAGGAATACGTGCTGCCGCGCGAGAGCCAAAACACCGAAAAGATGAACTCGATCTTCGGCATGATCGAGCATCTCTGCTTCGTTGGCCATACCCATGTTCCCGGCGTGTTTCTGGAAGACGGCACCTACACCCCCCCGGACAAGCTATGGGGCAGCACCTACTTCATCGATGACGATGAGAAGGCACTGATCAACGTCGGATCGGTGGGCCAACCGCGCGACGGTGACATCCGCGCCTGCTACTGCGTGATCGACAATGACGACATCGAAAGCCCGCGCGTCTACTTCCGGCGAATCGAATACGATATCGAGCAGACCATCACCGATATCCAAGACAATTCGATGCTGGACAACTCCTTGGCGGAGCGCCTGCGCCACGGACGCTAGCTGGCATGTCCATCCTGCCGCCTGATAACAAGACCGTTCGTCAGACCGATCGGGTGCGCGATACCATTCGCGCCTGGTTGCCACACATCCTGCTGCTCGGCCTGATTCTCGCCGGGTTGTGGCTGGTGGCCCAGGTGATCTGGCCGCTGCAGGTCCCCCTGCTGCTGGCCGGCGCTACCGCCGCTCTGACCCACCCGGTGCTCTATCAACCGCTGAGCAAGGGCGTGGACGCCCTAGTGCCCCGCTGGTCAGCACCGCTCCGGCGCCAGACCACGGCGGTGCTGACCACCATTCTTCTCGTGCTGCTGCTGCTCTCACCGGTGCTGCTGCTGATACTGACAGTGATCAACAACCTGACCGAGGGCCTGGACTTCGTGCTGGGGGTCGTCTTTCAAGACCAGGAACGACTCGGCGTGTTCTTCAGCAAACTGACCGACAAGATTGATGAATTTGCCAAAGCCTACCCCGCCCTGCAAATCAACGCCGCCGATCTGGTGCAGAATCTCCGTGAGACCATCGCAGCGTCCAATAAGCTGGGTCCCACCGTGCTGCAGTTCCTGTTCAAGGGCTCCAGCCGCATCGCTGAAATCGTCTTCGCGCTGATCTCGCTCAGCTTCTTCTATGCGCACGGCCCGCAGTTGATGCAAAACCTGCTGCAACTCTCGCCCATGAGCCAACAACAGCAGGACAAGATGATCAGGCGACATGCCCTGATCAGCGAATACATCCTGATCAGCGGCATCGGAACCGCCATCGTCAAGGGGGCGCTGTTGGGCTTGATTGTCTGGACCGCCCGTTTATCGGCAGGCCTCGGCGAGGCCCCCGTTGCCACTATTCTATTGGTCCCCCCCATCCTCATCAGCATGGCGGCGGCCGTCTTGAGCCTGCTGCCCATGGTCGGTCTGACCATGGTCTGGCTGCCATTGGCGATCACCGCCTGGTCCCAGGGCGCCTACGGCACCGCTCTGTACATCGGCCTGGCCAGTCTGCTGATGAACCACGGCTTCGACTACTTACGCCACACCTACCAACGCAACAAAGGTATGGTCAACGAGGCCTGGCTGAATTTCGGCCTGTTCCTTGGCCTGGTGGGTGGCGTCCTGGCTTTTGGCGCCCTGGGACTGATCATCGGCCCGGCAGCGGTCTCCATTGCAGCCCTGCTGGGCAGACACGGGCTTCCGGTCTATCAGATCGGCAGCGATGATGAGGAGGTGTGAGATATCGACGGTCGACATGGCCTGGCCCCCTATTCTAATAGAGAGTGATCTGCTCATCCATCAGAAACACCGCCGAAAACAGCTGGCCCAGCAAGCACTTTTCGGCGGCGGCACGAGGGAGCAAAGCCCCGCTGAAGGAGGCTCAAATAACTTGTCCTGCTAGTCCCAAGGGGAAACATAGCCGGAACGATATTACTGGCTGGATACAGTCAGGCACTGGAGAGAGGAAGATCAACGGCTATGCCACAGATCCCACGAGGGGGACGCACTCAAAACCTGCCGACGCCATCGATGATGGGCGACGACGATCGGGTATGGCAGTGCTTCACCGTCGATCAACGCTGGGTCTGCCCCTACTGCCTGAACGCCTTCCGCCCGAACAGTCGGACCCCGCACGGCCTACGCTCCTTCATGCAGCAACACGTCCACCAACAGTGCACCGCCTTCAATCAGGGGCATGGCCGCCGCCACGGCCTGACCCAGCTGCAACATCGGGTCCATTACTATAACATCGAGCACCATGCCCGGAACGATCGAGCCTGGCAGATTTTTGACCACGAAGGCTACTGGTTCAGCCCCTGCAGCCTGCAACGGATCGATAGCGTCCAACTGATCAACCGCCGCTTTGACGCGCACACCGTCGAACGCATGGCCGAGCACCTGCTGCACTGTCCTTACTATCGCCAGGGCATCGTCCATCCCGTTGAAACCGTCCAGCAAACGCGCGACAACTTTTCCCGTATCGGCTCTCTGGCACGCAACCTCGTGCGGGTGGTCGGCCAGGCCATCTGGCAGTACCGCGATGCCCAGCAGATGTGGATCTGCCCCTATTGCTTGGTGCACCTGCCGGACATTCCCCCCTTTCAGGCCCAAGATCCCGGTCCGTATACCCAAGTACTAGCCAACCATCTACTGAATCAATGTGCCATCTATCCGCATAATCCTCGTGGCATCCGCTCGGAGGCAGTGGTCCGCCAAGCCGCGGCCACCACCAATCAACAAACCGCCTTCGGGCTGGGGGGACGGCTGCCATCCAATCCGGCGCTGCAACTGACTCCCATCCAGCAGGACCAGACCCCGGTCCAAACCATGTCGCTGACCCCAGCCGTCCCCATGCCTCGCGGCGGCGGTTCGCCCTTCCATACCCCCGCCAGTGGCTCGGTGCCGCTCAGTGGCGGCTTTACCCCCACCGGCGGCAACCCCACCCTGACTCCCAGTGCGCCGCAACCGGCGTTGGAACCAGCCCGCCCAGTGGGGCCACCACCGACCGGGCAGCAATTCATCGATCCCACCAACACCGGCGCCACTCGCGCCACCAACGCTCTGCAGCGCGACGACACGTCGACTGGCGTGCGGATTGCCCAGCCCATGGGCACGGGCCATTACCGTCGACGCTCCTCAGCCGAAGACCTGACTTCGGCCCGTATTGTCCGCCCAGGTCATAAGGATGGCGTCGAAACCCCGCACCGCGGCAGCTCCAACCTTCGGCCCAACATTCGGATCGACAGCGGCGAAGCCGCCGCAGCCCGAGTCACCAAAGGGCAGATACGAGTCGCCAAACCGATCGACCCACCAAGCAAGCCGCCGCCAACTCCACCGCAGACACCGGCTCAACAGACGCCGCCGCAAGCCCACCAGCAGCAACCTCCGACGGCGCAACCGGTTTCTGACGGCATCGAGGAAAATCCCTTCGACAGCGACAACATGGACGATGGGCTCAACTGGATGCAAAGCGATGCCATGATTCCAGTGCCAGACGAGCAGCAGATGCTGACCAAGGCGCAGGAAGACTTTCCCTCGGATGATCTGATGCCGCAGGACGACTTGCGGTCGCATGCAGCAGACAGCTACGAAGCCGAACCCGACGAAGCCGATCAGATTCCCGCCCTGGACGAAAGCCACATCGGCCAAGGTGCTGGCGATCCCGACGATCCCAATACCAGCGAATTCGCCTGGATGGATCTGGCCGAAGAAAAAGACATGCACCGCGGCCGCGACAGCGTCAAGGCCCTCCGCTCGGATGTGCTGCACGCCGCTGATGTGCAACGCAATCTGTTACGCGATTGCCCACTGCTACCTGGCTTCACGTTTTCCACCCGCTTCGAGTCCGCCTCGGAAATCAGCGGTGATTTCTACGAATTCGTCGAATTGAAGAAACCACGTATCGGCTTCGCCCTGGGTGATGTATCCGGCCATGGCATGGGCGCTGCCCTGATCATGAGCATGGCCAAAAAGGTGTTCAGCCTGTATGCCCGGCAGCACGAAGATCCGCGCCGGGTTCTGGCCGAAGTCAACCATGCCCTGGCTGACGATCTGGACGGCAAACGCTTCATCACCATGACCTATGCCATCCTCGATCCGACGCATCGCGAGCTGACTTGGTGCCGAGCCGGCCACAACCCGACCCTGTGCTTCAATATCCACACTCGGGAACTACAGCAAATCAAGCCCCCTGGCATGGTGGTGGGCATGAAACAAGGCGATGTATTCCTGGATAGCCTTGAGCCGGAAACAACCCAGCTACGCTCGGGCGATATTTTCCTGCTCTATACCGACGGGGTAACGGAAACCATGAATCGACAAGGTGATGAATACGGCATCGATCGTCTGATCCAGGTGGTGGAAGACCACGCCCACCGTGGCCTGGAGCACTTGCTGGACCGCGTCCTGGATAGCGTCCGCCAATTCCGCGGTGGCGGTGACAGCGAAGACGATATGGCCCTGTTGGCCCTGGCGGTCGATTGAGCCATGCCGCACACCACTCCTCCACAATTCTCCTATCAGATGGCGGCACTGACCCACAAAGGTCTGGTGCGCGAGCACAACGAAGACGCCATGTACTACGCACCCGAAGACCGGGTCATGCTGGTCTGCGACGGCATGGGCGGCCACGCTGGCGGTCACATCGCCTCGGAACTGGCGATGCAGGTGGTCAACACCCGCCTGCGCATGCTGCGCGAGAACGACTGGCTCGATGAAGAGCAAGTGATCGACGCCATGAAGCATGCGATCTTCGAAGCCAACGACCAGATCTTGTCCATGGCCCGCGAAAAACGCGGCCTGCAGGACATGGGCACCACCATTGCCGCTGCGGTTTATATGAACGATCGCGTAGTGTTCGGTCATGTCGGCGATAGCCGCATCTACCGGATCTGCGATGGCACCATCGAACAGCTGAATGAGGATCACACCCTGGTGGCCGAGCGGATCCGTGCCGGCACCCTCGATCCCGAAAGCGAAGAGGCGATGATGCTGGCCAGCATCCTGACCCGAGCGCTGGGCATGGAGCACATCACCGTCGACATCCTGATCGAGGAACTGTGCGCTGGCGACATCTATCTGCTCTGCTCTGACGGGCTGACCGACATGTTGACCAACCAGGAATTGCTGGAGATCATCAACAGCCACCACCACGACCTGACCAGCGCCTGCATGACCTGTATCGACGAGGCCAATGAGCGAGGTGGTATCGACAACATTACGGTGGGCCTGACCCGTGTCGGGAATGTCGGGTAATGCGCTCGAGGTCGTCCTAGGCATGCCGACGACTTCCCGACCACGCATGATCACCGCAAAATAACGACACTATAATTGTCATTTAACAACATTGAATTTCTCCCATGATCGAGTCCGCCATGCCGATATTCGAATGCCAAGCCGACCGCTGCGCGGTCCTTCTGGTCGACGTGCAGGAACGCTTCCTGTCCGCAATTGGATCCATCGCCCCGGATCAACCAGTAGGCACCGCCTGCCGCACCCTACTCGCCGGTGCCGAACTACTGGGCACCCCGACCCTGATCTCCCGACAATATCCCAAGGGCCTCGGCGATACCCTGCCGCACCTACGCGAAGCCGCCCCCTCGGCCACCACCTATGACAAGGTCGCATTCAGCTTGCTGGATGACGAGGTGCTTCGTCAACAACTGGCGGAAATGGATCGCGACGAGTTGATCATCGCTGGTATCGAAGCCCATATCTGTGTCCTGAGCACGGTTGCCGACGCCATCCGTCATGGCTACCGGGTCACGGTCTGCGCCGATGCGGTGGACAGTCGCGTACGCGAAAATGCCGATTGGGCACGGCAAGCCATGCGCGATCTGGGAGCTCTGGTCGTGCCGGTGGAAACCGTCCTGTTCCGCTGGCAACGCTTTGCTGAGGGTGACCGCTTCAAGGCCCTGTCCAGGCTGGTGCGCTGATGCGCGTGCTGATCGCTGGCGCAGGGACCATCGGCAACCATTTGGCCTCGGCCCTGGTGCGCGAAGGTCAGGACCTGGTGTTGGTCGATCCCGATCGCGACAAGCTTGATGCTCTGGAAAACCAAGTTGATTGTCAATTGGTGCAAGGCAACGCGCTTTCACCCCTGGTACTGGAAGATATTGGTATTCGCCACACCGACCTGGTGGTGGCGGTCACCAATTCCGACAGCCTGAACATGGCCATCTGCCAACTGGCCAGTTTTTACGGTGTGCCACGGAAATTGGCCCGCCTGCGCATGCCCGAATTCTCGGACCCCGATGGCCCGGTGCCGCCAGCGCATTTCGGCATCGATCAGGTGATCTCCCCCGAAGGCATTACCGTCGACCAGCTGGAAAAACTCGTGCACTGCCCCGGTGCTCGCGAGGCCATCGATTTCGAGCACGGCCGGGTGGTGATCCGAGCTCTGCTGGTCACCGAAGAGAGCCCGTTGGTTGACGAAACCCTGCGCACGGTCAAGCCTCAGCTGCAGGCCGAACACCTGATCGCCGCCATACGCCGTGGCGGCCAGATCCTGATTCCCGATGGCAATACCCGCCTCCGCATCGGCGACACCGTCTATCTGGTCTGTGACCCGAAAGATCTGAGTCGCATCGCACCAGCCTTCGATCCCAGCGTCCGACCGGCGAGCAAAGTGCTGATCTACGGCGCCGGCATCGCCGGCACGATGCTGGCCGGACGCCTGCGGGAACATGGCCTGCATGTGGTGCTGATCGATGCCGACGAACAGCGCGCCCAGGCCGCTGCCGAACAACTGGACGCCAAGGGTGTAGCGGTGCACTGCGGCCGGGTGACCGACCTGGATCTGTTACAGCGCGTGCATGTCGAAACCGCCGATTTCTTCATCGCCCTGTCGGACAACGACGAGTCCAACCTCACCGGCGCTCTGCTGTATCGCAAATACGGACGCGGTCGTCCCATTGTCCAAATCAACCAGCAGCACTACGTCGACATCGTCGAGAGCATCGACTTTGACGTCGTGGTCAATCCTCGCCAGCTGGCGATCTCGTCCATCCTACGGCACCTACGTTCCCGGCAGGTGCTGCACGGCTTTAAGCTGATGGGCGAAGATACCGAAGTGCTGGAATTGCGTGCCGACGACGAGAGCCCCATCACCCTCAGCCTCATCAAGGACCTGTCCTTGCCTAAGAGCGTGCTGGTCCTGGCGGTTGTGCGTCGCCGCGAAATGTTCATTCCCGGCGGATTTTTCCAGATTCGCGGTGAAGACCGTGTGCTGGTATTGATGCCGACGAATAAATTACGCGTGGTGGAGGCCCTGTTCCGCAAGGGGCCGAGCCATTAACCGCAACATCATTGCCAAAGCCCTTGGCGGCTTCCTGCTGGCATTGGCCGGTATCGGCTTTGCACCCCTGATCGTCGCCTGGTTCGATGGTGAAAGCCTACGCCCCTGGTGGGCGGTCATCCTGCTGGCGTTGGGCTCGGGTCTGATCCTATTCCTGATCGGGCGCAAAGGCCGTGCTGAGCAGATGGGCATCAAGGAAGGCATGGCCGTGACCACCCTGTGCTGGCTGGCCATCAGCCTGGTCGCCAGCTTCGGTTTCTGGTTGGGTGCGCCCGGCACCCGCTTCATGCAGGCCTGGTTCGAAGCCATGAGCGGCCTCACCACCACTGGATCGTCCATCTACGGCGGCTATCAGATCGGTGAACAGAGCTTCGGTATCGCCATCGAGCAGCTGAGCCAGAGCGTCCGGTTGTGGCGGGCGATCCTGCACTGGATCGGGGGCATCGGCATTGTCGTCATCTCCATCGCACTGATCCCCCTGCTGGTAGGCGGCTCCGGCTTCCAGATGTACCGGGCCGAGGTACCCGGCCTGAGTGCCGACCGCCTGGCACCACGCATCGCGAACACGGCTCGGATCCTGCTGGGCTTTTATGCCATTCTCACCCTGGTGGGCGTCGTTGGCCTGTGGCTGTGCGGCATCGGTTGGTATGACGCCATCTGCCACAGCTTCGCTACCGTCTCTACTGGCGGCTTCTCCACCTACGATAATTCGATTGAAGGCCTGGGATCAGCGGCGGCGGAATGGTTCATCATCTTCGGCATGCTGACGGCCGGGCTCAATTTCTCGCTCCTGATCACCGCTGCCCGCGGCCGGCCGCTACGGCTCTTGCAATCCACCGAAACCAAAGTTTTCCTGGGCATGGTCCTCACCGCCTGGGTGCTGCTGATCCTGTCCTTGGGCACGCATTCGCAGCTGTACGAGGGCCATCTGCACGACCTGTTGCGAGATACCCTGTTCCAAACCGTGAGCCTGTGCACCTCCACGGGCTTCGGCACCGGCTACGACACCGTTGGGCTCGGCTGGGATGGCTGGCCCGATGGCGCCCGTCTGATCCTATTGCTCTGCATGATCATCGGCGGCTGCGCCGGCTCCACCGCAGGCGGCATCAAGGTGGTGCGCCTGGTCATCGCCTGGTTGGCAGCTCGTCGTGAACTGCGTCGCTTCATGGAGCCGGCCCGCATCACACCAGTGACGATCGATGGCCAACCACTGAAGGACCGCACGATCTTGCAGGTCTTCGCCTTCGTGCTGATCTTCGCCATCTTCTGGTTGGCCGGCACCGCAGCATTTGCCTGGCTGGGCCATCAACACGATGTCGCCACCAGTGCCAGTCTGAGCGCACTCTCCAACATGGGTCCGGGTATCGGCGCCATCGGCTCGTCAAAGAACTTTGGGATCTTCGACGATGCGTCCCTGACCGTTTCCATTTTCCTGATGCTCTTGGGTCGCCTGGAATTCTTCGGCGTCCTGATCGCCCTCCATCCGGGACATTGGTCGAAGAATTGAATCGGTACGGCCCCAGCGGGGGCCTGCCCCTCGCGACGTCCGTCACACCCGCCTGCCAGGCTCCGGCTCCTCACCTCAACCATCATGCGTTGCGGGGACGTTGGACGCGCTGGACGGGACGCACACACCTACGCGCTGGACCACACTCTGGACCACTCTGGACCGGACCCTGGACACACCTGGAGTGGACACACACACACCTGGAGTGGACACACACACACACCTGGACAGGCACAAGGGCAACCAGGGCCAGTCAAAAGTATCTGTAAGGGCTGTTCAGAAAAGACCATACCGGAAAATCGTAGCTGACGCAGCTACTCCTCCCCAATCCCGCCATCGCCTCATGGTGTCTCTCACAAAGGCGCGGAGAACACGGAGAAAGAGCCCCAAAAACAGCCTTTTTCTCCGTGCCTCCGTGCCTCTGTGAGAGAAAATCAGGTTCTATGGCTTGAACGGGAAGTGGTCCTGCTGGTAAGGAGGCCTCCTCTTGGAGCAATGAGCGCCTGCCGACCTCAGAGCTTTGAGCGGCCCTGCAAGGGCAACCAGGGCTTGGTTTGCGCTGTTTGCGGAAGCCTTACCATGGCCCTTCCTCGGAGGAAAAACTGCATGGCCGACGATCAGCAACGCCCGATGGGCGGCGTCAACGAGAACTCGATGGGCGGCGTCAACGAGAGCAACGCATGGCGCATGTTTCGTATCATGGGCGAGTTTGCCCGCGGCTTCGAAGCACTGGCGACCGAGCCGCGCACCGTCGGGGTGTTCGGCTCGGCCCGCACCAGGCCAGACCACCCCCACTACCAGGCTGCTGAGGAAATCGCCGCCGGTTGCGCCAAGCGCGGCTTCCCGGTGATCACCGGCGGCGGCCCCGGCATCATGGAAGCCGGCAACAAGGGTGCGCACGCCGCCAAGGGCACGAGCATCGGCCTGACCATCGAACTCCCCTTCGAGCAACGCGGCAATCCCTTCATCACCAAGGAAGTGAACTTCCATTACTTCTTCGTTCGCAAAGTGATGTTCCTGAAGAACACCTGTGCCATCGTGATCATGCCCGGTGGCTTCGGCACTTTGGACGAGATGTTCGAAACCATCACCCTGGTCCAAACCCACAAGATCAAGCCGATGCCGATCATCCTGTACGATTCCGGCTTCTGGAGCGGCCTTTTGGATTGGCTGCGGCAAACCATGGAGCGGGAATGCCGCTATATTTCCCCTGGCGATGTCGACCTGTTCACCCTGTGCGACACACCCGAGCAGGTCATGGAAGCCCTGACCGGACTCTGCCCCAATGACGACAGCCTCGGGCTGAAACTCAACGACCTGTAATCCGCCTCAGTGGGGCTTGCTGACCATGGAAGGAAGCGACGTGACGGCGCTCCAAGCAATGCCCACCGACCTGACCAAGCCCGCGGCAACATGACGCTGGCCGGACTGCTGGATCTGCTGCTGCCAGCGGTCTGTCCGGCCTGTGGCGAGGAGCCTGGTGCCGAGCTCTGCCAGGCATGCCACGAACGGCTGGTTCCCATCACCCGGCCCTGTCCGCGCTGCGCCACCCCCCTGCCGGAGACCAGCCAGCCCTGCGTCCGTTGTCAGGGTCGAGGCCTGGACGGCCTTCAGGCCATCAGCGTCACGTGGGCCTACCGCGACAACCTGACCACCCTGGTCCACGCCGCCAAGGACCGCGGCTGCACCGGTGCCATCCGAGCCCTGGTAAGCCTGCTGCAGCACCTGCCCGCACCGCCGGCTGATGCCGTGCTCTGCCCGGTACCACCAGCCAAACGCGGTGGCCGTCCCAAGCCGCATCTCGCCAGTCACTTGTGCCGCCAACTGGCACGTACCCACCAGCGCCCCTGTCGCCAACTGGTCTGCTACCTGCGCACCCCGATGCCCCAGCACCAGCTTCGCGAACGCGAGCGACGACAAAACCTCCGCCAGACGTTCGCGTGTCGTGGCCCAGTGCCAGAACGCGTGCTGCTGGTCGACGACATCCTGACCACCGGCAGCACCCTCCAGGCCGTCGCCCGCTGCCTACGTGAAGGCGGCTGCCGACACGTATCCGCCTATTGCCTGGCGCGCACACCCGACCCACGCGATCCCGGTTTTC
>CAYONM010000025.1:0-26628 GCA_964405325.1 uncultured candidatus Brocadiaceae bacterium | reverse complement strand
AAGGGCGGCAAAAGATCAAGCGAAATGTATTGTTTATTTTTTGACGGGCCCTAAGGACGACGAGACCGGCTCATAGACCCAGGCGAGCCGACCCATGCGCGAGACCGTCCGACCGACGGTTTTTCGGCAAAGAGGGCGCGAAGCGCCGCCGGAAAATGCGCGCGTAACGGGCAAGTCGCGACGGACGTCGCGAGGGGCAAGGCCCCCTCTGGATCAGATACCTTGTCACACACCGCCGAATCGTCACAACAAGACGCCGCCGTCATTTCTTTCACACTGAAAGGTCTGCGCACCGCCAATGCCTGTCCGATCGCTGCACGTCACCATCCTGCTCCTGATCATGCTTGACGCCCTGTCCGGTGCCGAAGCAGAGGTGCTGGTATGGACGGTGCAGGAGCGGTCGGTCAGCAATGTGATTCGTCTGCCGGGAAGGACCTTTGCCCGCAGGCAGGAGCTGATCTCGAATCCGGTGGATTGGCTGCCGATCGGCGAGGTCGTGCCGGATGGTGCCATGGTCGCTGCGGGACAGGTGGTGGTCCGCTTCGATCCCATGGATCTGAACGACAAACTACACGAACAGGAATTGAAGCGCGAAATCCAGATCCGGGAGCGTGACAAGCGGCTCGCTGAGATCGATAACCACTTGCTGAAATTGCGCGAGCGGATCGATGACCAGGAGGGTCGCCTGGAGGTGTTGCAGGCGCGCCGACGGAGCTTGCTGGCCCTACCCCTGCGTTCGGATGTTCGCTTGGCCGAAGGCCGGCTGCGACTGGCGCAGATGGATGCCGAGCAGGCGCGTGAGGATGCCGAACAGGCTGACAGCCGCTACCAGCGTGGTCTGATTGGTTCCGGTGAGCGTGCCCGCCTGCAGGCTGCCAGCGAGATGGCCGAGGCCAGACAGGAGTATGCTCAGCGCATGCTCGAGCTGGCGAAGCGACCGACCAAACCGTTGGAGTTGGAATTGATCGAGCTGGAGATCGCCAATGTCGAGTTGGCCCTGGCCGATGCTCAGGGCGAGTGGGAGAAGCAGCAGGAGATTGCCGAATTGCAGCGTGCAGGCGCCCGGCGTCGTACCACGAAGATCGACCGTGAGATCGCTGAGATCCGCGAGGATCTGGACCATCTGGTCATTACCGCGCCATCGGATGGTTTCGTGCTCTATACCCAGGCCTTCGAAGAGGCCCTGGATGAGCTCACCGGCAAAATGCCACGGAATGTCGAGTTCCTCCGCATCCCCGATGCCGCCAGCCTGGCGGTGGAGACCGAGTTGCCAGAGCATATGCGGCAGTGGTTCAGCGTTGGTGATCCGGTCACCCTGTATCTACCGGGGATCGCCGGCCGGATGCGACTGGGCGAGGTTGCCTCCCTTGCCGAGATCCCACGCGATATCGAGGATACCGGCAAGGGCCGATGGGGAGAACGCGACGTCTGTTCTGGGGTCAAGGTCTACGATGTCGAAATCGACTGCCCGGGCATGACCGAGGTGCTACGGCCAGGGCAGGAGGTACGTCTGGAGATCCGTGGGAGCCGCGAGAGCCACGGCAGCTGTTTGCCGCTGGAGGCAGTGGTCCACAAAGACGACCACTATCATGTCGCTATCGATGGTCGCTACCAGGTGGTGGCCGGGACGCCGGTGGGGGCGTGGTTTTTGCTGGAGCCGGGGCAGTTGCGCGTGGGTCAGGCGGTGGACCGTTTCGGCGTTTTTGAGCACGGTGGCGATGGCGGACCGCAGTTGAACGAATCTGGCGATCAGTTGTCAGTAACCGGCGAGTTGACGCCCTTCGCGAATATTCCGATTACGGTCGGCAAAATCCACTGGCGTGGCGGCAAATTGACGGAGCTGGCCGACGAGAACAGCACCGTTGCCGAGGGCGATGTCCTGGCGCAGGTGAACGATGCCGAGTTGGAGGAATATATCGACGAGATCGAGGACAAGGTCGAGGACGCGCGCAACGATGCCGAGAAGGTACACGAGGAATTGGCCTTGTTGGAGGATCAGAGTGCCACCCGACTGGAGCGCGAGCGCAACGACCTGCGCATCGCCGAGATCCGCCACGAGCTGGTGCAGCAGCAGCAGAATGAATCGGCGTTGTTCGCCGCCAGGCGTGATCGGCAGGTGGCCCAGGTGCAATTACGTGAAGCGCAGCGGAACTGGCAGAATCTGCAGCAGCGGGATCCCGAGTTGCGTTCGGAAACCGAGCAGCGCGCCGCTGAACGCGACGTACAGCGGGCCGAGTTGCATCTGGAACATGCACAACTGCGCGTCGCCGACCTTGAGCAGGGGGCCGATGCCATCAATCGGGCACGTACGGAGCGTGACCTGTTGCGTTCTCAGTTGGGACTGGCTACCTCGCAGAAACAGGTGGCCTTCGATCTGGCGAGCAAACGCAATCAGCTGGCCTGGCGTGAACGTCGGCAGAATGGTTGGCAGACATGGCTGGATACCCTGGTTTCCTGGCGCGAAAACCTGGTGATCCGGGCACCGAGTGCTGGCGTGGTGCAGTACAACATCATCTGGAGCCGCAACGGTCTCCGGAAGATCGAGACCGGCATGACCGTGTATCCGCGCTTCCGCATCATGACCATTGCCGATATCAGCCGCATGTCGGTGCAAGTGGCGGTACCGGAGGCCTATTTTGCCGTGATCGAGATCGGGATGCCGGTCCGCTGTGCCGTGGCCGAGCGCTCTGGCCTCAGCGGCTCGGTGGAAAGTATCGATTTCATGTTCGAGGAGAAGCGTCGCAACGACACCGATCTCGGCCTGTACAGCGAACGTGAGCCTGGCGGTGAGACCGTGTTCGAGGTCACTGTGCTGCTGGATCAGATCGAAGACCTGTCGTTACAACCGGGCTCCATCGTCACCGTCACCTTTCCGGTCGAACCGGTGGGGCCGGCATTATGAAAATCATTTTGTCGTTGGTGCTCATCGTTTCGGCCGTGCTGGTCGCGTGGTGGTGGTTTCCGCGTGGTGCTGCGGCGCATCAGGCCGTGGCGCATACCGTGCGTGCCGAGTTTTTGCCCACGCATCTGGATGAGCATGTCTTCATCACCAGCGCTGATCGCCAGCCGGTGCCGACGTTGGTTTCGGGGACCATCACCTGGGTGGTCGAGCATGGGAGCGCCGTGCGTGCTGGCGATCTGGTGGCACGCATCGATCCCGCCGACAAGGCCAAACGCCGCGAACAGATGGCCGAAGACCAGGAGCGCGACCGGACCACGCTCGAGCGTTATCAGACCGAGCGCGAATTAGCGGAGCTGACCACCAGCAACGAGGATCGTATCACCGAAGCCGATCTGGCCTACGCCCAGTTACGCATCGAAAAACGGGTTCAGGCCAAGGGCTTGTCGCCGAGCGACCGGCGCATGCTGGCGATTGATCTGAAGCTGAAGGCAATCGACCTGCAAGAAGCCGAGGAAAAACTCGAGCGCGATCGGCGGATGCGTGAAAAGGGTTTGTTATCGGCCAGTCAGTTGCAGAGCAGTCAGCGGCGGTTCAAGGCACGACAGGCGGCCCTGGAGGAGAAACAGACCGAGATCACCCTGGCCGAGGCCGGACCCGACGCCAGCGAGCAGGCTGAATTACAGGCGGAGCTGGCACGGGCTCAGGGCCGCGAGGCACGCTCGCAGGCGCGGCTGCAGCGTTGGCTGGAACGTATCGACCAGGATATCGCGATCCAGCAGGCCCGTATTGAACGGCGTCAGGCGCAGCTGGCGCAGCTGGACTTCGACCTCGCGCATATGGATGTCCACGCACCAGTGGACGGCATCGCCATGGTTCGGCAGTATCGCGACTGGGCCGGTGGTGGTCGTCTGGTGCGCGCCGGTCCGGGAATGACCCGGAATCCAGGCGACCCACTGGTGGATATCATCGATCCCGAACAGGTACAAGCGGTGATGATGGTAGGCGAGATGGATTTCCCGCTGCTGAAGGAGAACATGGCGGTGGAATTGGAACTGGCCGCCTATCCGGGCGAGTGTTTTACAGGGAATATCAGCTTTCTTGCCGGCATCGCGCGCGATCGAGGTGCGATTCGCGAGAATCTCATCGAAAATGACAGCACAGGTGTCAACGTCTTCAGTGCCGTTATTCAGTTCAAGGCACCGTTGAGCCTGCGGCCCGGCATGACCGGCCTGGCGCGGGTGCCGCTGGATTACGAAGAACGCTTGCTGGTTATTCCGCGGGACTTGGTCCAGGCGGATGATGAAGGGCATTGGGTGTGGCTACTGCAGGACGGTGAGCCCCGGCGGCAGCCGGTCCACGGCGAGGAATACGGCCGTCAGGGCTGGCGGGTGTCCAACGGTCTGCGCGACGGCGACCGCCTGCTGACAGCCGGAGGAACCGGCTGATGAGTGGGTCTTCGCGTTTGCAATTGCCCGTGCCGCGGGCGCATCGGCCGCTTGAGCTGCCGTCTTTGGCCCAGTCGCGGGCGCTGATCCGGCTGGATGGGCTCGAGCGGCATTATCGCATGGGCAGCAATGTGGTCCGGGCCCTGGACGGGGTCGGTCTGGAGATCCATCGTGGCGAATTTGTCGCTATCGTTGGCGCTTCGGGCTCCGGCAAATCCACGCTGATGAATATCATCGGTTGTCTGGACCAGCCGACCGGTGGCGATTATCACCTCTCAGGCGAACACGTCAGCACCTATACCGACACCCAACTGTCGCATTTGCGCAATCGGCGTATCGGATTCGTGTTTCAGCAATTTCATTTGCTGCAGCAATTGACGGTGCGTGAAAATGTCGAGTTGCCGTTGGCCTATCGTGGCATGCCGGTCGAGGATCGGCATCGGCGTTCCGCCGCCTTGGCCAAGCAGTTCGGCATGGACGATCGTCTGGACCATCGACCGACCGAACTCTCCGGCGGTCAGGCGCAGCGGGTTGCGGTCATGCGCTGCCTGTTGACCGAGCCGGATATTCTGCTGTTGGATGAACCCACCGGTGCTCTGGATTCGCGCACTGGCCGTCAGATCATGGACCTGTTCCACGACCTGCACGCTCAGGGTCAGACCATTATCATGGTCACCCACGATCGGCATCTGGCCGAGGAAGCAGCACGAGTCGTCGAGATCCGCGATGGCAAAATTGTTGCCGATCGTGCCGGCGAGCAGGGAGGTGGTCGGTCGCGCAGCGGCAGCACCGTGCGCGAGCCGGTCTGGCACGGTGGCATTGGCCTGCGCGACCTGTTGCGCATCGGTGTGCGCGAGGGCCTGTTGGTGCATAAGATGCGCTCGGCCCTGACCATGCTTGGCATCATCATCGGCGTTTCGGCGGTGATCGCGATGAGCTCCTTTTCCTTGGGCAGTAAGAAGAAACAGGCCGATCAGATCCGTGCGCTGGGGGCCAACCAAGTGCGCATCCTCGATGCTGGTCTGGAGAACGAGGCGCTGGGCGAGGCACGGGTGCAGGGTTCGCGGGGACTCAGCCAGGACGATGTCGCTTTGGTCAAGCGCGTGGTGCCGGGCATCGTGCGGCTGGGCGCCAAGCGCGATCTGAAGGTGCGGGTGCACCACGGGCCACAGGAAATTGCTGCCGAGGTGCACGGCATTACCGGTGATTATCTCGGCGTCAATAATTTGGAGATCGCGCATGGTCGCGGGCTGTCCATTCCCGATCAGGTGGGTGCGGTCCGGGTTTGTGTGTTGGGTGGTCGCGTTGCGGCTGAACTGGCTGATCCGCCCGAACAGGCGATCGGACAGCGCTTGCAGTTGGGCCGCGACCATTATCGGGTGATCGGTATTCTTGGCGACAAGCAGATCGATACTCGTGGCCTGGAGGCGACCGGTGCCGGCGATCACAACCGCTCGGTTTTGATTCCCTTGTCCTGTGTCTTGCTGCGCACCGCCGACGCCGGCCTACGCAGCGAACTGGATGAGATTCAACTGGAATTGGATCGTGAAGAACGCCTGTTCGAAGCCGGGGTCAGTATCCGTCGACAATTGACCGCCAGCCATCAGGGGGTGGTAGATTTCGAACTGGTGATCCCCCTGGACCTGCTCAAGCAGAAGCAACAGTCACAACGCCTGTTGGATGTGCTGACCCTGTGTATCTCGTCGATCTCGCTGTTGGTTGGCGGTATCGGCATCATGAATATCATGCTCGCCTCGGTGACTGAACGCCTGAAGGAGATTGGCATCCGTCGGGCCATCGGCGCCACTCGGCGCGACATCAAATTGCAATTCCTGGGCGAAGCGATGGTGGTTTCGGTGACCGGTGGTCTGGTGGGCATGGTCCTGTCGGTATTGCTGGTCCTGGTAGTTGGCAACCTGCTTGACATACCGCCGGTGTTCTCCCTCGGTATGGTGTTGTTGGCGGTGGGAGCCTCGACCCTGACCGGTCTGGTGTTCGGTTATTATCCGGCCCAGCAGGCCGCGAAACGCAATGTGGTGGAGGTGCTGCGGAATGAGTAGCTGGTTGCGGTTGTGGTGTTTTTTGCTGGTGCTGCCCTTGGCGGGTGAGGAGTTGGGTTCATCACCGGTCGATTTCGTACAGATCTCGCAGGAGGTCGGTGAGCGTGTCGGGGTGCGAGCCCGTCCGATCGAGCGAGGTTTTTTCAGCGATACTGCGCGAGGCGCGCCGGAAAATGTCCATACAGCGGGCAAGTCGCGACGGCAGAGCGAGGGGGCGAAGCCCCCTGTGAGGGAACCGGCTTCGGAGATGAGCCTGGACGACTGTATCGTTTATGCCTTGGTCAATTCCAACGATGCCCGTCAGGCGACGTTGACCCTGCAGGAGCGGGGCTATGCCATCGCCATCCGCGAGGCGGATTTCCATCCCGAATTGCACCTGGATTACCATTACGATATCGAAGGTGAGGAGCAACGGTTGCAGGCCAGGGTTGCTCAGGAATTTCCCGGCGAGTGGAAACTGAGCATCAACGGTACCGGCAGCAATGACCAGAGCGACGACCCAAACGATCCGGAATCCTTGTCGTACAACGTCACCCTGTCAAAGCAGCTGCTGGGTGGCGGCAGTGTCCGTGCCAGCCGGCAACAGGTGTTCGATGCCCGCATCAACGAGGCCATCGCTCGCAACGATGTGGCGCGTGTGCGACGGCGGATCAAGCGGGATATTGAAAAGGCCTACTACGCGGTGGTGCGCGAGCAGCGGACGCTGCGCATCCAGGAGCGCAAGGTTGCCGGTGCGGAGCGCAACCTGCTGTTGGCGCGAGAGCGGGATCGCATCATCGATATGACCAACGCCGAAGTGCAGTTGTCCGAAGCCCGTGATGGGGTTTTGGCCGCTCGCTCGGCCATTGCCGGGGCGCTGGATCGCTTGAAGCGCAGCATGGGCATGCCAGTGGCCAGGGAACTGGCCATTGTCGAGGCGATCGATTTTTCCTATCAACACGACCACATCGATGCCGATGCCGATCTGCAGCATGCCCTGACCCATCACGAGGATTTTCTGAACCTGTTGCTCCGCCGGCAACGGGTCCGCAATAATGTGGCGATCAGCGGTGAGCAGCGATGGCCGGATCTAAATGTTTCCGCTAGCCTGGCACAGGCGGCGGAGGGCGAGGATTACCGGCTCGAGGATGACTATCAGACGGGTCTCGGCGTGGACTTGACGTGGCAGCTTGGGGGTAGCGCCGACCAGAACCGCTGGCTGCAAGCCCGGGCACAGGATGCTCGCCTCGGCTTGGATCTGGTGGATCTGCGCGAGGAGAAGCACCGGCAGATCCGTGATCTGCTCCGCAATCTGGATGAAGCGGTGGCCCGTATTCGCCTGGCCGAAGAACGTCTGCAGGCTCGCGAGCGCCTGGTAGCCCTGTATCAGGACCGCTACGACAACGGTGAGATCGATATTTTGGAGCTGGTTCGTGCTCAGGACGATTTTGAAAGCGCCAAGGTGACGCTGCTACGCGCTCGCATCACCTACCTGGAGGTGCTGGCGGATTATCGTTTTACCGTCGGGCGGTGAGTTTTTAACTTTTCTCAGAGGGGGCGCTGCCCTCTCGTGACGTCCGTCGCACCCGTTAGCCGGGGTCGTCGAAAAACCGTCGTTCCCTCGGTCGGTCTCGCGCTCGCCTGTGCAGCCGCGGATGCTGCTCGAATCCGATCGCTGTTGGACCGTCCGTGTCCTTGCTGGGTTGGTGGCCGGGGTCAGCGTCGGTTTTTCAGCCAGCGGGGCACCCAGGCGTGCCAGCGTGGCCGACGAACGCTTGCAGCAGGTAGGGGACAAAGGTCACTTGGTGATCGATGCCTTCAAGGGATTGGGTTTCGGCCAGATGAGCGAGATCGGCTTGGCTGGGGGTGGTCGGCATAACGGCGGGACTCCCATGAACGGGTATCGCATAAAGCGCGCTACAGTACTACAAACCGGGCGCCGCCCGGAGCCCACGGGCTCGATCATCGCGGTCGGCGCCCGGTTTTCGCTCTTTCTTCTAGGGGCTGCGCCCCTCGGACCCCGAAGCTGAAGCTGCGAGAACAACTTTTTCTTTACGAAGTTCTCGCAGCCTCAGCTTCTAGTGCTTGTCAAGTGCCTGCGAAAACTTTTGCAGGTTGTTCAAGGCCTCGAGTTCTCTGTGTCATGCAGCCGGCCATGCTGCGGTCCGTCTGGGATGTTGTATGTAACGCGCTGCGCGGAGTCGTCATTATCTGTGTTTGCCAGCCCATCTGGCCAGACCAACATGTGGCTTACCATGGCGCATGGCATCCTATTCGACCTCGATGATACCTTGCTCGACCGGCAAGGAACGCTGCGGCAGTTCCTGCCAGGTCAATACCGCCGTTTCACCAGCCTCCACCACGTGCCCGAAGCGACCTACGTCGATCGTTTCATGCAGCTGGACCGTCATGGGGCCACCCCGCGCCTGCTCCTGTACAAGAAGCTAGGTGAGGTTTTGCGGCTGCCCATTCCGGCCCATCGGCTGCACATCGACTTCCTGCGGTATGCCTGGTCAGACTGTCTGTTGAAGCCAGGGGCTCGGACCCTGCTGGCCCACCTGCGCGGGGATGACTGGCGCATCGGCTGCGTGACCAATGGCTCGACCGGCTATCAGATGCGCAAGCTGATCTCCAGCGGCTTGTACGAGTACTTCGACACGGTGGTCATCGCCGAGCAGGAGGGCTTGCGTAAGCCCGATACGGAGATGTTCCACATTGCTCTCCGACGCATGGTCTGCCAGGCTGAGTGCTGCCTGTTCGTCGGCGACAACCCTCGTGCTGACATCTCCGGTGCCTATCAGGTGGGCCTACGAACAGTGTGGTTGCCCAGCCATCATCCCTGGCCGGAAAATCTCGATCAGAGCTGCATCGACTATCGGATCGAACAGGTCGAGGACGTACTCGGCTGCTGTGCCAAGATCCTGGCTGCTGGCTGAGCTGGCTCAGTTCAACTCGACCAGAATCAGCTCTGCCGGCTGTTCGCTCGTACTCAGCCATTCCAAGCGCAAGGTTGCCGGCCCGGCATCCAGGCTGAGGCGGCCATCCCAGTTGACGCTGCCCTGTTCATCGACCGCCCCTTCGACCTGGGCACCGCTGCAGTGCAAGCGCAGCACGACCGTCTTCCTGTAGGCGGAATTGATCGACATTAGCCTGCAAACGCTTGGCGACGGAGTCCAGCTCTTCCGAAGCCGAGGCATTCTCTTCGGCAGCGGAGGTGTTCTGCTGGGTGACCTGATCGATCTGTTGCATGGCCTCGCCCGCTTGGCCCAGGCCGGTGGCCTGTTCGTGGGTGGCCTGGTCGATGGCCGAGACGATATCCGCGACCCGTGTGGACGATTCGACAATGCCGCCCAGGCGATTGCTCAGATCATCGCTGGCCTCCTGACCCTTGGCCACCAGTTCACTGGCTCTGGTGATGGTCTCGGCAGTTTCCCCAGCGGCCTTGGCGCTGCGTGCAGCAAGGTTGCGAACCTCCTCGGCCACCACGGCGAAGCCCTTGCCGTGTTTACCGGCGCGGGCGGCTTCGACAGCGGCATTGAGCGCCAACAGGTTGGTCTGGAAGGCGATGTCGTCGATCACCTTCAGGATGCGTTGAACTTCGGCCGACGCGCTGGCGATATCGGTCATCGAGTGGCCCATTGCGGTGCTGGCCTGCTGGCCTTGACTGATCATTCCGCGGGCCTGTTCCATGAGGCGTGCCGCTTCGGTAGCATGCTTGGCATTGCCCTTGCCTTGTGCTTCGATCTGACTGAGCGAGGCAGATATTTCTTCGATACTGGCTGCCTGTTCGGTGGCGCCCTGGCTCAAGGACTGGCTGGCGGCGCTGATTTCCTGGGAACCGTTGGTGATTTGTCGGGTGACGGCATGGATATCGCGAATCATGTTGCGGAGATTGCTCAGCATTCGCTGGAGTGACAGACCAAGCACATCGTGATCCGAGGCCAGCTCAATGTCTTTGGTCAGATCATTGCCGGCAATGGCTTCGGCCACCTCGGCCTTGTGTCGGAGTGTCCTGATCATGGCATTAATCGCAGCGCCCAATTGAGCAGCCTCGTCTTTGCCCTCGGTTGCGAGCTGTAGATCCAATTCGCCTTCGGCGACGGTGCTTGCCGCCGCGGTGGCCGCTTGGATCGGCTTGCTGATACCTTGTGCCACCACCCAGGCGGCCACCACGATGATGACGGCTAGGACCAAACATATTTCCAATATACGGAGCTCCAATTGCCAGATGGGCGCCATGACCTCGGCTTCGTCGATTTCCGCCAAGAGCGCCCAGGTATGGCCGCCGATGTCCACCGGCATGTAGGCCGACAGCACCGGATTACCATTGTAGTCGATGATCACTCGGGTGTTGGTGGTGCCGGCAGTGGCGGCACGTGCCGCCGCGGTGTCGACACCATTATCGGCGATGGAGCCGGTAAAAGACGCCGGCACCGAGTGACCATCTGGATCCAGGAACGAATTGGAACGCATGCGCAGGTCGGGGCCGACCAGATAGGTCTCCCCGGTTTTTCCCATACCATCGCGTTGTTGCATGATGGCATCGATCGCTTCCAGGTTGATCTGGACGGCGACGACACCGGTAACGGCTGATCCGTCGCGGATTGGTGCCGCCACGAATTGCGCCGGAAGACCGTCGGAGGGTGCATAGGGCTTGGTGTCCGATAGCGCGACGCGCTTTTCCTTGGTCGCTATTTCCCAAACGTCATGCAGCGAGGAGACAATGTCTGAGCTGCGTTGGCCGAAGTCGGCTTCCTTGGTAACGGTATAAATCACATCGCCATGCTCCGCTTCCATGAGAAACAGGTCGTAGTAACCATATTCAGCAAGGTAATGTTCGAAGTAGGGTGCGTATTGATCGTGAATAGCGCGGTAGGCTGGCGGTGCCTGGAAGCGGCCGTCGTTTTTGCCGGCAAACTGTCCGGAGCGGACGCCACCGGCGGCAGTGAAGGCGGCTTGGAGCTGCTTCAGCGCTTCCTGTATGTAGGGATCTGCCGCCAAGACGCTAGCATCGCCTTGCCGTTCCGCGAAATATCTTTGGATCTGGTCGGCCTTGATGCCCCGGACCGCTTCCAGTTGGTGATAACTGGCCTGCATTAATTCGTGGCTGGTTCTCTGTGCGGCCAGCCAGGCGACGAGGGCGACGGGGAGCAGGCCCACCAGACTGAAGAGCAAGATCAGGCGTGGCCGCAGGCGGAGTTGGTTGAGAGCGAGCATGATATGCTCCAAGGCGTGTGTGGTGTGTGCCAGAAGTATAGCGTCGTCTTGTCTGTTTGCGCAAATGCTTTTGGTAGAAGCCACAATGGTCGGACAGGCTGCTTTCAGATCCTTCGATTGACACTTCAGAGCAAGCTGCAATTAATAACAGCGCAATTTCGATCCACCACCCCAATCCCTCATGAGGTTCATTATGAGTACACCCGCAATCGGCGCCTGCATCAACGAAGGCGTCAACTGGCTGAAGAACAACGCCGTCGTGGCGATTGTCGGCCTGCTGATCGCTGGCATCATCAGCGGCATCACCATCGGCATCCTTGGTGGTGCCGCCGGCGCCGGCTACATCATTGCCGTGCGCAAATTCCAGAAGGGCGAGAAGCCTGCCATCGGCGATATCATCGACGGTCTGAAGGCCTGTCTGGTGCCTGGTATCGTTGCCGGTCTGATCACCGGCATCACCATGGTAATTGGGAATGCCCTCTTGGTCATTCCTGGTCTGCTGATCATGCCGATCGCCTTCATCTCCATCTACCTGGTGGCCGAGGGCGAGAAGGACGGCATCGCCGCCATCAAGCGCGCGATCAACCTCTACAGGGGCCAGTTGATGCCCACCCTGATCACCTTCATCGTGCTCGGCATTGTTGGCGCCATTGGCAGCATCGTGGTCGGCATCGGTGGTTTGATCACCGGCCCCATCGCTGTTGCCGGCATGGCCCATTACACCGCCGCCCTGGTCGGCGATGCCCCGGCGGCGGCCGAAACTCCGGCGGCGGGAGCTCCGGCGGCCGAAGCTCCCGCCGCGGAAGCCACTGCCAGCGACGAGAAAAAAGAGGCCGAAGCTCCCAAACAAGAATCCGCGACCTGAGCTGTTTTTCGTCCCCTTCCCCAGAACAAGCCGGGCTCCGCAGGAGCCCGGCTTGTTCATGTCGCAAGATCATACCAGAAGCTCCCAAGCACTGCTCTTGCTGCTGACAGCCGGATTCCACATGATTTCCATCAGCAAGGAGCCTCTTATGTTGTATCGGCGATTGGGCCGCTCGGGTCTGAAACTCAGCGCAGTCTCCATTGGCGCATTCAAGACCTTTGCCATGCATATTTCAGATGAGACCGCCGAGGCGATCATGTGCACTGCCTATGACGCTGGCGTAAATTATTTCGATGGCGCTGAGGCCTATGCCCATGGCAAGGGCGACGAATTGATGGGCACTATCTTGAAAAAACAGGGTTGGGATCGTGGCACCTACATCCTGGCCGGTAAGGCTGCGTCCAAGGACAAATTCCCGGAACCGACCCGGCATGGCAATCATCGCAAACATCTCCGTGATGTGGTCGACAAGAGCCTGCGCCGGTTCCAGACCGATTATCTAGATCTATTCTTCTGCCACCGTCCAGATCCGGATACCCCGGTGGATGAAGTGGTCACCACCATGAACCATCTGATCCAGCAGGGCAAGATCCTCTATTGGGGTACTTCGGATTTTGCGCCGGAAACGCTGTGGCGCATGCATGCCTTTGCTCAGGAAAACGGTTTGGAAGGTCCGGTGGTGGAGCAGACCTGGTACAATGTGCTCAATCCCTTCCGGGTGCGCGATGACATCGGCCCGCTGTGTGAGGCCTATGGCATGGGCGTGACCGGATACTCCAGCCTGAACGGTGGTTTTTTGACCGGGAAATATCTGGATGGCGTTCCTGCCGGTAGCCGTGCCGACACCATGGACTGGGTTCGCGACAGTATCGAGCAGGATCCAGAATTGCCCTGGCGTATGTCCGTGGTGCGGCAATTGCAGGCCCTGGCCGATGATCTGGGCGCCACCTTGCCACAACTGTGCCTGGCTTGGAATCTGCAAAATCCGCATATCGCCTGCGTGCTCTGTGGCGCCAGTCGGCCCGAGCAGATTGTGGCGAATGTCGGCTGTATCGATTGGGTCGACCGTCTGACGCCAGCGATCATGCAGCGGATTGATGCGATTATGGCGACGCCGAAGGATGTGGCGGCGGAGTCGGTGGCGGGATAGATGGCCTTACGCTTGGCGTAAACTCTGTGCATACGTCCGTGGACTTATCCCGGCCCAGGTTTTGAAGCGGCGCGAGAAATGGAATGGATCGGGCATGCCGACTGCCGTTGCGGTGTTGGCGACGCTGTTGCCTTCCGCCAGCAGCCGACAGGCCAAGTGTAGCCGCTCGCGCAGCAGCCAGGCCTGTGGCGGCAGGGCGTAGCGGCGTTTGAAGCATTTTCGGAAACGATCGTAGCGCATGCCACAGCCGGCGGCTAGGGCAGGAAAAGACCAGGTTCGGCCGGGGTCGGCGCAGATGGCCGTAGTGATAGCAGTCAGGTTGTCGAGTGTCGCATTGTTTTTCGGCTGTGTCGGCTGTGACGGTAAGAGTGTGGTCAGTATCTCGAACAAGGTGGCTGCGGCTGACTTGGCTTGTTGTCGTTGACCGTGCAGCAGCAGCTTGGTGAACATGGCTGGCAGCAGGCTGGCCTGATCCCGGCGGGTCTGCTCCTGCGCCTGCAACAGGCCGTGCCGAACCAGGGCCTCGATGGTCGGGCCGTCGAAGAAGCAGTAGTATTCCACCCAGTGGTGCCCCGGTTGTGGACCGTAGTTGTGCCAGAGTTCAGGATAGCAGCAGAAGCAGTCACCAGGATGCAGGGGTCGCCAGGGCTGATAGGCTGATTCGGCAAAACCCAGACCCTCGGTCAGATAGACCAGACCGTAGTGCCGCCGGCCCCAGTGCGGGTGGAAAGGGGAGTGGGTGTCGCGGCCATGCCAGCCCATGCTGTGAATCTGGATGCCACCCGCCTGCAGGGGCGGATGACAGTCCAGACGGAGCCAGTGCGCCAAATCCGACATGTTTTTGGCCATGACAGCCATTTGTAGGCCGTATCTGACGTTAGCCTAGCGGCAAGGAGGCTCCCGATGGCAGCTCAATTCGTTTGGTGCGATGATCAGGGTGACGGTCGCAATGTGTATGGTCTTTTCCGGCAGGTGGTCCCGGTGCAGGGGGTGGTACAGGCTGCAGAGTTGCGCTTGTTCGCCGATGCGCGGTACCGTCTGAAGGTCAATGGGACGGTCGTGATGGTGGGTCCGGGGCGTTTCGTGCCCAGTCATCCCATGGCTGATCGTATCGATTTGACACCTTGGCTGCAGGCGGGCGACAACGTGCTGGTAGTGGAGGTGAACAATCCCGGGGCCAGCACCTTCCAGACCATGCCCGAATCCGCCGCCGCCTTCTGGGCTGAAGGCTGTGTGGTGTCCGATGCTGGCAGAACCGATCTGAGTACCCCAGGAACCTGGCAGCAACGTCGCAGTTCAGCTTGGGACGCCACCGCACCGGCCTTCAGTTTTGCCCAAGGACCGGTGGAGATCTGCGATTTGTCGCGTCTGCCTGCGGCATGGTACCAAAATGTGGATTCGGACGGCTGGCAGCCGACCGTGCCGCTAGCGGATCAGAAACGCTATGGTGCCATGGAAGAGCGTGCGTTGCCGCCCTTGTCCATGCGCTTGGATGATCCGGCCCAGTTGCTGTTGCAGGCCGAGTTGGATGATGGTGAAGACGTGGTGTCCTGCCGCTGTTTCGTGCCGGAATGGGTGACCGAGAAGACTCGCAGGCAGAAGGGCGGCGAAGATACTCGCTTTCCGTATGCCGTTTGCATCCATTCGCCGCGAGCCCAGGCGGTGGAGGTGGGTTTGTTCTGGGGGCCGCATTATTGTAATGGTCGAGAGCTGGCCATGCGCAAAGATCCCGTGCGCGGCAGTCGCGAAAATGCCACCCTGCTGCTGCAGGAGGGTTGGAATCTGCTCTACGGTGAGCCGGCGGTGCTGACCCAGAGTTGGGGTCTGTTGGTCGGTGTACCCAAGGCCGCTGGACTGCAGCTGCGCGCCAGCCCTGATCTGGCCGGTAGCGCTCGTCTGCGTTACGGTGTTGGCCAGCTGGAGAGCAAGCTGCCGGGCGCCCAAAACCGGGTGCCGGTGGATTTTGCTGATGTCGAAGCCCTGGGTTTTGATTGGCAATTCGTCGAGCCGGAACAGGCGCGGCAGGTGCCGGCGCGGGAATGCAGCTGGGATCGGCCTGGAGTGCCGCGTGTGCAGGTGAGCACGCCGCGTTTCCCCTACAGTCTATTGGCCGATCGGGGACATGTGTTCGTGTTCGACATGGGCAAGGAATATCTTGGCAATGTGATGGTCGACATCGAGGCTCCGGCCGGAACGGTGATCGATGTCTGCGGTGATGAACGTTTGCGCGAAGACGGCCTGTTGGCGCTGTATGCGTCCAATCCCTTCACCGACTCCGTCGATCGCTTTATCCACGCTGGTGGTCGTGCCGAGATCGAAGCCTTCCATCCCCATGGCGGACGCTATCTGCAGGTACATGTCCGGCCGCCGACCGGGGGTGCGGGCTTTTGCGGGGGTGCGGGCTTTTGTCAGTTGCACCGGGTCGCGATCCGACAGGCGCAGGTCACGGTGGCGCAGGATGGCGCTTTCCGCTGTGCCGATCCGGTGTTCGATTGGGCTTGGCAGGCTTCGCATCAGACCATTCAGGCCTGTGTGGAGGATGCCTTTTTGGATTGTCCCTGGCGCGAGCGTGGCACTTACCTGGGCGATGCCTTGGTGGAGGCCGGCAGTCTGCGCAGTTTCAGTCGCGATCAGTCGGTGACCGAGCGCTGCATCTCATTGTGGGCCCAGGGCCAGATGCCCGATGGCCAGATGCAGGCCTGCGTGCCCAGCTGGCATCGCCGGCCGCATGAGGATTTCAGTCTGATCTGGGCGCTGCTGCTGCACGATCATTGGCGGCATAGTGGGAAAACCGATCTGGTGCAACGTTGGTGGTCGGTGATCGGGAACTTGTTCGCGTCACCCAGCTGGCGTGACAGCGGCGATGGTTTGTGGTCCTCTAGCGATCTGCATTGTTTTTTCGACTGGGGTTGCGCCAAGGGCACCAAACAAGCCGAAAGCCATGGCAGTTTGAATGCTTTCCGGATCCGTGCCCTGGAATGCGCCGCGGAATTGGCGCGGGTCCAAGGTCTGGACGACGAGGCGACCAGCTATGCCGAGCAGGCGCAGGCTGTCCGTACGGCTTTTCAGCAGGTGCTGTGGAACGAGGCCGAGGGTCGTTTCGAGTTGGGTTTCCAGGATGGCAAGCCCGTTGTCGACACCTGCCTGCATACCAACACTCTGGCCTTGGCCTTCGGCCTGTGTACTGATGCACAGCGGCCACGGGTATTGGCCTATGTCGAGCGGCAGCTGGCGGACAACCTCCGCCGTGGCAGTGAGGACGGGCATAACTCGGGACATCTGGAATTGTATTTCCTCAGTTACGCCTTGGATGGTTTGTATAAAAACGGCAGCACCGCTGTGGCTGAGCGAATGATCCGCGATCATTATGGCTTGATGATGCGTTACGGGGCCTGGACCATCTGGGAATGTTTCGGTCGCGGCATCTTCGGCAAGGGAAGCCTGTGCCATGCCTGGAGCTGCTGCCCGACCATTGCTTGCCGTGAGCGGGTGCTGGGCGTGCGGCCGGTGGTGAACGGTGACCCGACGCAGATTCTCATCGCGCCGGATAGCACCCTGCCCTGGGCCGAAGGCACCGTGCCGCTGGCTTCCGGTGATGTGCAGGTGGCCTGGCAACGGGATGGCGACGTGTTGCGCTTGCGCTACCAGGTGCCGGACGGGGTCACGGCAACGGTCGAGCCGGGGCCGGGCTTTGCCGGGTGCCGGGTGGTGATCGAGTAGGCGACTGCTGAGTGACACCGGACACGGATGTTCAGTCTGTGTCCGATTGTTGCTGATTCACAGCCGTATCCAGCCAGTCACGGGCGTTGTACCGCCAGCCACCGTGCACGCGCACCAACAGGTGCCGGTTCCGGTCCTTGGCCTCGATTACCGAGCCCATACCGCCGCGGCCGATACGCTTGCCAATCTGGTAGCGCCGTGCCTGATGCAGCTCTTCGGTGGTATCCAAGGCCACTTCCAACAGCTCGGAGTCCTGGCGCAGCGAGATGCCCCCTGCAAGTGGTGCTGCTGCATGAAGTCGTCGATGCTCAGTTCGGAGCAGCGGCCGCTGAGTCGAGGATGCTCCTCGCTGGGTTCACGCTTGGCTGAGTCGGTCGTGGATCAGTGTACCATGCGAATACGTCGCTCGCAGCAGGAGGGGCGATGGTTTCCAGTCCGGCCTTGTCCAGCCCGAATCAGGCCCAGCATCGACGGGCATCGGAAGATCGTCTCCTTCAAGAGTTATTTACCATCTCCCCGCTTTAATCTTTGCAGACCCTGGTACACTTCGCACATATGGTAGTCACTTCGGGATTCAACCACGATCCCTTGCGCCTTGCCCTGATCACCGAGACCTGGCCACCAGAAATCAACGGTGTCGCCATGACTCTCAGTCGACTGGTCCGCGGCATGATCGCCTGCGGAGATCAGGTCGAGGTGGTGCGTCCTGATCAGGGCACGGTGTACAAGGCGGCTGGCGAGGAGCATATCCTGCGTTTTGGCGTACCCATCCCTGGCTACAATGGACTGCGTTTCGGATTTCCGGCTAAGGCCTTTTTGAAACGACGTTGGCGACGGTTACGGCCGGATGTGGTGCACGTGGCTACCGAAGGACCGTTGGGGATTTCGGCCCGGCGGGCGGCAGTCAGCTTGGACATTCCCTGTACCTCCAGTTTCCATACCAATTTCCACAGTTACTCACAGCATTACGGTTTGGGCTTTATGACCCATCTGGTGTTGGGGCATTTGCGTCGCTTCCACAATCGCTGCCACTGCACCATGGTTCCCACCGGGATCCAGGCGACCGAGCTGAGCCAGGCTGGTTTCCACAACATGCGGGTTCTGGCGCGAGGGGTGGATACCGATCTCTTCCGGCCCGGTCGTCGTGATGACAAGCTGCGCCGGACGTGGGGATTGAGCAGTGGCGATCTGGCGGTGGTCTACGTTGGCCGGCTGGCGGCTGAGAAGGGCCTGGATCTCTTGTATCGGGCGTTTCTGGCGGTGCGGAAGGTCAATCCCGGTGCCAAGCTGATCATGGTGGGCGATGGTCCCGAGCGCGAACGCTACCAGCTGCGCGATGGCGTGATCTGCGTTGGCGAAAAACGCGAGAAGAAACTGGCCAAGCATTACGCCTCCGGTGATCTGTTCCTGTTCTCCAGCACCACCGAGACCTGGGGCAATGTGGTCCTGGAGGCCATGGCCAGCGGCCTGGCCTGCATCGCCTTCGACTATGCTGCAGCAGCCGAAGTGATGCATGATGGACACGATGGTCTGAAGGTGGCGATGGGCGATGAGACCAGCTTTCTGGCTGCAAGCCGGCGGATCGCTGCCGATACCGCTTTACACGATCGCATCCGTGCTGCCGCGCCAGCTGCGATCGCCTCACGTTCTTGGCAATCGATCGTCGAGGATTTCCGCAGCATGCTGTGTGAAGCCATCGGTGGTCCTGAACTGCGGAAGGCCGGCTGATGTCCCTATTCGCAACACCTGCCAGTTGGGATGCCAACGCTTGTCGGCGTTTCAACCGCGTGAACCGGCTACGTCCGCTTGGTCGTTTTTTCGCGATGGCCAGCCGCTTGGGTGATGGGGTCTTCTGGTACACCCTGATGCTGATGCTACCGGTGTTCGATGGTTGGTCCGGAGCGATGGTGGCCGGTCGGATGTTGCTCACTGGTGGCATGGGGACGGTGATCTACCTGCTGCTCAAAAATCAAATCCAGCGATCACGCCCCTGTGACACCTTCGAGTTGCATCGTACCGTCGAGCCGCTGGACCAGTTCAGCTTCCCGTCTGGGCATACCCTGCACGCTTGCTCTTTCACCCTGATGGCTGGGGCCGCGTATCCGGCGCTGCTACCGGTGCTGATCGTCTTCACCGCGATGGTGGCTTGCTCGCGCCTGGTCTTGGGCTTGCATTATCCGACCGATGTGATCTGGGGTGCCGGCATTGGCAGCCTGCTCGCCATGTTGTCCAACCAGATTGCTTCGGGTTCCATCTATTGAGGATTTCCCCATGCGCACGCCCGATATCGCCGTGATCTCGGACTGTCATCTTGGGACCAGGCACTGTCGCGCCGACGAGCTGTTCACCTACCTGAATCAGATCCGTCCCAAGCGGCTGATCATCAATGGTGACCTTTGCGATCTGGGGCATTATTTCACTCGTCATTGGCCACGGCGGCACCAGGAGATCCTGAAGCGGATCTTGGAGCTGGCAGGCAGTGGTACCGAGGTGATCTACGTCATTGGCAACCACGATGCGCCGCTGCGCGGTTTCATGGATCTGCTGCCAGGCCTGCGACTGGTGCCGGAGTACCAGTGCAACTACGATGGTCTGGAGCTGCTGTTTACCCACGGCCATCGTTTTGACGCACAGCTGTGCGGTTTGCGTTGGTTGAAGCAGCTCGGTGGCCTTGGCTATGAAGCCCTGCAATGGGCCGAGTGGCAGGGCAATCGTCTCCTTCGTTGGGCCGGCTTTGCGCCGCGACGTTGGGTGACGGCCTTGAAGCACAGCATTCCTGGCGCCAACCGGGTGATCAACCGCTTCGAGGATGCCGCCATTTATCTGGCCTTGAAAGAGGGCCTGGATGTGATCTGTTGCGGTCATATCCATGTGCCACGGATCGACGTCATCGACCTCGGTGGGCGTCGCATCCGCTACATCAACACTGGCGATTGGGTCGAGCATTGTACTGCGGTCGAAGCCACCGATGGCGTGTTTGCCTTGCATGGCTACGCTGCTGGCGACCGTTCGGTGCTGGTGCCAGTGTTGACCCCCGCCGGTATCGAAGCCGCTTAGGAGACGATCTGCCGTGTACACCACCACCCGAGAACATGCGATCTGGCATCGTGTTCATCACCGCGTTTTCAATGCGCTGTACAATCGAAGCCTGTTGTACAATACCTGCTGGGAAGATCCGGAGCTGGACCGGGTGGCCCTGGAGCTGGATGGCGACGACGAAGTGCTGGTGATCACCTCGGCCGGCTGCAACGCCTTGGATTATGCCCTGGACGCGCCGCGCGCGATTCATGCTGTCGATGCCAATCCCCGCCAAACCGCACTGCTGGAGCTGAAGCTCGCCGGCATCCAGGCCCTGGATCATGACGACTTCTTCCAGATCTTCGGTCGCGGTCGGCATCTGGAAATGCGCGCCCTGTATCGCTACGAACTGCGCCCTCGTCTGTCCGAAGCGAGTCAGCATATCTGGGACAAGAACTGGACCTGGTTTACCCATTCGCGTGGGCAGCGCAGCTTTTATTACCATGGTCTGTCCGGCAAACTGGCTCGGGGCTTGACGCTGTTTTTGCGGTCGCGCAAAAAGCTTTGGCAGGCGATCGAGGAAATGATGACCTGCGGTGACCTCGAGCAACAGCGCGCCCTGTACGAAGCCGAGATCCATCCCCGATTGATCAACAAGCCCCTGCGCTGGACCCTGAATCGACAGTTCACCATGAGCATGCTGGGTGTGCCCTATCCGCAGCGCGAGGCGGTGAAGCGTGAACACGAGGACGGGGTTGCCGGTTTCGTGCGCAGCTGTCTGCAATACGTCTGCACGCAATTGCGCTTCGATCAGAATTATTTCTGGACCCTGTATCTGCGTGGGCATTACACGCCGCGTTGCTGTCCGAATTATCTCACCGATCGCGGTTTTCACGCACTCAAAAGCGGTTTGGTGGATCGGGTGCATCCGTACACCACCACGGTGACGGATTTTTTACAGGATCAGGACAACGGCGCCGACCCCTCGCGTCTGATCCTGTTGGACCACATGGATTGGATGGGTCACAGCTTCCCTGAGGCGCTGCAGTTGGAATGGGATGCCATTGCCGAGCGTGCCCGCCCCGGCAGCCGCATCCTGTTTCGCTCTGGGGCCACCGATCCGGCTTTCCTGGACAGCACCCGGCTGAATGGACCAGGTGGCGGCAAGAGCCTGCGCGATGCCCTGGTGTACCATCCGGAAATGGCTCAAGATCTGCACCGTCGCGATCGGGTGCATACCTACGCAAGTTTCTTCATCGCCGATCTGCCGAGTTAGGGCCTTGATGTTTGCCAATGTCGCCACCGTTTGGAATATGATCAAGGGCGCCAAAGGCGCCACGCATGCACAACGCCTGGACAGCTTCTATAAACAGCAGGCGGGCAATTACGATGCCTTCCGCGAACGTCTATTGCATGGCCGGGGCAAGCTGATTGATCAGCTGCCAGTGCAGTCTGGTTGTCATATCATCGAGATGGGTGGCGGTACCGGACGGAATCTGGAGTTTTTCGGCGCACGCCTGGAGCAGGCAGCCTGCGTCGAGGTGGTGGATCTGTGTGAACCGTTGTTGGAGGTGGCGCGGCAGCGTATCGGCGCCCGTGGCTGGCAGAACGTGTACACGGTCAACGCTGATGCCTGTTCCTGGCAGAGCCAACGCGGCTTGGCCGACATCGTCTATTTCAGCTACTCGCTGACCATGATTCCGGGCTGGTACGCCGCCATCGACAACGCCCTGCGCCTGCTCAAACCCGGTGGCATCCTGGGTGTGGTGGATTTCTACGTCTCGCGGAAATATCCCGCCCTTGGCCGGCGTAAGCACAACGCCTTCACCCGGCATTTCTGGCCGCTGTGGTTCGGCCACGACAACGTTCATCCGCAACCGGACCTGCTGCCGTATCTGGACCATCGCCTGCATACCCTGCAGGTGGACGAGGGCATGGGTTCCATCCCCTACCTGCCACTTGTGAAGGTGCCGCACTTGGTGTTCACCGGGCTGAAGCGGCCATAAACGGCCCACGCTTGGACCGGGCGGTTCGGCGGCATGCTGGTCGGCATGAGAAGTCTCCTCGTGCTCTGCTGCCTGTTGGGCAGCCTCTCTGCCGTCGAAGACAACAAGCGTCCGGCGGCCTTGTTGGCGGCCTTGACCAGCGAACGGCCCAGCCTGTACGAGCCGGCGGCTCAGGCGCTGATCCGGATGGGCGATGTCATCGTCCCCGATTTGGCGCTGTTGATTCGCGACAAGCGACCGTCCTTGCGCAGTCGGGTGGCCCAGGTCCTGGGCAGCATCGGCGGGCAGCGTGCCATCGAAGCGATGCTACCGCTGATGCGCGATCCCGATGCCACCGTGCGCTCCTTCGCCGTGCTGGCCATGGGCCAGGCCGGTGGTCGTCGCTATCTGGAACAGATTCGTGACTTGTTGAGTGATCAGGATGCCGGTGTCCGCGAGGCCGCGGCCCTGACCCTGTCACTGATGCCCGATGTCAGTTCCGTTGTGCCGCTTTTACAGGCGATGCGCTCCGAGCAGAGCAAGACCAGTCCCGATCCACAGGAACAGCTGCGGCGTGGTCGTGCCTTGGCCGCCATGAAGACCACCCTGCGGGGCATCATTGCCGATCCGCGCACCATTCCAGCGCTTGCCGAGCTGTTGCCGCATCTGCGCGGCTACGATCAGGCCCAGGTCCTGGAGGCCACCTGGGCGGTGGGTGATCCCCGTTATGGCAGCGCGCTGCAGCAGATCCTGGTCAGTGACCAGTTCGACATGGCGCGTCTGGCTGCCATCGCCCTGGCCGCCAATGGTGACAGCCGCCAGGTGCAGGCGCTCTGTCAGGTCGCCAGCCGGGCCGAGCGCAACGAGCTACGCGAAGAAGCGGCGATCGCCTTGCGGGTGCTGACCGGCTATCGTTCCGGCCCGGGGCCGGTGTGGGAGCTGTGGTGGCGGGACAATGCCGAGCAGGTCCGCGCCTTGTATCCGCGTGACGCCTTTATCGCCAAGTGCCACGATCCAGATTTCCGGCCAACCCGACAAGATCTGGCTGCTTTTACGCCTGAGGAATTGGAGCCGCTGATCCGCGGCGTGTTTGGCAGTGGTGCGCCACACTGGCCACGTTTGGCTTATCGCGTCTTCAAGCAGGATGATCCGAAACGCTGGTTCCCCTGGTTACGTGCCGAATGGGACGAGACCAGCAGCGAAACCGAGCGGGTTGCGCTGTTGATGTTACTGGCGGATATGGACCTGAAAGCGGTCCGCCCGGATTTCAAACTACGCCTGTTGGATTTGCAGCAGCAACGCGAAGCCGAGCTGGAAGAGGGACGCCTGGTGCTCCGCTCGGAAATAGCGACACTGGAAGCCTTGTTGTCGTTGTAGGGAATGGCTGGATGTCGTATGTGGTTGCTGGGACCAGGTTCAATCCTGATTTTCCGTAGGCCAGGACCGTTGACAGCCTGCAACCGATCGTCCCAGGACCGATGCTAGCGACCGCTGCCAGGGGTATCGCCGCGGCGTGAGGTACTCGGGCCCTTCCCGACGCAAGCCCCTTGGGGTTGCAAGCACGGAGCTAAGAATTCCACGGGAATTCCGTCGGAGAGCCCCGGGTTGCTTGCTATCCTGGATACCAGGTTCCGAAAAACCGACTACCCCACGGCTTGCGTCGAAGCAGGTTGATTAAGCAGCCGCTTGCTTACACCGTGTCTTGGTCATAGCCCTTGTCAGAACGTTGCGGCCGACGCAAACCCGAAGGCGACTGGCTATCGCGACAGCAGTTGTCGAATGGCGGGGTCGCGGCCCGCGTGTTTGCGAAGTGTGTCTTCGTAGGGTTTTGCCGCATCGGTTTGTCCGGCTTGCCGGAGATACTGGATGATGGCAATCAGGATATCGATATTGGTTGGATGTCGTTTGTGTGCTCGTTTGAGCACTTTAATGCCGCCGTCGGTATTGCCGGTGCTGGCCAGGGCCACGCCGTGGACGTACGCGTAGCGGGGATTGTCGGGGGCTAGCCTGGCGGCGGTCGCCAAGGCCGGGATGGCTTGGTTGTATCGTCTCTGCCGGGTCAAGGCCAGACCCAAGGCGTGATGCAGCGAGGCTTCTTCTGGGAGGAGTTCCAGGCCCTGTTGCAGGATGGTCAGGCAGCCGGCTTCATCACCCTGTGTTCGCTTCAAGTCTGCCAGGTTGGCGTAGGCCGGAGCGAAACTGGGATCCAGGGCGATGGAGCGGCGGTAGGCGGTTTCCGCGTCTGCGGAATTGCCTTCGAAAGCATGGTAATAACCGAGGTTGACCTGCGCTTCGGGACGGTCGGCGTTCAGCTCCTGACTGGAGAGATAATCGGCACAAGCGTCCTGGTACGCTTGTTGGTGTGTGGCTGGTAATTGGGCCTGTTCGGCTACCAGGGCGTGGGCGGCGCTATTGCGGACGGCGCGGATGTCGTCGTGCAGCAGGTGCGGTAGCAGCTGTAGGCGCGCCGTTGGGCTGAGGCTACGGCCAACATTGGCAGCGGTTTTTCGTAGCAGCGGATCGGGTGCACGGCTGGCAGCGTTGACGGCTTGTGCAAAATCGGCACCACCGAAACGCTGCCATTCGTCCAAGGCCGTGGCACGGTGAATGGCTGGCCGACTGGGATCGTGGAACAGCTGACGTAACAGGACCGGGGCCTGGTCCAGGCCCTTGCGACCGGCGTCCAAGGCTTCGGCCAGGAGCGAGTCATGTTCGCGTTTGCCGTAGAAATCGTCGAGGATCTCCACCGCACCAGCGTCGGTGATGTCGTCGTGGCAGTCGGTGCAAGCATTGGGTACGCCAAAGCGCAGGGTCAGATCCGGGCGTGGCGAGCCGAAGCGGTGATCGCGGCGGGGATCCACCACCATGTAGGTCCGTTCCGGCATGTGGCAGTCGACGCAGCGGGTTTCTTCTGGATGGAAATGATGATCGTAGCTGGCGTAGCGTGCTGGTGCATGACAACGGGCGCAGAGCTGATCGAGATTATCCGGAGAGTAGACTGCGGCAGTATGCGGGTCGTGGCAGTCGGTGCAGGTGACGCCCTGCTGATGCATGGTGCTCTGCAGGAAGCTGCCGAGAACGTAGACCTCGTCCTGGATCTGACCGTCAGAAAAATACAGGTGTTCCCGCAGACGACGGATGTCGTGATGCTGCAGGAAATGGGCGCCATGGCGGTAGTCCTCGGTCAGGATACCGCGACGACTGTGGCAGCGGGCGCAGATATTGATTTCGCGCTCCGAGCGCGGCAACTGGTTGGTGCTGGGCTTGCCGGTGACCGGATCCAGATGCCAATCGCCCAGCCGGGCGCCGGTCATCTGATGCACCAGACCCATGGCTGGGACGCCTGTCGGTTCACCGGCATCGGCCCACTGTGCGTGATGCGAGCCGGGACCGTGGCAGGCTTCGCAGGCGACGTTGATTTCGAACCACTTGCTGTCGTAGGTGTTGGTTTCGACGTCGTAGCGTTTGCGCAGGCGCGTGCTATGGCACTCGCTGCACATGAAATTCCAGTTCTGGAAGCGACCGGTCCAGTGGAAAGGATGCTCGTGATCCACGTCCTCATTTGGATAAAGGTGGAACCAGCGCTGGCCACCCTGTTCTTCTGGCCGGGAATCCCAGCTGACGTTCAGGCATTGGATGCGGCCGTCCGGAAAAGGGATCAGGTACATCTGCAGGGGCGTGACGCCAAAGGTGTGGGTGATGCGGAAATTCTGCAGCTCGCCATTGGGGCCATCGGTGCGAACCCAGAATTCATCGTCCTGACGGCTGAAGGTGGTGGTGGTGCCATCGCGGTAGGTGAAACTGGTGTTGTCGAAATCGCCCAGCACGGTCTCGGGGGTCGCTTCCAGCATAGCCAGCTGGTGGTGTGAACCCAGCCACTTGCCGTGCTCCTCCTCGTGACATTCGGCGCAGCGCGTGGTGCCGATCCAGTTCACTTGGCCGGTCGGCTGCCACACCGGCGGTTTGCTCTCGGTCTTGCTGGGCGTAGGCGGCGGGGTTGATTGGAGCCGGGATTCCACCAGGAAGATGGTGGCCAGCAGGGCCAACAGGCCGATGCCGCAGATCAGAATGGCGAGTGGGATGCGCATGTGTCGGATGCTAGGTGACGTTGGCTGGTCGCAATTCGCCACTTTGTCCAGATCTGGTTGTGATCGGGGCCTCCACCTTCGTCATCGAGGTGCGATCGCGACCTGATATAACCAAGCGGACGCTAAGGGCCCGTCAATAAATAATGGTAGCGTCTCACTTGATCTTTTGCCGCCCTTCTGCGTTGCTTATCGCTTACAT
>CAYONM010000024.1:9882-27036 GCA_964405325.1 uncultured candidatus Brocadiaceae bacterium | reverse complement strand
TAAATCAGGACCGTCACCAACCAGCACCAGCACCGCCGGCATGCGCTCACGCATGCCGGCAAAGGCGCGAACCAACTCTTCGATACGCTTCACCGGCCGGAAATTCGATATATGGCTGATGATCTTCCAGCCATCGGGGGCCAAACAGCTGGGGCGCTCGGCATCGCCATCGGGTGTAAAACGATCGAGATCGATGAAATTCGGAATCACCTGAACCCGGTCCTCGTCGATGCCGAAATGCTCCGCAGTCTCCCGCGCCAACCAACGGCTGGGGGCGGTCAGCAGGCCTTGCTGGTCGATCGCGAAACGCGTCAGGCTATGAAATCCCGGATGCTTACCCACCAGGGTGATATCGGTGCCGTGCAGGGTGCAGGCCAGCGGCACCGTCCGAGCATGCTCATGCGCCAGCACCTGACACGCGGTCCAGGCAGCATAGGCGTGCGGGATCGCATAATGGCTATGAATCAATTCCAGATCGTGCTCCAGCACGATGTCAACCAACTTGTTGATTAAATGCAGGTCGTAAGGGGCGTGCTTGAACAGCGGATAATTGCCCACTTCCACGGTGTGGCTCACCAGATTCGGCAGCCAACGGTTGATCCGGAAGGGACGATCGTGGGCGATCACGTGTACCTCATGGCCACGATCCGCGAGGTTGATGGCCAATTCCGAAGCCACCACGCCACTGCCGCCGTAGGTGGGATAACAGAGTACCGCTAAACGCATGTTCTCGACTCCCCTCAGTGTGCAATGATCGCAACGCCAAGATGATCACGACATTGCCTGGCCAGGTCTTCAGCCTGCTGACGATCGGGCGCCTCGGTTATGATACGACTGGCCGGCTCGGTACCGGAGGCGCGCAGGTGCAACCAGCGGTCGGACCAGCTGAATTTGATACCATCGGTCAGATCGACCGCCGCTCCAGCAACCCAGTCGGCGGCACGCAGACCATCGATCGCAGCCTGCACCGTGGCCTGGTCGCAGGCGACCTTCTCTTTGTGAATATGATAGCTGGGAAAGCTGGCGATAATCTCTGCCAGCGGCTGCTGCCGCTTTGCCAACAGCTCCAGCACCAGGGCGATGCCAATCTGGGAATCACGGCCCCAGACCACACGTGGTTCGATCACGCCGCCATTGCCCTCGCCGCCAATCACCGCGCCAGCAGCCTGCATCGCGTCCACCACATTGGCTTCGCCGACCGCCGAACGACGGACCTCGGCTCCGAACTCGGCCGCAACATCATCCAGCATGCGACTGGTGGAGAGATTGGTCGCCGCCACCGGGCAGGCCACACCACCGGCCTTGGCCGCCGCCAAACGGGCGGCAGCACAGAGTACCAGGGTGTACTCCTCGCCGATGTAGCGACCGGTCTGGTCGATGATCGCCAGGCGATCGGCATCGGGATCCTGGACAAAGCCGATGTCCGCGTCCAGGGCGGCCACCACCGCGCCGGTCTCGCGGACGTTGGCCGCGGTAGGCTCCGGATCACGTGGAAACAGCCGTTCGGGATCGGTGTAGAACGGCAGCACCCGGCAGCCCAAGCGGTCCAACAGGCGCGGTGCGATACGCCCACCGGCACCGTTGACCGAGTCGATTACCACGCTGAAGGCGCGGGCTCGAATCGCCGCCACATCCACCGCCGCCAAGACCCGATCGATATGGATGTCGATGGCGCGATCGTCCTGACGATAGCCACCGGTTCCGGACCAGGGTACGCTTGGCACACCCGCCTCGTACGCCTGTAGGAGACGCTGCAGATCGGTCTGGTCGATATTGCGACCACTGGCGGTAAAGCACTTCAGGGCGTTCCACTCCACCGGATTATGGCTGGCAGAGATCTGGATGCCGCCAGCAGCCCCCAACTCTCGCACCATGATCGGCACGGTCGGGGTGGGTACGACGCCGATGTCGACCACATCGCAACCCGCCGACCGCAGCGCCGCGGCGACCGCCTGGACCAACATGGGCCCGGTCGGCCGGCTATCGCGGCCCAGCACCACCGTGCCACCTTGGGCCAGACAGCTGCCATAGGCCTGCGCCAGAGCGAACACCTCCTGCACATTCAAGGTGTCACCGATGATGCCCCGGAAACCCGAAACCGAAACCACGCAACGCAGGGCCATGCCCACCTCCTCAAGCCTGAAACGGCTTCGGAGGATGCCGCTGCCGCGCGCAGTGCAATCGCAGTACCACGTATTCCCAGGCGTTATGACCAGATGCGAAGCCGACGCCGTACGCTTTTGTCAGTGCCAGCTGGCCGTCTTGCCCGTATGACACCCTGACCTAGGCTCGCGCCCCTGCTTACGGAGAGTCCATGCCCGTTCTGGAAGCCGCTTTCAGCCAAGAAGCCCAACGCCGGCTGCGCAAACCCCGGCGCCGTGGCATGTTCGAACCCATTGACGCCGCCCGTGCGCAACTGGGCCTGCTCAGCGTTGCCGATAGCCGAGGTCAGCTGCGTATCTACTGGCTGATCGATCTGGACCAGCAACGCATCGACGACGCCCGGTTCCTGGCCTTCGGCGAGCTGAGCAGCCATCCGGTGGCCGACGCCTTCTCGGATCTGGTGCGAGGCCGTAGCGTCGAGGAAGCCTGCCACCTGTCACTGGACACCATCGAGCAGTCCTTGCGCGATCAGCCCGAGCAGCCGGCTTTCGGCGAGGCCGGACTGGCGCCGTTGCAAATGCTGACCGAGATCCAGCAGCTGGCCCTGGCAGCGCTGCCACGGGTGAAGCTGCTCCCCAAACCGGTGGAAGTGCAACGCTACGAACGCAAACGGCAACAGGACTGGGACGAGCAGGACCGCGCCTGGCTGCCGCTGTCCCTGTTGAAGAAGCTCGCAAAAGTCCAGAAATCCCTGCAGCATGTGGTGCACGAACGTCTGAAACGACCTGAGATCGAATGGGAGGTCGAAGGCCTGCACGACGACTTCCAATTGCGCATCGCCCTATCCGGCGTGGTCGCCGAACAGAAACCGACCATTCTGCAGTTCTTCCAGTCGGAGTTGCGCGCCGACATTCACCCCCAGATCACCGTCGAGGAGGTGCCCGATGAGCGATGACCTCCAGCAACTGAACGAACAGGCCTACAAATACGGTTTCACCACGGCCGTCGAGGCGGTCACCTTGGGCCGTGGCCTGAGCGAAGACACCGTCCGGGCGATCTCCGCCACTCGACACGAACCGGACTTCCTGCTGCAGTTTCGCCTTAAGGCCTACCAACGTTTCACCACCATGACAGAACCGACCTGGGCGCATGTCGATTATCCGCCGATCGATTACGACGACATCCAGTATTATTCCGCCCCCAGCAAGAAGCAGGCGGCCGAATCCGACGCACCGAGTTACAACTCCCTGGACGAAATCGACCCAGAGATTCTCGCGACCTTCGAGAAACTCGGCATTCCTCTGGACGAACAGAAACGCCTGAGCGGCGTCGCCGTGGACGCGGTGTTCGATTCGGTGTCCATCACCACCACCCACAAACGCAAGCTGTCCGATGCCGGCGTCATCTTCTGCTCCTTCTCCGAAGCCCTGGAACAGTTCCCGCATCTGGTCCAGCGCTACCTGGGCACCGTGGTGCCGAGCGCCGACAATTATTTCGCCGCCCTCAATGCCGCCGTCTTCTCCGATGGCAGCTTCGTCTACATTCCGCCGTACGTCCGCTGTCCGCTCGAACTCAGCACCTATTTTCGCATCAACAACGTCGACTCCGGGCAGTTTGAACGCACCCTGATCATAGCCGATATCGGCAGCTACGTCTCCTACCTGGAGGGCTGCACCGCGCCACAGGCCAAGAAGCACCAGTTGCACGCCGCCGTAGTGGAGCTGGTGGCGCTGGACGATGCGGAGATCAAGTACTCAACCGTACAGAACTGGTACGCCGGCGACAAACAAACCGGCGAGGGCGGCGTGTACAATTTTGTCACCAAGCGCGGCTCTTGTCGTGGCCGCAATTCCAAGATCAGCTGGACCCAGGTGGAAACCGGATCGGCGATCACCTGGAAATATCCCAGCTGCATCCTCAAAGGCGACAACTCCATTGGCGAATTCTATTCCGTCGCCCTGACCAACGGCAAAATGCAGGCCGACACCGGTACCAAGATGATCCACGTCGGCAAGAACACCCGCTCGACCATCATCTCCAAGGGCATTTCCGCCGATGGCAGCTGCAATGTCTACCGTGGTCTGGTGCAGGTGCACGCCAACGCCACCGGCGCACGCAACTACACCCAATGCGACAGCATGCTGGTGGGACCCGAAGCGGTGGCCCACACCTACCCCTACATCGACGTCCGCACCGAGGAGAGCCAGGTGGAGCACGAGGCCACCACCACCAAACTCTCGGCCGACCAACTGTTCTACCTGCGCTCACGCGGCATCTCCGAGGAGGACGCGATCCAGGCGGTGGTGACCGGCTTCGCCAAGGACGTGCTGGCCGTGCTGCCCTTGGAATTCGCCGCCGAGGCCCAGAAACTGCTGACCCTGAAACTCGAAAACAGCGTCGGCTGACCATCCTCAGAATAACGGACCCATTCATGCTGCATATCGACAACCTCCATGCCAATGTTGGCAACAACGCTATTCTCCAAGGGATCTCCCTGCAGGTACGACCGGGTGAGGTCCACGCTATCATGGGGCCCAATGGCTCGGGCAAGAGCACCCTGACCAAGGTCCTGTTGGGCCACAATGACTACCAGATCACCAAAGGTAGCATCCAGCTGGATGATAAAGACCTCGTCGAGCTCAGCGTCGAGAAGCGTGCCCAGCGCGGAATATTCGTCGGCTTCCAATATCCGGTCGAAGTCCCCGGGGTGAACAACACGGAATTCCTGCGTCTGGCCAGCAACGCCATGCGGCAGCACCGCGGCGAAGCCGAATTGAGCAAGGAGGAATTCGCTCCACTGCTGGACGCCACCCGGCGACAGCTGCATATGGATGAATTGTTTCTGGAGCGCGATCTCAACAGTGGCTATTCCGGCGGTCAGAAAAAACGCAACGAGGTTCTGCAGATGTTCATGCTGCAACCCCGCCTCGCGGTGCTGGACGAAACCGATTCCGGCCTGGACATCGACGCCCTGCACCACGTCGCCGATGGCATCAACGCCTATCGCAGCCCCGAACACGCCATTGTGCTGATCACCCACTACCAGCGCCTGTTGGATCTGGTGCAGCCGGATCGGGTGCATGTCCTGGCGAGCGGCCGAATCATCGCCTCTGGCGGACCAGAACTGGCCACCCGCCTGGAGGCCGAGGGCTACGACCGTCTGCTGGCGGAGGCGGCGTTGTGAAGCTGTCCGAACTCACCAACCAGGCCGAAGCGCGGCAGGGCGAGTTGCCCAGCAATCGCAGCGAGGACTGGCGCTACGTCGACGTGAAACGCTTTGCCGAACGCGTCGCCGGCGGCAACCGGGATCGCGCCGCGCCAGCAGTGCTGAGCGCCCTGCCCGGTATCGCCCTGGGGCCGACGGGTCGTCACTGCTTCGGCCAGCTGCCGGCCTCGGCCACCTGGCAGGATATCGGCGAGGACGAGGTCGACCCGACCTGGGCCAAAGCCGTATTGGCCCCCGATCCGCAACCGGCCTGGACGCTGGGTGGTCAGACCCATCGCCTGGACCTGAACCGCAGCACCGGGCCGCTGCTGATCCTGCACAACGGTGGGCATCACCGCTTGCACATCCGCCTGGCTCGTGGTCAGGCGGCAGATCTGATCATCGTCCATCAGCTGGACGCGGACGAGGCCGCCTGCCTGGGCCTGGACATCGAACTCGCCGATGGCGCCCAACTGCGCTGCGATGAACTGGAACACCTGCACGCCAGCAGCCAATTGCTGAGCCATCGCCGCGTCACCAGCGGCCGCGATGGCCTGCTGCGCTGGCGGCAGCTGAGCCGAGGCGCCCGACTGGTGCGACACCGCTGGGATATCGATCTGCTGGCAGAAGGAGCCGAGGCCGATATCGGTGCCGCCTGCCAACTTCGCGACCAATGCCAGGCGCATCAGCACCTGCGCCTGCGACACGCCGCTGCCAACACCAGCTCCCAACAACGCTTCCGCTGCGTGGCTGAGGACCAGAGCCGCTATTCCTTCGACGGCTTGGTACGCATCGATCACAGCTGTCCCGGCGCCAAGGCCGAACAAAGCGCCAACAACCTCCAGCTCTCACCCCAGGCTCGCGTCTTCGCCCGGCCCCAACTGGACATCAACACCGATGATGTCAGTGCCAACCATGGCACGTCCATCGGCCAAGCCGATGCCGATGAATTGTTCTACCTGCGCTCCCGTGGCATCGATCGCGAAACCGCCAATCAACTGGTGATCCGTGGCTTCCTGGACGAAATTGTGCATGACCTGCATTTCGCACCCTTGCAGGACACCGCCAGCAACTGCCTCGCCGATTGGCTGGGAGCCCCATCATGAACAATAGCATTCGCAGCCAATTTCCCGGCCTGCAGGGCAAGGTGAACGGCAAGCCATTTGCCTATCTGGATAACTGCGCCACCGCGCAAAAACCGCTGGCGGTGATCGAACGCATGGACCATTTCCTGCGAGCGGAATACGGCACGGTGCATCGTGGCATGTACCAACGATCAATGCGCTCTACCGAACTCTACGAACAGGCCCGAGCCTCGGTCGCCAAACTATTGAACGCACCAGACCCGGACAACGTGGTGTATACCAGCGGCACCACCGATGCCATCAACCTGGTGGCCTGGAGCTGGGGCCGGGCCTACCTGAAACCGGGTGATGCGGTCCTGATTACCGCCATGGAGCATCATGCCAACATCGTGCCCTGGCAGATCACCAAGGAACTGTTCGGGTTCGACCTGAAAGTCTGTCCGATCCATGACGATGGTTCCCTGGACCGCAAAGCTTTCCGCCGCCTGCTTGGCGAAAACGTCAAGCTGGTTGCCATCGCGCATATCTCCAACAGCCTGGGCACCGTCAACCCCGTTACCGAATTGATCCACGAGGCACACGACGCTGGTGCCCTGGTGCTGGTAGATGGAGCGCAATCGGTACCACACGGCTTGGTCGATGTGCAGGCGATGGACTGCGACTTCCTCGCCTGTTCGGCCCACAAGATCTACGGTCCCACCGGCATCGGCGCCCTGTACGGCAAGGCCGAATTGTTGGACGCCATGCCACCCTGGCGCGGCGGTGGCGATATGATCGACCGGGTCACCTTTGAACAGACCACCTACGCCGCACCGCCGCTGCGCTTTGAAGCCGGCACCCCGGCCATTGTCGAAGCCATTGGCTTCGCCGCAGCCGCTGACTGGTTTGCGCAGCTGGACCACACCGCCCTCCGGCAGCACGAGCACGACCTGCTACACTACGCCGAAAACCTGTTGCAGGAGGTGCCCGGTCTGAAACAGATCGGCACCGCACCCGAGCGCGCCGGTCTGATCAGCTTCGTCATGGACGAGGCCCACCCGTCCGACATCGCCAACATCCTAGACATGGAAGGGGTCGCGATCCGCGCCGGACACCACTGTGCTCAACCGGTGATGCAGCGCTTTGGGGTCAACGCCACCGCCCGTATCAGCATCGGCTGTTATAACAGCCGTGCCGATGTTGATCAGGCGGTCGCCGCCCTGCACAAGGTCGCCCGCCTGTTCGGGCTGGTGGCCTGACCCACCATCAAAACGATAGCCTCAAGCGACGACAGACCCGGCGACACCATCGCCGGGTCTGTCGGATTCGGGAGGAGACCGCGGTACTTCGTGAATCAGCGAGGCACCGCCTAAGGAACTTGAATCGCATATGCCGTGCCAAGCCCAACGCCTTGCAGGGCGCGTCAAAACAACCTAGAATGAACGTTTTCTTGATCAATGTAGGCGTAGGCACTTTCGATAGATGCTGCCGCTGATCCTGGCAAACGAACGGCAGAACCGAGCAGAAGCGAGACAGCCAAACTGGACGTTCGACCATTTAATGGCTGGTTTCGCGATGAGACACGCTCCGGTCACTTAACCATGGCACCAGCCAACGGTTCTGGGTATAATGGCTCAAGAACCCGCCACATGGGAGGTGGATCATGCGCAGTCGCTCATCCGACCGGCTCAAGGTTATTCCGGTCGTCCACGATGGCATCCGCCAACTCAACCTGCGGGACCACGATGGTGCTGCCATTCATCACTGGTACGTCCATCATGGCAATACGATCCTGGGCCCTTTTACCCCCTGGACCATGCGCATGGCCCTGCATGCCGGCGACATCCACTGCGACACCCAGGTCCGCCGTGACGATTGCGACCAATGGCGGCAAGCCAGCCAGGCTCGCGATCTCTTCGAAGAGGACGAACTGGAGGAACTGCAGATCAACGCCGTGCGCGAACACCACGAACCCAACTGGCGCGTGGATTCGGGACCGCTGCCACGGGTTGAATAGAAGCCAAAGCGAATACTGCTCGGTTTGACTTGTTTCAGACACGAATACTGATGGCATGCGGACATGTCCGCCGCCAAGGGCCAGCCTGATTCGCACATTGCACGCCACCTGCGTCGTCAGTCGCGTGTGGATATCCCTTTCTTTGCCTGGGTCCATGCCGATGGTCAGGCGATTCCAGCAGAATCCTGCGACTTCAGTCTCGGCGGCGTCCGACTGCAGTGTCAACAGACCCTACCCACCGAGACGGCCTGCCGGCTGGTGATCGAACTGAGCAATCGCCATGGTTCCGATCTGTCGGTCTACTGCCGAGCGACAGTGACGCGGACCACCGACAAGGGCATGGCCCTCCGTATTGATCAGGTCGAAGATCGCCAAGGCTACGACAACCTGCGCAACCTCCTGCTACTGCATGCCGAAGATCCGGCTCGGGCCCTGCGCGAATTACAGCTTGTACAACCGGAAACCAAAGACTGACCCCGTCACGGCCACGGCAAACGTGGCGGCCCAACCCGCAGCCGGCTGGCACGCATCGCCACCGGCCCATCGGCCTGCCAGCGCAAGGGCGGCGGCGCCGGCGGTAAACGCAGCAGTACCGGCCCCTCGTCCAACTGGACCTGGACCCCGGTTTCGTCGCCAATCAGACACAACAGACGCAGTTGTCGCGGCGCACCGGGGAGAGCGTGCTGCTCCGGCACGCGGGGAACCACCAGCCGTTCCGCTTCCCAACGCAGCAAGACCCCCTGGCTATCGAACAGACGCAACTGGGCCCCGGGCGGACACTGGGCTTCCAATTCGCACCGCCACCGCAGGGCCCGCTCGGGGAGAGCCGGCGATTCCTGCCAGGTCTCATCCAGGACCCAGGGCAGGGCCGCGCGACCGTCGGACCAGTGGCCCGTGGTGAGATTGACCTCATCGGTAAAACGAGCCCCAGCCAACAGTCGAGCCCGGCCCCGCGTCACCCCGACCTCGCTGCCCTGATCACCGCAGACCACCGTACAATCGCTCAAGGCCTCAATGCGCAGCGGCCGTTCCGGCAAACCAATGCGGAGCCACGCCGCGGCCGTGCGAACACGCAAGCGACCCGCGCGCAAGGACAGGGCATCGGCACGGACGCTGCAGGTGGCCGGACCGCTGACGATCGCTTCCTGGCCGGCATGCCAACGGATACGCAGCAAGGCCCCCGCGTCCAGATCGATGATCCCACCCGACACCGCCGTCGCCTGTTGCAGGCGCTCGCCATCAATCAGCGCCGGCCCCTGCACCACCTCGATGCTCACCTGCTGCCGCGGCCACACGACCCAGGTCAGCACCGCCAAAACCAGCACCAGGAGCAACCAGCGCCAGGGACGTCGACGCTGCCGCAAACCTGGCAGACGGACCGAATGCAGGCGTGGACGCCGCATGCCGATGGCTTCCAGAACACTGCCGATAAAGCCACGATTGCCGTTGATATCCTCATCCAACTGCCGTTGCACCAGTTCCTGAAAACGAGTATCCAACACCGTGCGCAGCTCCGTCCGCAGGCGCAGCGCCTGCCAGGCCTCGGCGGCGGCGAAGGTGGCGCTGTCATCGTGCCGCAAGGCATCATAGAGCGCCTGCAGACCGACATCGTCCAACTCACCCAGGGCGTAGGCCTCCACCAGATCACGGATGCGCTGCTGTTCGTCTGGTCTCACGACGCCTCCTCGCCTTGTAGGCGGGTCTCGATACAGTTGCGCAGCGCCTGCTGCAGCCGGGACAGGCGCTTCCGACAGGCCGGTGGCTTGATGTCCAGCACCAGGGCCGCGTCCTCGGTGCTCAGCCCCTGACCATGAACCAGATCCAACAACTCGCGATGGGCCGGCTGCAGCTCGCCCATACAGATCCGCAGGGCTTCCAGGCGGTCTTCATGCAGCTCATCAGCATCGTCCTGCCGACGTCGCAGCAATTCCACCGCCACCAGTCGCTTGAGGTGCCGACGGGCCCGGTCCCGGTGGCGGTGGTGCTCCAGCACTTGACTGCGAGCAATGGCCAACAACCAGGCCCGCGGGCTGGTCCCCGGCCGATACAGATGCCGCTTGGCCCAGGCGCGCACAAACACCTCCTGGGCGATCTCGTCAGACAGCTCTGGATCGGCGGTATCGCGCAGCACGGTCAGCCGGACCAGTCGATGGCAGCGATCCACCACCTGAGCGAAAGCCACCCGGTCCTCGGCATCACGTGCCGCAGTCATTAAGACATCAAGCTCGTCCACGCGCCAGAGTCTACGATACCAACACGAGGGGCAAAGCCCTGCGGTTTGCGGGTCCCTCTCACCGCAAAAAAACCACCGTCATCGACGGTGGTTATCTGGTACGGACGGGGAGACTCGAACTCCCACGAGTGTTACCTCACCAGGACCTAAACCTGGCGCGTCTGCCAATTCCGCCACGTCCGCGTTGGTTCAGAACTCCTTGGTGACCTGGAAGGTCACAACATTACCAGCCTCGTTGTACTCCAAGCGCTCAGCCATCTTGGTGATCAACTGGAAGCCCAGACCGCCGAAACCACCAGCCTTGTAGCGTTCGCGGGCGGCCGTAGCAGCATCGACATTGCGCACCGAATCCAACAAGGCCTGGTGATCGAAACCCGCACCCTGATCTTCTATGACCAACTCGATCCGATCGCCTTTGTCGAAATATCGGACGACGATGCTTTTGCTTTCATCGTAATCATGGCCATGCCGATGCGCGTTGAGGATCAGCTCTTTGCAGCAGGTCATCAGCGCTTCGTGCTTCATCTGGTCCATACCCGCCTGCACTGCAATGCGCGAGACGAAGGCCTGGGCCTGATCGATGAAGCGATCGCGGCTCGGAATACGAAAGGCGATCGCCCGACGCAGCTCGCTGTGGCGGGTGACCAGATAAAACAAATCTTCTTTGGCAAAATCGTAGACGTGCTGCTCGGCCTGGCGCTCGTATTCTTCGATCAGATTGTCCAGACGAGATTCTGAACTGGGACGCCGCACCTCCTCGGTGTAGCGAAACTTCAGCGGACCAACCCGGATCTGGTCACCGGTACGCAATTCACTGCGCGCCACATCATGACCATTGACGTAGAGGTGATGGCTCCGATCCAACAGCTCGACCATCTGCCGACCACCGGTATCGCGAAAAAAACGCGCATGCTGCGACGCCAAGCTATCGTGCCGCGCACGAACCTGGCAGCCCTCGCCGGATCCGACCAGGGTGATCTCTTTGAGCACCATGGTCTTGCCTTTGAGCTTGGTATTGAGGATCTCCAGTTTGCGCATGCGTGCTGTCGGTTCCGGCTAGGTCGAGTCGCTAAAATCAGGGGCAGCCATACTCAGCTGCTCAGCGGCGCTGTCAAATGAGACGGGGCCTGGTGGGCCCTGGTCGGCGAGTACGACGAGACGTCGCCAGGACGGGGCAACGCCCCCGCTGCGGAAAGTCGTCCTGATCTCGCGGCAGCGCGACCATAGCGCGAGCAGGTCCGACCGAGCGACGATTTTTCGGCGACAATAGCGCGAAGCGCACCAAAAAAGGACCGCGAAGCGGGCAAATCGCGACGCCGGAGCGAGGAGGTGTGCGACGGACCTCGCGGGGGCAAAGCCCCCCCCTGAATCAACCGATTTCTGACTGCACCAGATCGAGCAGGGCCTGCAGGGCGGGTCGCCCGGCTAAGCCCCGGTGAACCAAGCTGATGGGCCGTGCTGGGGTTGGATCGGCCAGCTCGGCGCAATGCAGATCGGGATCGCTGGCCGACACATAACCCGCTGGCAGCACGCTGATGCCGCCGCCTGCGCGCACCAGCTCGCGCAGGCCCTCGGGGCTGTCCAGGGTCAATGCCGGTTGCAGGGCAAAGCCAGCGCGCCGGCAGCAGTTCTGCAGCAGGCGCCCGGTGATGGTGGCTACCGGCACCAGCAGCAGCGCTTCGTCCGCCAGTTGGGCCATCGACAGGCGTCGCCGCTTGGCCAAGGGATGATCCCGCCGCATCACCGCGACAAAACGCTGGTGGCCGCAGGCTTCACTGGGCCAGGGGCTGTCAGCGGCAGCATCGCCAGCAACCAGAGCGCCATCGATGGCATGCTCACGCAAAGCCTCCAGCACCTGCTCAGAGCGCACCGTCTGGACCTGGATGGCCAACTGCGGGTGCTCTGATCGTAACTGGGCCAACAAGCGTGGCAGCAGACTGGCCATCAGTGTCGGAATGCAACCCAACTGCAACTGGCCGTGGCTCAGACCGGCCAAGGCCGCCAGATCGTCGTCGATGGCCTGCATCTCAGCCAGAGCCTTCTCTGCCCGACGCAGCAAGACTTCACCCACTGGGGTCAGTTGCAGGAGCCGCCGCCGGCCACCGCTGCGATCCCAAAGCGGCGCCCGCACCGCCTGCTCCAACCGCGCGATGGCATGCGAGAGCGTCGGCTGCGCCACCCCCAGAGCCGTCGCCGCCTGCCCCAGACGGCCATGCTGGACAATGGCCGCAAAGTAGCCCAGATCACGCAGTTCGATTCCGGAACGACGCTGCGTTTCATTCATGCAATGAATGTTGATGCCACATTTTTAAAATACCAGCAATGCTGTAAGCGACCACATTCAAGCGCCGTAAGGAGGCATCCATGAGCGCCAGAACCCTTTTCGACAAGGTCTGGGATCAGCACACCGTCAGCACTTTGCCCAGCGGGCAGACCCAGCTGTTCATCGGTCTGCATCTGATCCACGAGGTCACCAGCCCCCAGGCCTTCGCTATGCTCCAGGAGCGCCAGCTGTCCGTTGCGCACCCGGAACGAACCTTCGCCACGGTCGATCATATCGTTCCGACCACCGACCAGAGTCGGCCCTATGCCGATGAGCTGGCGGAAGAAATGCTGCAGGCCATCGAGCGCAACACGGCTGAACAGAACGTCACCCTGTTCAATGTCGGTTCCGGTAGACAGGGCGTGGTGCATATCGTCGCGCCGGAACAAGGCCTGACCCAGCCGGGGCTGACCGTCGCCTGTGGCGATAGCCATACCGCCACCCATGGTGCCTTTGGCGCCATCGCCTTCGGCATCGGTACCAGCCAAGTACGCGACGTGCTGGCCACCCAGAGCCTGGCCATGGGCCGCCTGCAGGTCCGCAAAATCCAGGTGGATGGTCAGCTGGCTGCCGGTGTGACCGCCAAAGACGTGATCCTGCACATCATCCGGGTCCTGGGCGTGAACGGCGGCGTCGGCTATGCCTACGAATTTGCTGGCAGCACCTTCACCGCCATGTCCATGGAAGAACGCATGACCGTCTGCAACATGGCCATCGAGGGCGGTGCCCGCTGCGGTTACATCAACCCGGACCAGACCACCATCGACTATCTGCGCGGCCGCCCCTATGCCCCTCAGGGTGAGAGCTTCGAGCGTGCCAGCGCCTGGTGGCTGGCCATGGCTTCGGATGACGATGCCGAGTACGACGATGTGGTGCGCTTCCAGGCCAACGAAATCAAACCGACGGTCACCTGGGGCATCACCCCTAGCCAAGCCATTGCCGTCGACGAAACCATCCCGGTCCTGGAACAATTTCCTGAGGTGGATCGCCAGGTGGTGGCCGAAGCCTACGAGTATATGGATCTGCAGCCCGGCCAGGCCATTGCGGGCGTGCCAATCGATGTCGCCTTCATCGGCAGCTGCACCAACGGCCGCATCAGCGACCTGCGCGCTGCGGCAGCGGTGATTCAGGCCCATGCCGGCCAGGTTCCCGAACGCGTGCTCGCGTTCGTGGTCCCCGGCAGCGAAGTGGTGAAGGCTGAGGCCGAGGCCGAAGGTCTGCACCGGATCTTCGAGCAACATGGTTTCCAATGGCGGGAAGCCGGCTGCAGCATGTGTCTGGCGATGAATCCTGACAAGCTACAGGGTCGGCAAATATCGGCCAGTACGTCGAACCGTAACTTCAAGGGACGACAGGGCTCACCCTCGGGCCGCACCCTGTTGATGAGCCCGGAAATGGTCGCGCTGGCCGCACTGGAAGGCCAGGTCAGCGACATCCGCAACCTGGAAGGAGTGTCCGCATGAACGAGATCCGTCACGTTGTCGGCCGGGGGGTCCCGGTGCGCGGCAACGACATCGACACCGACCGTATCATCCCCGCCCGCTTCCTGCGTTGCGTCACCTTCGATGGTCTCGGCGAACATGCCTTCGCCGATGATCGCGCCGGACTACGCGAGCAGGGCAAGCAGCACCCCTTTGACGATCCGCGTTTCAGCGGCGCTGCCATCCTGGTTGGCAACAGCAATTTCGGCTGCGGCTCCTCGCGTGAGCACGCGCCGCAGAGCCTGCTGAAATGGGGGATTCAGGCCCTTGTCGCAGTCAGCTTCGCCGAAATTTTCTACAACAACAACATAGCCCTGGGCGTGCCCTGCGTGCAAGTGACCGCCGCTGAAGCCAGGACGCTACAGGACGCCATTGCGGCCGATCCCAGCCTGGAATTGCGCTTGGACATCGAGACCAAGACCTTGTACTTCGGTAACGACAGCCTAGCTGTCACCTTGCCGGACGGCGTTCAGAACCGCTTCCTGAGTGGCCACTGGGACGCCACCGGGCAACTGCTGGACAACCGTGCCCAAGTCGAAGCCGTTGCCAGCGCCCTGCCGTACCTGAACGACTGGCAGTAAGACCGCAGACCGACCCCACCAGAGTGGGGTCGGTCTGCGGCGGTCAGAATGGTTGCCGACCACAAGCTGCTCGGACAGCTCTCGCGACGCCAGACGTCTCCGTTCATCGGGAATTGTACCCGCTCACAAACCCGCTCTGCTGTTGCCACCTTACCTGTTCCACCCGGGAGCCTACCATGTCCACCCGTCGCGCTGGTTGCCTGGCCCAGATAGCCATTGTCTTCGCCATCGTCCTGGTCCTGATGATCGCCGTCGGCATCTGGATGGCGATGAACTGGCAGTGGCTGGTCCGCGAAACCGCCGCCCGAGTCATCGAAGGCCAGAGCGAGCACGTCCTGGAGAAGGAACTGGCCTATCCCGACGCGGAACGCGAACGGGTGATGACCAGCGTCAAAAAACTGACCGAACGGATCCGGAACGAGGACTTCCAGCTTGAGGACGCCGAACAGATCCTCCAGAACGAGCACACCCTGCCGGCAGCACAGGTGGTGTTTGCCCAAGGTCTGACCTACCGCTATCTACCGCAGGTCGACTACGACGAAGCGGAACAGAACGAGATCCGCAAGCAACTCAGCCGCTTCCAACGAGCCCTGCTGCAACGACAGGTTTCAGACGAGACCCTGAGGCAGCTGGGCGACCGCATCCTGGTAAAGGTCCCTGAACCCGGCGAAGTGCCAGAACCCAAACAAACCATCACCCGAGACGACCTGGACGCCTGCACCCGCATCATGCGGGAAACCGCCGATGCCGCCGGCATCCCCGACGAATACCTTGAGATCGACGAGGCTACCGTCCTGGAGCAAGCCATTGAACAAAGCCTGAATCCGCCGGCTTCACCGCAGCTGCAGCCCACCCCGCAGCCGGACGAGGCACCGCAACCTGACCAACCACCAGCGCCAGCAACCGACGAGAAAACGGACGAACTCGTTCTGTAGACCTCATGTGGGACCATCGACCTGATCCTGAACGCGACCGCCGCCTGGCGGCCCGTCCACGACATCAGCGTCGTCGAGCGCAAGGCATCGACGAGCTGGTCGGCCGCTACACCCGCTCGCCGGAGTTCCGTCGACTCGAACGGATGCGCCGAGTGCGCACCGCCCTGGCCAGCCTGTTCAGCAGTGCGATCTGCGCCCGCATCGAAGTGGCCCGGCTCGGTCGGCAGGGCTTGGTGCTGGCGGTTTCCGACAGTCTGCTGCTGGCGGAGTTACGTAATCATCACCACGCCCGCCTGCTCAGCGCCCTGGCCGCTTACGGCGTCGGCACTCAGCAGGTCCGATATAGACTGCGCCGCAGCCAGACAACGCCTACTGCACCCGGGCCAAAGCCAGGCGGGTCATCGCGACAGTAAAGCGCTGCTGATCGTCCTCGTCCAGCTGATCGAAACGCAGCTCCCGCGCCACCGCCTCAGCGCGTTCCAAGTCTTCGATATGCAGCAGCACCTCCAGATAATCCATCTGCGCTGACCACGGCAGAGCTTGCCGGTCCACCAAGGCGGCTTCGCGGAAAGCCTCACAAGACTGATCCCACTGCCCAGCCGCGCGTAACGCCGCAAAACGGCGCAGCCACAGCTCCTGCCGCCGGTCCGGCCAGGCCTGCAGCAATCGCGCGAAGGCCTCGGGATCCATCACCTCATCCGCTGGTACCGGCTGCGCCACCACCACGGTCTCGTTGAAGCGCTCATCACCACGAACTTGATTGGTCAGACCCTGTATGGCCTGCGCAATCACTGCGGTCAACAGGGTCATCAAGGCCATCATCGCCACCACGGCCATGGCCATGACCCGGACCATATTGCCTGGCCGCGGCACCATATAGCCCTTCACCTGACGCAGATCGGGCCCGAATTCCAACGGCAGCACGCTCGTTGTCGGCGCTGACGCCGGCATGCTCTGCAGGGTTCTGGTATCCACCCGCCAACGCGGATCATCATCGGTACTGTCGATCACATCGGTCAGGGCCCCGGCCAGCACATCATCCTTGTCGGCCCGGAAGGCAAAGGTCTCGCCCTGGGCCAAAGCATCGAGCCGATCGTCGAAATCCTGGTCGCTGGTCATCGCAAAATGCATCCATCACCGGCCTCAACGGCTGGTTGCACTGAACTCCGCAAGCAGCGTTCCAGTTGCCAGTGGCGAACCGGCTTCGCGCTG